>NC_017384.1:2184166-2500000 GCF_000223375.1 Ketogulonicigenium vulgare WSH-001 | reverse complement strand
CGCTTGCGAGCCAAGGTTCGATGTCAGCACGATCAGCGTCTGTTTGAAGTCGACCGTGCGCCCCTGGCCATCCGTCAGCATCCCGTCGTCCAGCACTTGCAGCAGAACGTTGAACACATCGGGGTGGGCCTTTTCCACCTCGTCGAACAGCACGACCTGATAGGGTCTGCGCCGCACGGCCTCGGTCAGAACGCCGCCTTCTTCATAGCCGACATAGCCCGGAGGCGCACCGATCAGTCGCGCGACCGAATGCTTTTCCATGAATTCCGACATGTCGATCCGCACCATCGCAGTGTCGTCGTCGAACAGGAATTCAGCCACGGCCTTGGTCAGCTCGGTCTTGCCCACACCTGTCGGGCCGAGGAACAGGAAACTGCCCAGCGGGCGGTTTTCATCATTCAGCCCAGCGCGCGCGCGGCGGACGGCGTTGGCGACAGCATGGACCGCCTCGCGCTGACCGATGACGCGGCGGCCCAGCTCGTCCTCCATCCGCAGCAGCTTGTCGCGCTCGCCTTCCAGCATGCGGGCGGTCGGGATACCGGTCCAGCGCTCGACCACTTCGGCGATCTGCTCGGGGCGGACGGTCTCTTCGACCATGACGCTTTCTGCCGTATCCGCCGCCGCGATATCGCGTTCCAGCTGCGGGATAATGCCATAGGACAGCTCGCCCGCCTTGCCGAGGTTCCCCTCGCGCTTGGCGATCTCCAGCTCGGCCCGTGCCTTTTCCAGCTTTTCTTTCAGGCCGCGCGCAGCTTCCATCTGGTCACGTTCCGACTGCCATTTGGCGGTCAGGCTGGCGGCGCGTTCTTGCAGATCCGACAGCTCACGTTCCAGCTTTTCAAGGCGATCCTTGCTGGCGGTGTCATCTTCCTTCTTCAGCGCCTCGGCCTCGATCTGCTTTTGCAGCACTTCGCGGTCCAGCGCGTCGAGCTCCTCGGGCTTGCTGTCCACTTCCATGCGCAGACGGCTGGCAGCCTCGTCCACAAGGTCGATGGCCTTATCGGGCAGGAAACGGTCGGTGATATAGCGATGCGACAATTGCGCCGCCGCCACCAAAGCCGAATCCGAGATCCGCACCCCGTGGTGCAGCTCGTATTTCTCTTTGATGCCGCGCAGGATGCTGATCGTATCCTCGACATTGGGTTCGGCCACGACGATGGGCTGGAACCGGCGGGCGAGCGCGGCGTCCTTCTCTATATACTTACGGTATTCGTCCAGCGTGGTCGCGCCGACGCAATGCAACTCGCCCCGTGCCAGCGCAGGCTTGATCAGGTTCGCCGCATCCATCGCACCATCGGCCTTGCCGGCACCGACCAGCGTGTGGATCTCGTCAATGAACAAGATCACCTCGCCCGCGGCGGCTTCGATCTCTTTCAGGATCGACTTCAGACGTTCCTCGAATTCGCCGCGATATTTCGCACCGGCGATCAGCGACCCCATATCCAGCGCCAACAGCTTTTTGTTGCGCAACGATTCAGGCACGTCGCCGTTGATGATGCGCAGAGCAAGGCCCTCGGCAATCGCGGTCTTACCCACGCCCGGCTCGCCGATCAGGATCGGGTTATTCTTGGTGCGGCGCGACAGCACCTGCATGGCGCGGCGGATTTCCTCGTCCCGGCCAATGATCGGGTCGATCTTGCCGGCCGCGGCATCCTCGGTCAGGTCGCGCGCATATTTCTTCAGCGCGTCAAAGCCGTCCTCGGCCCCGGCACTATCGGCGGTGCGACCCTTGCGGATATCATTGATGGCGGTGTTCAGCCCCTGCGGCGTCACGGCACCGGCGTCCAGCGCCTCTTTCGCCTTGGACTTGACCAGCGCCAGCGCCGTCAGCAGCCGTTCCACGGTGACGAAACTATCGCCCGCCTTGGTCGAGATCTGTTCCGCCTCGTCCAGCACGCGGCCGGTCAGCGAATCAAGGTACACCTGCCCCGCATCGCCCGACACTTTCGGCAGGCGGCTGACAGCCAGATCCACAGCCTCGCGCACGCGATCGGCCGCGCCACCTGCGCGGTTGATCAGATTGGCGGACAGACCTTCGGGATCGTCCAGCAGGGCTTTCAGAATATGTTCGGGCAAAAGGCGCTGATGCCCTTCGCGCATGGCAATCGTCTGAGCGGCTTGCAAAAAACCACGAGACCGCTCGGTGAACTTCTCTAAGTTCATGTGCATTCTCCCTTTCAAAGCGCCCCGGATGGTGATGACGCCCGCCCATGCGGCACGTCCCTATTGGGGCCTCTGGGCCATAATTGGGCATGTTGCGCTTATGATACAAGTGCGCCCGCGCCCTATTTGAATTGACTTGCCCGCCCCGCCCGTCCAGAAGGCAACCGTTTGTTCAGGAGATGCCCCAGATGCCACATGTTGATGACCGCCTTATCGTCGCCCTTGATGTTCCCAACGCCATCGCGGGCCTGCAACTGGCCGAAAAGCTGGGCGATGCGGCAAGCTTTTACAAGATCGGCCTGGGGATGCTGACCACCGGCGGCATGGCCCTTGCGCGCGAGCTAAAGGACGAACATGGCAAGCGCGTCTTTCTGGATATGAAACTGTTCGATATCGGCGCAACGATTGAATCGGCCGCGCGCGGCATCGCGCAGTTCGACCTCGATTTCCTGACCGTCCACGGCGATCCCCATGTGGTCAATGCCGCCAAACAGGGCGCGGCAGGCAAAGACCTGAAAATCCTCGCGGTGACGATCCTAACCTCGCTTGACCGCGCCGATCTGGATGCGGGCCTGATCCGCAGCGGTGACATCCCCGAGATCGTCGCCGAGCGTGCCGCCCGCGCCTTTGCCGCCGGTGCCGATGGCGTCATCGCCAGCCCGCAAGAGGCCGCGCTGATCCGCGCCCTGCCCGAGGCCGCCGGTCGCCTGATCGTCACCCCCGGCGTGCGCCCCGCAGGCGCGGCTTTGGGCGATCAAAAACGTGTCGAAACCCCCGCCAGCGCGATTGCCGCAGGGGCGGATCATATCGTTGTCGGCCGCCCGATCTGGCAAGCGGCAGATCCCGCCGCCGCCGCCCGCGCTATCGTGGCCGAGCTGCCCTAACGGCGATTATCGTTGATATCATCGCGGAAGGTGCGACGCTCGCCCTTCCGCGCGCCAAAGGCCAGACGCAGCGCGATATAGGCCGCCAGCGAAAACAGCGCGAACATGAGCAGCAGCCACGGCACCGACGTCAGCCCCAGCAGCACCACGATCCCCGTCAGCACCGCGCCAATCGCAAAGCCCAAGAATATGAACGCGGGCACGACCACTTCGATGATCGCAAAGACGACCCCCGCGCAGACCCAGGCCCACCAGACGGTCATCAGCGCCGTCATTTCAGCCGTCCCCCCAGCATCTTGAACGCATCGGCAAAGGCATCCAGCGCATTTGCCGGCAACACGATGGTCTGGTTGCCATTCGCGCCAGACAGTTTCGTCAGCCCCTCGACCTGTTTCAGCGCGACCTGATACTGCGCCGCCTCTAGGCCGTTTTTGGCGATCGCCTCGGCGACGACGCCCGTGGCATAGGCCTCGGCATCCGCCTCGATCCGGCGGGCTTTCGCGCCCTGTTCGGCGGCATATAGATCGGCGTCCGCCTGCAATTCGACCGCGCGTTTGCGCCCTTCGGCCTCGGTCACGACGGCGCGGCGGGCGCGTTCGGCGTTCAACTGCTGCAGCATCGCCGAGCGGGTCGCCTGATCCAGATTCACATCCAGAATCTCGGTGCGGGTCACCTCGATCCCCCAGTCATCGACCTGATCGGCCAGTTGAACACGGATCGCCTCGATCAGCTGGCCGCGGTTGGACTGCACCTGATCCAGCTCGATCCGGCCAATTTCCGACCGCACGATCCCCGCCACCGTGGTCTGGATCGCCGCATCCACATCGCGGATACGGTAGACAGATTTTTCCGGGTCATTGATGCGATAAAAGACCGAGGTTTCGACCGAAACCAGCACGTTATCCGAGGTGATGGCATCTTGCTCGGTCGCAGGCATCTGCCGTTCCAGCACCGAGATGCGATGCGCCACGCGGTCAAGGAAGGGCACGATAAAGTTGATCCCCGGCCCCAGCACCGAATGCAGACGGCCAAACCGCTCGATCACGAATTTTTCGGACTGCGGCACGATGCGAATGCCCCAGAAAATGCTGATGACGACAAAGGCCGCCACCAAAATCAGGATCAGGCCCGTTCCGGATATATCGCTGGGCATTGCTGCCTCCTTTGCAAATCTGCGTAGATTTTTGGCATTTTCGGCCTAAAGGTCAAGAAAAACAGGATATTCACCGGCGACAAGCTGCCACTTTCACGTTCTGTTCCGCCCTGCTATTATGGGTCATGCCCAGCCTGTGCCGCTCTTGTCTGTCCGTCTTCGACGATGCGCCGCCGCGCTGCCCGGCGTGCCGCAGCCCGCGTATGCTGTCCCATCCCGAACTTTTCGACCTTGGCATTGCCCATATGGATTGCGACGCTTTCTTTGCCAGCGTGGAAAAGCGCGACAATCCCGCACTGCAGGACAAGCCCTTGATCGTCGGCGGCGGTACGCGGGGCGTCGTGTCGACCTGCTGCTATATTGCGCGGGTGCGCGGCGTGCGCTCGGCCATGCCGATGTTTCAGGCCAAAAAGCTCTGCCCCGATGCGGTGGTCGTGCCGCCGCGCATGTCTGTCTATGCCGAGGTCTCGCGCCAGATCCGCGCCATGATGGACGCGCTGACCCCCGCGATCGAGCCGCTCTCACTGGACGAAGCGTTCTTGGATCTGCGCGGCACCGCCCGCCTGCACCACGCCCCGCCCGCGCTGGTCATGGCGCGGCTGGTGCGCCGGATCGAACAGGAATTGGGACTGACGGCCTCGGTCGGGCTGTCGCATAACAAATTCCTGGCCAAGATCGCCTCTGATCTGGAAAAGCCGCGCGGGTTTTCGGTGATCGGTCAGGCCGAGACGCTGGCTTTCCTTGCGCCCAAATCCGTGCGGATGATCTGGGGCATCGGCCCTGCGGGACAGGAACAGCTGGAACGTGCCGGTATCCGCACCTTTTCCGACATCACCCGCTGGGACAGACAGGCCCTGCACGAGCGGTTCGGCGCGATGGGCAGCCGCCTCTATCACCTTGCACGCGGGCAGGACGCCCGCCCCGTCGCCCCCGACCGCGCGCTCAAAGGCATCTCGAACGAGACGACGTTTGACGTGGATACATCCGACCCCGATCTGCTGGATGGCCATATCTGGCGCATGGCGGAAAAGGTATCGGGGCGCGCGAAGGCGCATGATATGGCGGGCTGGACGGTGACGCTGAAACTGAAACGCGCCAACCACACGCTGATCACGCGGGCGCGCAAGCTGGATCGGCCGACACAATTGGCCGATGCGATCTACCGCACCGCCCGCCACCTGTTTGATGCGGTCGGCAACCAAGGGCCCTATCGCCTGCTGGGCGTTGGTATCAGTGACCTGCTGCCCGCACGCGATGACGATCGCCAAACCGACCTGCTGGACCCCGATGCGCCCAAACGCGCCGGGGCGGAACGCGCCACCGACGCGATCCGCGCCCGCTTTGGCAAGGATGCGATCATCAAGGGGCGCAGCCTGCGTTAGGCGCGCGGCTTGAATACCCGCGTCGTCGAGGCTGGATGGCGCAGCAGCGCGGCGGGCGGGCGCACAGGGCGGCGCACCAGCTCGCCCGCGCAATTGGGGCAAATACCGCCCAAGACATCCTCGGCGCAATCGACGCAGAAGGTGCATTCAAAGGTGCAAATCCGCGCATCGCGCGATTCTGGCGGCAGGTCGCGGTCGCAGCATTCGCAACCGGGTCTCAGTTCCAACATCTTATCCCCCGACATAAAGAAAATGGGGCCCTGAGGCCCCATTCTTTTAGTTCACATCGAAATGCATCGCCGTCACCTGGCCAAACTTGCCAGAGGCGCGAACCTTGTCCAGCACCGCCTCGTCGGGGCGGCCATCGACATAAAGCACCGCAATCGCCTCGCCGCCCTGATCCGCGCGGCCAAGGGTGAAGTTCGCGATATTGACGCCATTCTCGCCCAAGATACCGCCCAGAGTGCCGATCACACCGGGGACGTCTTTGTTGGTCGTATAGATCATATCGGCACCGATCTCGGCATCGACGTTGATCTCTTTGATCTGGATAAAGCGCGGCTTGCCATCGCTGAACACGGTGCCAGCCACCGAACGGGTGCGCTGCTCGGTGGTGACGGTGACTTTGATATAGCCTTCAAACGCGCCGGCTGCATCTTGCTGCGTGGTCGATATCTTGATCCCGCGATCCTTTGCGATGACCGGCGCAGACACAAGGTTGGTATCGGGGTTGAACTTGCGCATGATGCCCGCAATCACGGCCGAGTTCAGCGCCTTCAGGTTCATGGTCGAGGCCACGCCATCAAACAGGATATTGATCGCGACAATCGGCTCGTTGGTCATCTGACCGATGAAATTGCCAAGATGACCCGCCAGTTTGATCCACGGGCCCATGATCTTGGCTTCTTCGGCCGTGACTGATGGCATGTTCAGCGCATTGGTCACCGCGCCGGTCAGCAGGTAATCGGCAATCTGTTCGGCCACTTGCAGCGCGACATTTTCCTGCGCTTCGCTGGTCGATGCGCCAAGGTGGGGCGTCACGACAACGTTGGGCAGGTTGAACAGCGGGCTTTCCGTTGCAGGCTCGACCTCGAACACGTCGAAAGCGGCGCCGGCGACATGTCCGGATTTGATCGCCTCGGCCAGCGCGGCTTCGTCCACCAGACCGCCACGGGCGCAGTTGACGATACGCACACCGGGCTTGGTCTTGGCGATCGCCTCGGCCGACAGGATATTGCGGGTCGCATCGGTCAGCGGCACGTGCAGCGTGATGAAATCGGCGCGGGCCAACAGATCATCCAGCTCGACCTTTTCGATCCCCAGTTGCGTTGCGCGATCTTCGGTCAAGAAGGGGTCATAGGCGACAACCTTCATACGCAGACCTTTGGCACGGTCACAGACGATCGAGCCGATATTGCCCGCACCGATGACGCCCAGCGTCTTGGCGGTCAGCTCGACCCCCATGAAGCGCGACTTTTCCCATTTGCCCGCATGGGTCGAGGCCGACGCCTCGGGGATCTGGCGCGCCACGGCCATCATCATTGAAATGGCATGTTCGGCGGTGGTGATCGAATTGCCAAAGGGGGTGTTCATCACGATGATGCCCTTTTTCGACGCGGCGGGAATGTCGACGTTATCGACACCGATCCCGGCGCGGCCGATCACCTTCAGATTGGTGGCTTGCTCGATCAGCTTTTCGGTGACCTTGGTCGCCGAACGGATCGCCAGCGCGTCGTAATTGCCGATGATCTCGGCCAGCTTTTCTTTGTCTTTACCCAGCTTGGGCTGGAAGTCGACCTCGATGCCGCGATCACGGAAGATCTGCACGGCGGCGTCAGAGAGTTCGTCGGAAATCAGAACCTTGGGAGCCATTTTCAGGTATCCTTGGTGAAAATTTTAGGGGGTCTGCGGGCGCTTTGGCCCGCAGTGAATTACGCTTGAGCGGCGAGTTCGGCCTGATAGGCCCACTCGAGCCAGGGCAGCATCGCGGCGACATCAGCCGTCTCGACCGTCGCACCGCACCAGACGCGCAGGCCCGCAGGCGCATCGCGATAGGACGCCGCATCCAGCGCCGCGCCCTCGGCCTCAAGGCGTTTTGCAACGCCCTTGGCAAAAGCCGCGCCGTCTTTGATGGCGGGGTTGGTGAATTTCAGGCAGACCGAGGTGTTCGACCGCGTGGCCGCATCCTCGGCCAGATTGTCGATCCAGTCGCGCGTGGCGCAAAAATCAAAGATCGCCTGCGAATTGGCGTCGGCGCGCGCCTGCAGCCCTGTGAAACCGCCGACCGATTTGGCCCAGTTCAGCGCAAAGATGTAATCCTCGACACAGAGCATCGACGGGGTGTTGATCGTCTCGCCAACAAAGATCCCCTCGATCAGCTTACCCTTCGAGGTCAGGCGGAAGATCTTGGGCAGCGGCCATGCGGGGGTGTAGCTTTCCAGACGCTCGACCGCGCGGGGCGACAGGATCAGAACACCGTGGCCACCCTCGCCGCCCAGCACTTTTTGCCAGCTAAAGGTGACGACATCCAGCTTGTCCCAGGCCAGATCCTGCGCGAATGCGGCCGAGGTCGCATCGCAAATGGTCAGGCCGGCGCGGTCCGCGGGGATCGCATCGCCGCTGGGCAGGCGCACGCCCGAGGTGGTGCCGTTCCACGTGAAAACAACGTCTTTGTCGAAATCGACGGTGGCAAAATCAACGATCTGCCCATAGGGGGCTTTTTTGATCTCGGCGTCCAGCTTTAGCTGTTTGACGACATCGGTGACCCAACCCTCGCCAAAGCTTTCCCAAGCCAGCATTTCCACCGGGCGCGCGCCCAGCAGCGACCACAGCGCCATTTCCACAGCGCCGGTGTCCGAGGCAGGCACGATACCGATGCGGTAATCAGCCGGAACGCCCAACACTTCGCGTGTCAGGTCGATCGCCTCTTTCAATTTCTTTTTGCCAATCGCGGCACGGTGCGAGCGGCCGACGGGCGCGTCGGACAAGGCTTCAAGCGACCATGTCGGGGGTTTTGCGCAGGGGCCCGAGGAAAAACGCGGGTTCGCCGGCAGCGCAGCCGGTTTGGTGGTGGTCATGTCTGGTATCCTTACAGATAATCGCCCCCCGTTGGGGAGGGGTGTCCCACCGCCGTGGCTACTCTTGCCCCAAAGTAAAATCAAGTGATGTTTTTACGGCACCTGCCGCCTGATGTGGCTTTATGACAACGGATGCGCGCGAAGTATCATGGGCGCTGTCGCGGCCCCTGCGGACATATTGCCGAAGCTACGCAAGCCCGCTATCGCGCACGGCTTCAGCACCAAAGGATAGCCCATTGAAAACCTTCGCCATTCCTGCTGCCGCTTTGGCGGTATCGCTTGTCGCCAGCCCCTTGTTCGCCCAAAGCACTGACACGCTGCAATACGCCATCTATGGCGGCGCAGGCGTCTCAAGCGATGACCGCGAGGCGAACGATCATACGCAGCTGGCGATCGGCATGATGTATAAGGTCACGAACAGCCCGCTGGTTGTCGGCTTTGACATCGCGCGCGAGGGGATCAAATCCGATTCGACCTGGTATCGCAGCAACGCAGACCGCACAGCGATGTCGTTCAACTTTCTGGTCGGTGCGAACCTGTATCAAAGCGGCACGCATCGCATCGACGCCGCCCTGCTGGCTGGCGTGCGCGAAGAGGCGCAGTCCTGCCGTCGGTCCTATCTCGGATATCAATGCTATGCCGATACGGCGCCCAACGTGGATTACACCGGCAACTTTGGCGCCGTGCTGACGGTCTCGTTCGATCGTTTCGTCATTGGCGCGCGCGCCACCAGCGAAAGCACGCAATTGCTGGTCGGCTTCCGTTTCTAAGACTTAAACAACCGGAAAGCCCCGGCATTTCCCGGGGCTTTTGCCCTTCAAGCCGCATGGACTTCGCAATGGCGCGGGTGCATCGTTGGCACAGACTCACCCGATGAAGGGCATTTAAATGCAAGGGTTCATGGCCGCGATGGCCGATCCGGCGGCCTGGGCCGCGCTGGTCAGCCTGATCGCGATGGAGATTGTGCTGGGGATCGACAACCTTGTCTTTCTGGCATTGCTGACCAATCAGCTTCCCGAACATATGCGCCCGATGGCGCGCGCTGTGGGCCTTGGGCTGGCGCTGATCGTGCGGCTGATCGGGCTGGCCGCGATTGCCTGGGTGGTGACACTGACGACGCCCGTGTTCAGCGCCTTTGGCCACGGTTTTTCGGTCCGCGATATGATCCTGATCGGCGGCGGGCTGTTCCTGATCTGGAAAGCGACGGTCGAGATCAGCCATATGATCAACCCCGACTTTTCCGAGGAAGACGCCGGGCCAAAGGTTGGCGCCGCCAGCTTGATGATCGTCATCGTACAGATCCCGATTTTCGATATCATCTTCTCGGTCGACAGTATCATTACGGCCGTCGGCATGACCGATCATCTGCCGGTGATGATGATCGCGGTGGGCGTGGCGATATTGGTGATGCTGTTCGCGTCAGGGCCGCTGGCGCGGTTCTTGCAAGATTACCCCAGCCTGACCGTGCTGGCGCTGGGGTTCTTGCTGCTGATCGGCGCGACGCTGGTGGCAGATGGCTTTGGCAGCCACTTTCCGCGCGGCTATATCTATAGCGCGATGGCGTTTTCGGCAGTGGTCGTGGCGCTGGATCTGATGATGCGGCGCGCGGCGCGCATCCGGCGGGTCAAGGGGCGGCGCCTGAAATAGCGCCGCCGGATGGCTTTATTTACGGGCGGCGAAGGCCAGGAAGATCGCCGCCCAGCCCTGCAACAGCAGGTCGATGGCAAGGATTGCGCCCAGCACAAACAGGCTGTTCACCGGCCAGCCGATCAAGATCACAAGGCCCGCAAGCGTTGTGACCACGCCCGCCAGCACGATCCACCATTTGCCAAGGTCGGGATCGACGCGCCATCCCATGATGATCCGCACGACTCCGCCGACAATCAGCACCGCGCCCAGCAGCAGCGTCAGCACCGAGCTGGCAAAGACCGGGTTGGAAAAGGTGACAAAGCCTGCCGCGATATAGATCAGGCCGCCGATCAGCCAATAAAGACGGCTCCAGCCGGTGGCGCGAAAGACCTGCACGATCTGCGCGGCGCCCCCCAGGATCATCAACAGGCCGACGTAGTAAACCGATGCGACGGTGGCAAGGAACAGATTGCCCAGTGCCAGCACGCCCGCAAGCACCATGACGATTCCAGCGGCCAGGATCCATCCCCAGTTGCGCCGCAGCTCGTCCCGCACCTCAGTTCCGAATGAAAGCAGAAACGCCATTTTGGCCTCCTCTGATAGGCTTTCATCGGGGACATAGCCTTGTTTGCAAGGACTTTCTTCCCCGTGGGGAAGGTTTTCCGCCCCATGCGCTGACGCTAGGACATTTCCGTGTGGGTTTCACCAGAAAGTTGCACAATGTTTGACGCATCGCGCGTTGCGCCAGACTGTGCGGCGGCCAGCAGGCGGTCAAGGTTATCTTCGGCCCAGCCCGCCAGCGCGGTGACTTTCTCGGCCGCCTCATGGCCGATGGGGGTCAGCACATATTCCACATGGGGCGGCACGGTTTTGAAATCGATCCGCTGCACGATGCCATCGGCTTCCAGCGCTTGTAGGGTTTGGGCCAACATCCTCTCGCTGACGCCATCGACGCGGCGACGCAGGGTGCTGAACCGCTGCTGACCGTCCAGCATCAGCGCGACCATCACCAGCACACCCCAGCGGCTGGTCAAATGCGACAGCACACGGCGCGAGGGGCATTTACTGCTGAGGACATCAGCCGCCAGCATATCTTCGCCGTGTTTGCGCAGGATCTGGGGATTCATGACACTTACCTTTTTGTAGGTTCTTACATTTCGTAAGTCTTGGCGCATATGATGGTGCAGAGCCATGGATGCAAGGAGAATCGCCATGACAATCGCTGTTACAGGGGCCACCGGCCAGCTCGGTCGCCTGGTTATTGCGCAGTTGAAGGAAAAAGTGCCCGCCGATCAGATCGTCGCGCTGGTGCGCGATGTGGCCAAGGCCGCAGATCTGGGCGTCACCGCCCGCGCCGCCGATTACAGCCAGCCCGATAGTCTGGAAGTTGCGCTGGCAGGCGTTGATAAGCTGCTGCTGATCTCGTCCAGCGAAGTCGGCCAGCGCGCCGCCCAGCATGCCAATGTGATCGCCGCTGCGAAATCCGCGGGCGTCACGCATATCATCTATACCAGCCTGCTAAAGGCTGACGAATCGCCCCTGTCGCTGGCGGATGAGCACCGCGAGACCGAGGCGCTGCTGAAGGCATCCGGCCTGACCTATACGATCCTGCGCAACGGCTGGTATACGGAAAACTACACCGGCAACCTTGCGGGTTCGGTTGCGGCTGGCGGTCTGATCGGAAGTGCGGGCGAGGGTCGCATCGCATCTGCCCCGCGCGCAGATTTCGCAGCCGCCGCTGTCGCTGTGCTGACCGGCACCGGCCACGAGGGTAAAACCTATGAGCTGGCGGGCGATACATCCTATACGCTGGCCGAACTGGCTGCCGAAGTGGCGGCGCAAACCGGCAAGCCCATCGCCTATAATCATCTGGCCGAGGCGGATTATGCCAAGACGCTGGAAGGCTTTGGCATTCCCGCCAGCTTTGCCGAGGCGATCGCCTCGTGGGACACGGGTGCCTCGAACGGCGCGCTGCACCACGAGGGGAATGACCTGTCGCGGCTGATCGGTCGCCCGACCACGCCGCTGGCCGATGTCGTGCGCGATGCGCTGAAGGGTTAAGACCCGACCCGCTGCACACCGTCCGTCCAGACCACTACGATATTGGGACGGCTGGCGGTGTGCAGCACCTTTTCCAGCAGGCGCAGGCCTGTGGCACCAAACGGGCGAATGGTGCCCTCGGCGCGCAATGTGTCAATCGCCATCGCGTCAAATTTCATCCCCACTTCGAACGCGCCGACCGGCAGGCCCAGTGCCTGTGCGCCGCCACGCGTGGCAAGGTGGAAGGCCGTTGCCATATCAATCGCGGGTTCGGCCGTGCCACGCGCGTCCGCCGCGATATCCGCATCCACACCGCGCGCGCGAATGCGCGAGGCAGCGACCGTCATGCGCGCCGCCTCGAAAATCGAGGGGTTCGGGCCGCCCGAGATATCGGTGCCAAGGCCGGTGTTCAGCCCGATATCCAGCGCGCGGCGCAGCGGAAACACCGCCCCCGCAAAATAGGCGTTCGAGGCCGCGCAATGCGCAACGCCCGCGCCGTGATCGCGGAGCAGCTCCATATCGGACGCGCTCAGATGCGTGCCATGGGCAAAGACGGAATATTCGCGCAGCAACCCGTAATGGGCAAAACTTTCGGCGTCCGAACGCCCGGTGCGGGCGCGCACAAACCCGTGCTGCCAGTCGGATTCGGAAATATGCGATTGCACACGCACGCCGGTCTCGGCCGCAAGCTTGCCTAGGCCATGCAGACATTCATCGGTGCAGCTGGGAATGAAACGCGGCGTGATCGCGGGGGCGACCAGACCGTCCTTGCCCGCAATCGCGTGGATATGGTCGATGACGGCGCGGGTGCCGTCAATGGCGTCAGTGGCCGAGGCATCGCGGTAGAAATCGGGGCAAGCATCGGGGTCGTCCATCGCGACCTTGCCGATCACGGCGCGCTGGCCACGGCTGAGGCAGATCTCGGCCAAAAGGTTCGTCGCAGGCACATGGATCGTCGCAAAATGCAGCGCGGATGTGGTGCCAAGCGCCAGCATATCGGCGATAAGCGTATCATAGACCGTGCGGGCGAAATCCAGATCGGCGTAACGCGCCTCGAGCGGGAAAGTATAATGCTGCAGCCAATCCTCGAGTGGCAGGTCCAGCGCGCTGCCGAGCTGTGGATATTGCGGCGCATGGACATGCAGATCGACAAAGCCGGGGATCAGGATCTGGCCAGCGGGCAGCACCAGCGCATCGGGGTGATCGGCGCCCTCGGTCACTGCGACAATCGTGCCGGTCTCGTCCAGCGAGATCAGCACATCGGTGAATTCCTGTACCTCGCCCAGACGGGGCGCGTGAAACGCATGGGCTTTGATATGGTGCAGGCGCATCGCGGACTCCTTTATGGGCATGAACGCGGTTTAGCGCTGTGCACAGGTCAAGGCAAATGCGGCAATGCTTGCCAAGGCGCGGGAATTGGGCAAGCCTGCGCCCCGTTAGTCTGTCCCGCCACTTACCCGAACAGAAGAAGCCCCCATGACAATCGAACTTTTGCAGACCTCGCCCCTTGCCCCCGCGCTGGTCGAAAAGATGCGCGCGCATTTCACCGTGCATCAGCTGTATAATGCCCCCGACCCCGAGGCGCTGCTGGCCGAGGTCGGCCCCCGCATCCGCGCCGCGACCAGTGGCGTTGCGCCCGCAGATCTGATCGCGCGCCTGCCAGCGCTAGAGATCGTCGCCAACTTTGGCGCGGGCTATGACAAGGTTGATACCGATGCCTGCGCCGCGCGCGGCATTCGCGTCACCAATGCGCCTGCCCAGATGCTGAACGACGTGGTGGCCGAGCTGACCGTCGGGATGATG
Organism: Ketogulonicigenium vulgare WSH-001; assembly: GCF_000223375.1. Lineage (NCBI taxonomy): Bacteria > Pseudomonadati > Pseudomonadota > Alphaproteobacteria > Rhodobacterales > Roseobacteraceae > Ketogulonicigenium > Ketogulonicigenium vulgare. The sequence continues at coordinate 2,485,869 of NC_017384.1, read as the reverse complement.
ATCGGGCAGGAGCGCCGCATCGCTTGGCACGATGATTTTGTGCGCGCCGGCAAATGGCTGACGGGCCATGCGCCCCTGACCGGCACATTGACGGGCAAAAAGGCCGGTATCGTCGGCATGGGCCGCATCGGGATCGAGATTGCGGAACGTCTGGTGCCGATGAAGATGGAAATCCTTTATACCGCCCGCAGCGCAAAGCCCGAGCTGCCCTATCGCTATGTGGCGGATCTGGTGGAACTGGCGCGCGAAGTGGATTGGCTGGTCGTCATCGTGCCGGGCGGCGCGGGCACGTCAAAGCTGATCTCGCGCGAGGTGCTGGAGGCTTTGGGGCCACAGGGTCAGATCGTGAATCTGGCGCGCGGCACCGTCATTGACGAAGCCGCCATGGTCGAGCTGCTGCAAGCGGGCGGCTTGGGCGGCGCGGCGCTGGATGTGTTCGAGAACGAGCCGCAGGTGCCCGAAGCGCTGTTTGCCATGGAGAATGTGCTGCTGCTGCCCCATATCGGCGGCGCGGTCGAGGCGGCGCGCACTGCGATGGGCGATCTGATGCTGGGCAATCTGCTGGCGCATTTCGAGGGCCGCCCCCTACTGACGCCCGTGGTCTAAGCAGCTTCCCTTGCGGCGCGGGCGGCACTAGAAGGGGGCAAATCCCCTTCCCTGCCCGCGCGAGGCCCCATGTTTACCGCAACGCTTTTGACCGATCCGCAGAACCCCGCTTTAGAGGGCGGGCTGATCGCTGCGCTTTCCAAAACATGGGGCGGCGGCGAGGCCCGCTGGCTGGCGGCGGGGGAAGCCGCGGAATTCGACATGCCCGCCCTGCCCGCCGATCAATGGCAGGCTTGGGCTGATCTGCAGGCCATCGGCGTTGATCTGGTGGTGCAGCCATCGGCAGGCCGCAAAAAGCACCTGCTGCTGGCGGATATGGATTCGACCATGATCCGGCAGGAATGCATTGATGAGCTGGCCGCCGAGGCCGGCGTTGGCCCCCGCGTCGCCGATATCACCGCCCGCGCGATGAATGGCGAATTGGATTTCAACGCCGCCCTGCGCGAACGTGTCGGCCTGCTGAAGGGACTGGACGAGAGCGTCATCGACCATGTGCTGGCGACGCGCATTACCTATACCCCCGGCGGGCGCGATCTGATCGCGACGATGAAGGCGAACGGCGCCTATTGCGCGCTGGTCTCGGGCGGGTTCACCGCCTTTACCGCCCGCGTCGGCGCGGCGCTGGGGTTCGACGAGAACCGCGCCAATACGCTGCTGGCGGCGGATGGCCGACTGACGGGCGAGGTCGCCGATCCGATCCTGGGCCGCGAAGCCAAGGTTGCCGCACTCGAAGAGCTGCGCGCGCGTCTTGGCCTTGGGTATGAGGCGGTGATGGCGGTGGGCGACGGCGCGAATGATCTGGGGATGCTGGATCTGGCTGGTGCGGGCGTTGCGCTGCACGCAAAACCCGCCGTGGCGGCGCAATGCGATATCCGCATCAATCACGGCGATCTGTCGGCACTGCTGTTCATTCAGGGCTATACCCGCGCGGAATTCGCGGCCTGATCATGTTGGAAGTCGCACCTGATATTCTGATGCTGCTGATCGCGGCCGCATTTCTTGCGGGCGTCGTCGATTCCATTGCGGGCGGCGGCGGGCTAATCACCCTGCCGGTGCTGATGCTGGCAGGCGCACCGCCGGTGACCGCGATTGCCACCAACAAGATCCAAGGCGTCTTTGGCACGGCGATGGCGACCTATAGCTATGCGCGGGCGGGGCATGTGGACTTACGCAAACAGATCTGGCCTGCCGCTGCGGCCTTTGTCGCATCGGTGCTGGGCGCGCTGCTGACCAGTTCGCTGCCGGTCGAGGCGATCCGCATGGGCCTGCCGATCCTGCTGATCGGTATCGCGCTGTTTTTCGCGCTGAAGCCGGGCCTCAATGATATCGACCGCCGCCAGCGCATCACGCCGCTGCTGTTTGGGGCCAGTGTCGTGCCGCTGGTCGGGTTCTATGACGGTTTGGTCGGACCCGGCGCGGGGGCGTTCTATATGATCGGCTTTGTCGCGCTGGCCGGTTACGGCGTGCTAAAGGCCACGGCGCATACCAAACTTTTGAACCTGTCGTCGAATGTGGGCGGGATGCTGGCCTTTGCCGTGGTCGCAACCCCGTGGTGGATCACGGGGCTGCTGATGGGGCTGGCGCAGGTCGCGGGCGCCTATGTTGGATCGCGCCTTGCCATGCGGGTCGGCGCCAAGATCATCAAACCGCTGCTCGTCATCACCTCGACGGTGCTCGCGATCCGCCTGTTGATGGGTTAAGCGGCGTCCAGACGCGCATAACGACCACCTGCGGCGACCAGCTCGGCATGGGTGCCGGTCTCGATAATCTGACCGTCTTCCATGACGAAAATGCGGTCGGCATTGCGGATCGTTGCCAGCCGGTGCGCGATGACCAGCGTGGTGCGGCCAACGGCCAGACGGTCGAGGGCGCCTTGGATCTCGCGCTCGGTCTGGGTATCGAGGGCGGATGTCGCCTCGTCGAGGATCAGGATCGGCGGGTTCTTCAGGAACAGGCGCGCGATGGCGACGCGCTGTTTCTGGCCACCCGACAGCATGACGCCGCGCTCGCCCACGATGGTATCGAGGCCTGCGGGCATACCGGCGATCATATCGGATAGCTGCGCAAGGGCGGCGGCCTCCATAATCTCGGCATCAGTCGCACCCAGGCGGCCATAGCCGATATTGTCGCGCAAGGTGCCGCCGAACAGATAGACATCTTGGCTGACGATACCGACTTGGGCCCGAAGGCTGGCCAGCGTCAGGTCGCGCAAATCGGTGCCGTTCACGGTGATCTGGCCGCCCGTCACATCATAGAATCGCGGCAGCAGCGCCAGAAGCGAGGTTTTCCCCGCGCCCGAGGGGCCGACAAAGGCCACCGTCTCGCCCGGTTTCACGGCGAACGAGACACCTTTGAGCACCTCGCGCCCGTTGGAATAGGCGAAATGCACATCGTCAAAGCGGATATCGCCGGTCAGGACGGGGGCATCTTTCGCGGTGGCGCGGTCGGCGATATCGGGGTCGATCGACATCAGTTCTTGGAAGTTCTTAAAGCCTGCGATGCCGCGGGGATACATCTCGATCACGGTGGCGATCTTATCGAGCGGGCGCAGGAACACGTTCACCAGCAGCAGAAAGCCGACGAAGCCGCCCGTGGTCAGGCTGCCGTCCAGCACAAAAGCCGCGCCTGCGACCATGACGATGATCTGCGTTGCGCGCATCCCCACATAGTTCAGCGCGTTAGAGCCTGCCATATAGCGATAGGCGTCGATTTTGGTGTTGCGATAGGCGGCATTGTCCTTGGCAAACAGTTTGCGCTCGTGTTCCTCATTACCAAAGGCCTGGACGACGCGGATACCGCCGACGTTTTCCTCGAGCCGGATGTTAAATCCCGCGACGCGGGAATAGATCGCGCGCCATGTCTGGGTCATGCGACGGCCAAAGAACAGCACCACAAGGAACGAGACCGGCACCACGATCAGCGTCAGCAGAGCAAGCGGCACATGCAGCATCGCCATCAGGCAGAACGCGCCGATAAAGGTCATCACGGCGATGAACAGATCCTCGGGGCCGTGGTGGGCGACCTCGCCGATTTCCTCAAGGTCGCGGGTGACGCGTGCGACCAATTTGCCGGTGCGCTGGGTGTCGTAATAGCTCCACGACAGCTTTTGCAGATGGTCAAAGGCGCGGCGGCGCATCTCGGTCTCGATATTGATGCCCAGTTGGTGGCCCCAATAGATCACGACATACATCAGATAGGCGTTCAGCCCGTAAACCCCCGCCAGCGCCAGCGCGGCAAAGACGGTCAGTTGCAGATCGCCCAAGGGGATCAGGCTGTCGATGAACCAGGTAATCGCCAGCGGAAAGGCAAGTTCCAAGAGGCCCGAGACAACGGCCGAGCCAAAATCAAGGATGAACAGCTTGCGCCACGGTCGGTAGTAAGAGAAAAATTCGCGCAACATCACTCGCACCCACATTCGAAATCAGGCGCAAAGAATGCCTGATGGGGCGCGAAGTCAACCCGCAGTGATGTCACGCGCGGTGGGGGATGGGCGGCTGAACACGGGCTTGCCGGGCAGGCTCTCGGGGTTCCAGCGATAGCCGCCCACGCTGAAGGCGCGCAGATCGGTCGGATCGGTGATGCGGTTATCCATCGCGAAACGCGCCATCGCGCCGCGCGCGCGCTTGGCATAGAATGACACGGTTTTACCGACGCCGTTCTTCACCTCGAGGAAGGTCGGCTCGATCACCATCAGCTTGAGCGCCTTGCGGTCGACGACTTTGAAATATTCCTGACTGGCACAATCGAGCAGGAATTCGGTGCCCAATGCCTCGGCCTGATCGTTCAGCGCGCGGGCGATGCGATCGCCCCAATAGGCATAAAGCGTGTTGCCTTTTTCCGTGGTCAGGCGGCGACCCATTTCCAGACGATAGGCCTGGATCGCGTCCAGCGGGCGCAGCATTCCGTAAAGGCCGGACAGAATCCGCAAATGATCCTGCGCATAGGACAAAGCCGGTGCATCCAGCGTGGCCGCATCAAAGCCCTGATAGGTATCGCCGTTGAATGTATAGATCGCGGCCTTTTCATGATCCGGGCCGGGATGATTGGCAAAGCTTTGGAAGCGCGTGCGGTTCAGCTGCGCCAGTTCTTCGGACAGATCCATCATGGCGCGGATCTCGGCCACGGATTTTTGCTTCATCAAGCCCGCCAGATGCGCGGCGTCCTTTTGCCAGGCGGGCCGGGTCGTCGTGGTCGGGTTCGGCGTCAGATCCAGCGCCTTGGCAGGCGAAATTACACAAAGCACGGGCAGCAGTCCTTATTGGTCGCGGGTCTAGTTTGCGCGCTCTATGGCGCGAAGAAAAGCCGCGCCGAAGCGCTCGGCGTGTTTTTCGCCGATCAGGCGGGTCATCGCATCCATGTCATGGGGGCGCGCCTTGGCCACGCGCGCGAGTTCCGCCGACGACAGGCTCATGGGTTTGTCAAAGCCGCTGGTCCCCCGCTGCAGATCGGCCTGCGCCGCCAGCAGCAGGTCATAAAGCTGCCCGCCCGCCTGTCCGGCAAGCCTGCGGCGCATCGGATGCAGGCGCGCGGCCTCGCCGGTCAGAACGGCAAGGAATTCCTCGCCATAAAGCTCCAGCTTTTTCACGCCGACGCCGCTGATGCGGGCCATATCGTCAAGGGTCTCGGGCTGCGCGGCGACCATTTCGGCCAAGGTCTTGTCGGGAAAGATGACATAGGCGGGCACGCCCTGTGCCTTCGCCAGCGCCGCGCGTTTGGCGCGCAGGGCGGAAAACAGCGGCGCATCCTCCTCGGCCACAATGGCACGCACGGTGGGGGCGGATTTCGCGACCTTCAACGCATCAGATCGCAAGGTGACCGGCTGTTCGCCCTTGAGCACGGGACGCGCGGCCTCGGTCAGGTAAAGCGCACCGTGGCGGGCGCTGTCGGGGCGCAAAAGGTCGAGGCCCATCATCTGGCGGAACATGCCCTGCCACTGCGGCCGCGACCAGCCATTGCCGACGCCAAAGGTCGGCAGGGCATCATGGCCACGCTCGCGCAGTTTATCGGTCGCATTTCCGGTCAGGATATCAATGATATGGCCCGCGCCAAAGCTTTGCGCGGTGCGGGCGATGGCAGACAGCGCCATGCGCACGGGCGTCGTCGCATCGAACAAAGCGGGCGGCGCATCGCACAGATCGCAGTTCTGGCACGGCGGCGGCGGTGCCTCGCCAAAATAGGTGAGCAACCCGTGGCGGCGGCAGGTCTGCGCCTCGGCCAGACCCAGAAGGGCGTTCAGGCGGGCATGGTCGGCGGCCTTGCGGTCATCGGGGGCGGCGCCTTCGTCGATCTGGGCGCGGCGGTAACGGATATCGTCGGCGCCAAACAGCGTCAGCGTCTCGGCCGGGGCACCGTCGCGGCCGGCGCGGCCGATTTCCTGATAATAGCCCTCGATCGATTTGGGCAGATCGGCATGGGCGACCCAGCGGATATCGGGTTTGTCGATGCCCATGCCAAAAGCGATGGTGGCAACGACGATCAGCCCGTCTTCTTGCTGGAAACGCTCCTCGGTCTCGCGCCGCAGGTTCGGCTCCATGCCGCCGTGATAGTGGCAGGCGGGGATGCCCGCTTCGCGCAGGGCTTGGGCCAGCACTTCGGTCTTGGCGCGGGTGCCGCAATAGACGATACCGGACTGCCCCTTGCGCGCAGAAGCAAAGCGCAGGATCTGCTGGCGCGGTCCGTCTTTCGCCGCAAAAGCGAGGTGGATGTTCGGGCGATCAAAGCCGCGCAGAAAGGTCGCGGGGGCATGGCCGCCGAACAGCTTTTCGACAATCTCAAGCTGGGTTTCGGGGTCGGCGGTGGCGGTAAAGGCCGCCAGCGGCACATCCAGCGCGCGGCGCAATGCGCCGATGCGCAGGTAATCGGGGCGGAAATCATGGCCCCATTGGCTGACGCAATGCGCCTCGTCCACCGCGATCAGGCCGACGCCGACGCGTTCCAGCATCTGCACAGTGGCCCCGGCGGCAAGGCGTTCGGGTGCCAGATACAGCAGCTTCATCTGACCATCGGATAATGCGCGCCAGATGGCGTCATTTTCCTCGGGCGTGTTGGCGGATGTCAGCGCGCCTGCGACAACGCCCTGCTGCGTCAGCCCGCGCACCTGATCGCGCATCAGCGCAATCAGCGGCGAGACCACAACCGTCACCCCGCCCCGGCACAGCGCAGGTAGCTGATAACACAGCGACTTGCCCCCGCCTGTCGGCATGATGGCCAGCGTATTCTGGCCCTGGGTCACGGAATCGACGATTTCCTCTTGCCCGGGGCGAAAGGCGTCAAAGCCGAAGACCCTGCGCAGGGTTTCGTATTTTTGCATCAATTAATAGAAAGCGGCGGCGTTGCTGCGCAGCAGCATTTCCAGCACATAGATCGCCAGAATGACCAGCAGCGGTGCCCAGTCGATCCCGCCCATCGGCGGCACAAGGCGGCGCACGGGGGCAAAGACCGGCTCGGTGATGCGGACCAAGGTATACCAGATGCGCGCAACAATCGGCTGGCGCAGGTTCAGCACTTGGAAGGTGATCAGCCAGCTCATCGCGAAATAGATCAGGATCACATAACGCGCCAGCGCAAGGATCAGCAGCAGAAATTCCAGCAATGTCGACATGGCCCCACCTGTATCAGCACAAGAATGAACTAAGGCGAGAGGGTGCGAAGGGCAATCCCTGCCCGCCCATCAAAACCGTTTCGCCGATGACAAAGCGGTGCTAGCGTGGTGAAAACAGCATACAGGCCCCAACATGAGACCCGTCCTTGCCGCTTTAGCCATTGTGATGGCGCTTGGCGCCTGCCGCGCCGAAGGTCCCGATCCGACATTACAGGCCCATCTGTCCGACAGCCGCGTCGCGCGTGAGGCCTTTGGCTATCAAAGCACAGCCTCCAGCGCCTCGGTCGGGCCGGTGGGCGGCTATGCGGTGGGCTGTCAAGCGGGGGCGATGGCGCTGCCCGAAACAGGCCCGACATGGCAAGCGATGCGCCTGTCGCGAAATCGCAACTGGGCCCAGCCCGAGACGCTGGCCTTTGTGCAAGACCTCAGCCGCTATGCCGCGACATTGCCGGGGTGGGAGGGGCTATATGTCGGCGATATGAGCCAGCCGCGCGGCGGGCCGATGCTGTCGGGCCACGCCAGCCACCAATCCGGCCTCGATATGGATATCTGGATGCTGCCGCCCAGCCGCCTTGACCTGACCCGGAGTGAGCGCGAGGCGATCTCTTCGCGCGATATGCAGCGCGCGGGCGGGGCCTATGTGAACAGCAGCTGGACGCCCCAGCACGCCGCACTGGTGCAGCGCGCCGCCCAAGATCCCCGCACCGCGCGGATCTTTATCTTTGGCGGGGCCAAGGTTGAACTGTGCCGCACTGCGACGGGCGATCGCAGTTGGCTGAACAAGGTGCGCCCTTGGGCCGGGCATAATACCCATTTCCACGTGCGGCTGAACTGCCCCGCCGGCGCGCGCTATTGCGAGGATCAGGTGCCACCCCCGCCCGGTGACGGCTGCGCCGAGGCCGAAGAATTCGTCGCCAATATCCTGAACCCACCGCCGCCGCGTCCGCGCGATCCCAATGCGCCGCCGCCGCGCGGGCCGCTGCGGGTGAATGAACTGCCTGCGCAATGTTCGCTGGTCTTGGCCGCGCCGTAATCGCGGTCGCAGCGCTGGCCACGGGTGCGGCGGCCGAGGCCGTCGTCACCCCGTGGCACGTCGATGCGCCGTGGTTCGGGGGGTTCTCAGGGATTGATCTGTCTGATGACGGTCGTGATTTCATCGCGCTGTCGGATCGCGGCTATCTGGTGGCGGGCGCGTTCACGCGCACGGCTGATGGCGCGATTGCCGCGATCACCGTGCTGGATCACGCGCCGCTGACGGACACAGACGGCGCGGTGTTGCAAGGGCCGATGGGCGATAGCGAGGGGATCGCGCGCGCTGAGGGTGGCACGCTGTTCATCAGTTTCGAACATCAGCCGCGTGTGACGCGGCAAATGGGGCTGCATGGCTTGCCCGAAATACTGCCCCGCCACGCCGATTTCGGGGCCCTGCCCCGCAATCGCGCCCTCGAGGCGCTGGCGGTTGATTCCGGTGGCGGGCTTTACACCCTGCCCGAGGGCGGCGGGCCGGTTTACTATCTGGGGCCGGGCAGCCGTGATTGGCAGATCATTTTTCATCTGCCCACGGATGGCCAAGGCTGGGCGGCGGTGGGCGCAGATTTTGGGCCTGATGGGCGGCTTTATATTCTAGAGCGCGCCTTTCGCGGCATCGGTTTTCAATCCCGCATCCGCAGCATGACGCGCGATGGCACTGATATAAGGGGGGAATTCACCAGTGCGATGGGCCGCTTCGGCAATCTGGAGGGGATTTCCGTCTGGCAGGGCAAAGATAATCTGGTCGCCACATTGATCGCGGATGATAATTTCGGACGCCTGCTGCCCAGCCAGATCGTTGAAATACAGCTCTTGACGGGCGAGTGACGCAGGTTTAACGCGCCGCCTGTCCGGCATGTGCCGGGCCAAGTCCTCCGGTCACCTTGTCAAAACGGACAGAGATCCATGAAATTCCTCCCTGGCGTTATTGCCATGGCTGCGACTGTTGTCGCGTCCAACATCCTTGTTCAGTTCCTGATCCTTGACGGGATTCTGACCTGGGGTGCCTTCACCTATCCGATCGCCTTCCTGATCAACGAGGTCACCAACCGCGTTTACGGCCCCAAAGCCGCGCGTCAGGTGGTCTTTGCCGGTTTCGTCACCGGGATCATCTGCTCGCTGATCGGCACGCAAATCATGCTTGAATTCGGCCCCGCTGTGGCGATCCGCACGGCCTATGCCTCGGCCATTGCCTTTGGCGCGGCGCAGCTGCTGGATATTGCCGTGTTCAACCGTCTGCGCACGCAGGCGTGGTGGAAAGCGCCGCTGATCTCGTCGATCTGCGGCTCGATCCTGGACACTGTGCTGTTCTTTACCATCTCGTTCGCGCTGTTCATCACCATCTTTGGTGCGGTGGCCGACGAACAGATCGCCTGGGCGTCCGAGACCGTGCCGCTGCTGACCTTTGGGCCGGATGCGCCGCTGTGGGTCTCGCTGGCGATTGCGGATTGGGGCGTGAAAATGGCGATTGCCGTCATCGCGCTGGTGCCATTCCGCGCCTTTGTGCGTTATCTGATGGCGAGAACCGCCTAAGGACACGCGATGCTGCATATCTCGGATCAGATCACGATACAGGATTGGGAACTGACCGAGCAGTTCGTCCGGGCCTCGGGTCCGGGCGGGCAGAATGTGAACAAGGTCTCGACCGCGGTTGAACTGCGGTTCGAGGCCGAGCGATCCCCCACCTTGCCTGATCCCGTCAAAAGGCGGCTGAAACGGCTGGCGGGCTGGCGCTGGACGGGGGACGGCGCGATTATTATCGCCGTGCAGGACACCCGCAGCCAAGCCCGCAACCGCGAGATCGCCCGCGAACGTCTGGCCGAGCTGATCCGCGCCGCGCTGGTGGTGCCAAAGCGGCGCATTGCCACCAAACCCACCGCGGGGTCCGTCCGCCGCCGTCTGGATGCGAAAAAACGCACCGGCGCGGTGAAATCGCTGCGATCCAGCCCGGGTGAAAGCGAAGACTAGCGAGGGCGAGGACTAAACCTTTACCTCGAAATACTGCTGCTGGCCGACGCCAAAGACGCGCTTATAGCGTTCGATCTGGTCCGCGGGGCCCATGGCTTTGCCCGGATTATCCGACAGTTTCACCGTCGGGCGGCCATTCACAGACGCCGCTTTCACCACGATGCTAAAGGGCGCAAGGCGGTCGCCGGGGACAAGGCCGATGAAATCATTGGTCAACATCGTGCCCCAGCCAAAGCTGACCTTGATGCGGCCATAGAATTGCTTGTGCAGCGCCAGCATCTTGTCGACATCCAGCCCGTCCGAGAAGATCACCAGCTTTGTCGTCGGATCTTCGCCGCGATCACGCCACCAGCGAATGGCGAGTTCCGCCTTTTCTGCCGGATCGCCGGAATCGATGCGAATGCCTGTCCATGACGCCAGCCATGCGGGGGCGTTTTTCAGGAAACCTTCAGTGCCGAAAGTGTCGGGCAGGATGATGCGCAGATTGCCCTCGTGTTCGACCTGCCAATCTTCCTGCACCTGATAGGGCGCGGCGGCAAGTTCCGCATCGCTATCCGCGAGCGCGGCGTAGATCATCGGCAGCTCATGCGCGTTGGTGCCAATCGCCTCGAGGTCGCGGTTCTTGGCGATCAGGCAGTTCGAGGTGCCGGTGAAACTATCGCCCAAGCCCTCTTGCAGCGCCTGCACGCACCAATCCTGCCACAGGAAGGAATGGCGGCGGCGGGTGCCAAAATCGGCGATGCGGATCTCGGGCACTTCGCGCAGCCGGTTCACCTTTTCCCAGACCTTGGTCATGGCGCGGGCATAGAGGACCTGCAGCTCGAACCGGCCCATATCGCGCAGCACCGCGCGCGAGCGCAGCTCCATGATGATGGTCAGGGCGTGGATTTCCCACAGCATCACCTCGGGCCAGCTACCTTCAAAGGTCAGCTCATATTGGCCGTCGCGCTTTTCCAGATGATAGGCGGGCAGACGCAGGCGTTCGAACCATTCCATGAAATCGGGGCTGAACATCTGACGCTTGCCATAGAATGTATTGCCGCGCAGCCATGTGCTTTCACCGCGCGACAGCGACAGGGTGCGCACGTTATCCAACTGTTCGCGCAGCTCGCCCTCGTCAATAATCTCGGCAAGGCGCAGCGAGGTGTTGCGGTTGATCAGGCTGAAGGTGACATGCGCATCGGGCCGGTTGCGGCGCACCGATTGGCACATCAGCAGCTTGTAGAAATCGTCGTCAATCAGCGAGCGCACGATCGGGTCGATGCGCCATTTGTGGTTCCAGACCCGGGTTGCAATATCGACCATCGGGGTCTCCCTTACTTGATAACGACGCCAGCCTCGGCCATGGTTTCCAGCGCATCGGCCAGCGAGCCGTTCAGGTCGATCCCGCGCGAGAGGCCGGTGTCGACACTCACCGCATAGCCAAGGCGCGCCGCATCCACCGCAGAATAATTCACGCAAAAATCCGTGGCGAGGCCGACCAGCGTCACGCGCGTGATGCCGCGCGCGCGCAAGTAGCCATCAAGGCCTGTCACCGTGCTGTGGTCGTTTTCAAAGAAAGCCGAATAGCTGTCGATGCCGGGGCGGAAGCCTTTGCGGATCACCAGATGCGCCGCATGCACATTCAGCGCGGGGTGGAAATCCGCGCCGCCTGTGCCTTGGACGCAGTGATCGGGCCACAGCACCTGCGGGCCATAGGGCATGTCGATCACGCTATAGGGGCTCTGGCCTGCATGGCTGCTGGCAAAGCTGGAATGACCTGCGGGGTGCCAATCCTGCGTCAGCACCACGGTCTGGAACTGCGCCATCAGATCATTGATGCCGGCGACGATCTGATCCCCGCCCGCCACGGCCAAGGCACCGCCTGGACAGAAATCATTCTGCACGTCGATGACGATCAGAGCCTCATTTTCCGGAAAGGGATCGCGCGTTTGCATGGCAATTCTCGTGCAAGGATCTGTTACATGGCGAATGGGTAAGCAGCATTGCCACCATCGTCAATGCCCCCGCTTGTCAGTCCGCGCGCACGGGACTAAGGACAGGGCATGTTCACCGTTGCTGCGCTTTATCACTTTACCCGCTTTCCCGATCCGGCCGCCCTGCGCGGGCCGCTGCAGGCGCTGTGCCGTGAGGCGGGCGTCTATGGCACGCTGCTGCTGGCGCCCGAGGGGATCAACGGCACCATCGCCGGCCCCCGCGCGGGGATCGACGCGCTGATCGCGCATATCCGCGCCCTGCCCGGCTGCGCAGATCTGGTGTGGAAGGAAAGCCATGCCGAGGAACAGCCCTTTTTGCGGATGAAAGTGCGCCTGAAACGCGAGATCGTCACAATGGGCCAGCCCGATGTGAACCCGCTGGCGCGCACCGGCCATTACGTCGCCCCCGCCGATTGGAACGATTTGATCTCGGCCCCCGATGTGGTGGTGATCGACACACGCAATGATTACGAGGTCGCCATCGGCACGTTCGAAGGCGCGATCGACCCCAAGACGAAATCCTTCAGCGAATTCCCCGCCTGGTGGCAAGAACACAAGCAGGAATTCGCGGGAAAGCGCGTCGCCATGTTCTGCACCGGCGGCATCCGCTGCGAGAAATCGACGAATTACCTGCTGAACGAGGGTGTCGCCGATGTGTACCACCTGCAGGGCGGTATCTTGAAATATCTGGAAGATGTGCCGGTGGATGACACCAAATGGCAGGGCGAATGTTTCGTCTTTGACGGCCGCGTGGCGTTGAAACACGGTCTGGCCGAGGGCGACCACACCCTGTGCCACGCCTGCCGCATGCCGCTGTCGCCCGAGGATCGCGCGCTCAATTCATTCGAGGAAGGCGTCTCGTGCCTGCATTGCATCGCCGAGACATCTGACGTGGACAAGCTGCGCTTTCGCGAGCGGCAAAAACAGATCGCACTGGCAAAGGCGCGGGGCGACCAGCATTTGGGGCAAGCGCCCCATCTGGATACGGAGACAGATTAAGGCATGAAGATCAGCGCGCGGCATATCCTTGGGCTTGTTTTGGCAACTCTGGCGGGATTTGGCGCCTACGCTTTGAAAATGCCGCTGCCGTGGATGATGGGGCCGATGCTGGTGATGGCGGCTTTGTCCATCGCGCGCGCGCCGATTGCAGGGCCGGGTCGCATCCGGCCCTTTGTCATTCCGATCCTTGGTGTGATGATGGGATCGCGCGTCACGGTCGAGATGTTTGGCCAGATCGGCGATTGGGCACTGGCGGTGATTGGCCTTGTGCCGGTGCTGATCGTCTCGGCCTGGATCGGCTATGTCATCTATCGCAAGACGTTGAAGATGGACCCGGTGACCGCGTTTTTCAGCGCCATGCCGGGCGGCCTGAACGAGATGTTCGTGCTGGGCGCGGCGGCGGGCGGCGATGATCGCCAGATCGCGCTGGCCCATGCGACGCGGATCATGATGACGGTCTCGCTGATCGCGCTGCTGTTTGGCGCGATTTACGGCGTCAGCACCAGCAACAGCGGCGGCAGCAATTGGGTGGCCTTGGATGTGCCAAGCGTGCTGGACTATGCCCTTCTAGCCGCTTGCGCGGTGCTGGGGCGGACGGTGGCGCGCCTGTTGCATCTGCCTGCGCCCGACCTGATGGGGCCGATGGTGCTGTCAGGCGCGGCGCATATGATCGGCTGGGTACAGGTGCCGCCCCCCACTGTGCTGGTCAACGGCGCGCAGATCATTATGGGCGCCACCATCGGTGCGCGGTTTCTGGGCCTGCCCGCCCGCGCTGTGCTGCGCGCGATGGTGCCCTCGGCCATTGTGGCGATGATCATGATCGGCACCACCTATCTGTTCGCGCTGGGACTGACGCAGATCACCGACATCCCGCCGCCGCAGGCCTTCCTTGGCTATGCTGCGGGCGGCGTGACCGAGATGAGCCTGCTGGCGTTGGCGATGGACGAAGAGGTCGCCTATGTCTCGACCCTGCATATCTTGCGGATCGTGCTGATCATTGCCGTGGCGCAGCCGATCTTTCTGGGCCTGCGCCGCTATCTCGTCCGCGCCTGAGGGCGAATGCGCAGGATTCGGGTTGGCGCGGATAGGGGCATGGGTTTTCCTTTGGCCATCGGACCAAAGGAAAACCCATGCCGTTCCAGATCGAGGGGCTAGACCCTGCGGATTTCGCCCCGCTTTTCACCCTGAGCGATAGCGCATTGCAGCGCATGAATGCGCGGCGCGTTGTGGTTGATGCCCATCCGGGCACGCCCTGCCGCATCAGCCTGACGGATGCCGCGATTGGCGAGACGGTGCTGTTGATCAACTATGAACACCAGCCTGCGCACACGCCCTTTCAATCGCGCCACGCGATCTTTGTGCGCGCGGGTATCGCGCAAGCGCGGCCCGAGGTCGGGACGGTGCCGCCGTCGTTGCTGACACGGCTGATCTCGCTGCGCGGCTTTGATGTGGATGATATGATGATCGCGGCGGATGTGGTCCCGGGCCATGATCTGGCGGCCGCGCTGGCCGAAGTGTTTGAAAATGCGGATGTATCCTATGTCCATCTGCATTACGCCAAACAGGGCTGCTTTGCCGCACGCGCGCGTCGGGCGTAAAGCAGCGGGCGTAAAAAAGGGCCCCGCAGGGCCCTTTTGATTAAAAGTCGAGGTTCGCGACGCTGAGGGCGTTGTTCTGGATGAACTCGCGGCGCGGCTCGACCACATCCCCCATCAGCTTGGTAAAGATGTCATCGGCCTCGGTCATATCATCAACGCGGACCTGCAGCAGGGTGCGGGCATCGGGGTCCAGCGTGGTTTCCCACAGCTGTTCGGGGTTCATCTCGCCCAGACCCTTATAGCGTTGCAATTGCAACCCGCGCTCACCCTCGGACAGGATGGCTTTCAGCAGGTCCAGCGGGCCATTGATCAACTGGGCACGATCCTTGCGCACCAGCGTCGCGGGCAGGCCGTAGACCTCTTGCAGCGACTGGGTAAAGCTGCCCGCGCGGCGGCTTTCGCCCGAGCGCAGCATCTGCCCGTCCAATGTCCGCACCTCTTCAACGCCGCGCAGGATACGGGCCAGACGGATACCGCGATCTTGCGTGATGCGGCCAATCCAGCCGCGCTCGTATTCAGCGGCGATCAGATCCAGACGCGTGGCAACACGGTCGGCCACGCCCTGCAAATCGCTGTCCACCACGCCCGGCACAAAGGCACCGGCGATGGCAGCCTGTTCCAGAATATGGCGCTGATAGCTGGTTGGGAAGGCGTCAAGAACGCGGCGCAGCTGGCGCGCTTCCTCGATCACGCGCAGCAGATCGGCGCCCGCAAGCTCCATCCCGTTGCCCAGTTTCAGCACGGTGGCATCCGCGCCCTGCTGGATCAGATATTCGTCGTAAGCAGCCTGATCTTTCAGGTAAACCTCGGACTTGCCACGCGACACCTTATACAGTGGCGGCTGCGCGATATAGACATGGCCCGCCTCGATCAACTGCGGCATCTGACGGAAGAAGAACGTCAGCAGCAGCGTGCGGATATGCGCGCCATCGACGTCCGCATCGGTCATAATGACGATCTTGTGGTAGCGCAGCTTGGCCAGATTGAACTCGTCGCGGCCAATGCCGGTGCCAAGCGCCATCACAAGGTTGCCGATTTCGGCCGAAGACAGCATCCGGTCAAACCGCGCGCGTTCGACGTTCAGGATCTTGCCGCGCAGCGGCAGGATCGCCTGGGTCAGACGGTCGCGGCCCATCTGTGCCGACCCACCGGCCGAGTCACCCTCGACGATGAACAGTTCGGTTTTCGAGGGGTCTTTCTCGGCGCAGTCTTTCAGCTTGCCGGCCATGAAATTCACGTCCAGCGCGGATTTGCGGCGCGTCAGCTCGCGCGCTTTGCGGGCGGCTTCGCGGGCTTGGGCGGCCTCGATAATCTTGCCGACGATCATGCGGGCCATCTGCGGGTTCTCTTCGAACCATTCGGCCAGCTTTTCGCCGACAAGGTTTTCAACCGCGGGGCGCACCTCGGACGAGACCAGCTTGTCCTTGGTCTGGCTCGAGAATTTCGGATCAGGCACTTTCACCGACAGGACACAGGTCATCCCCTCGCGGGCATCATCGCCGGTCAGGTCGATCTTTTCCTTTTTGGCGATGCCGCTGTCTTGCGCATATTTGGTGATGGTGCGCGTCAACGCCGCGCGGAAGCCCGCAATATGGGTGCCGCCGTCGCGCTGGGGGATGTTGTTGGTAAAGGGCAGCACGTTTTCATGGTAGCTGTCATTCCACCACATCGCGACCTCGACACCGATACCGGCGCGCTCGCCCACCATAAAGATCGGCTCGGGCATGATCGCGGTTTTCGAACGGTCGAGGTATTTGACGAACTCGCGCACGCCGCCGTCGTAATAGAGTTCCGTCTTCAGCGGCTGGGCGGGGCGCTCATCCTCAAGAACGATACGCACGCCCGAGTTCAGGAAAGCCAGCTCGCGCAGGCGGCGTTCCAGCACGTCATAGGAATATTCAAGGTTCGAGAACGTGCCCTCGTTCGCCGCGACACGCACAGCGGCAAGGAAGCGCACCTCGGTGCCACGCTCGCCGTCCGAGGGGCCGAGGTCTTTGACGTGCTGGACGACATTGCCATGCTCGAAACGCGCGTGATATTCATGGCCGTCGCGCCAGATGCGCAGCTCGAGCCATTCCGACAGCGCATTCACCACCGAGACGCCAACGCCGTGCAGGCCGCCCGAGACCTTATAGGCGTTGCCGCTTTCATCCGTATTGTTGAATTTGCCGCCCGCATGCAGCTGGGTCATGATGACTTCAGCCGCCGAGACGCCCTCTTCGGCATGAATGCCGACCGGGATGCCGCGACCGTTGTCGCGCACCGAGACCGAGCTATCGGCGTGAATCTTGACGTAAACGCTGGTGGCATGACCGGCCAGCGCCTCGTCGATGCCGTTATCGACGACTTCATAGATCATGTGGTGCAGACCCGAGCCGTCATCGGTGTCACCGATATACATGCCCGGGCGCTTGCGCACGGCGTCCAAGCCCCTCAGAACTTTGATGGAATCGGCGCCGTAATCACCCGGCTGCGGCTTGGGCTCGCTCATTCGGTTTATCCCGTATAGTCTACCGGACGAGTATAGCCGAGCGGGCCGGGAATGTCACGTCCGGCCCGCCATTTAAGCCCTTTTATGCATTAATAAACGTAGGCCATGCTGCCCAGCGGCACGCGGTTGTACAGGTCGATCACATGGCTGTTGTACATGCGGAAACAGCCGTTCGAGCTGGAGCTGCCGATCGAGGCGGGCTGCACGGTGCCGTGGACGCGGATCGCCGTGTCGCGGCCGTCTTGATAGAAATACAGCGCACGCGCCCCTAGCGGGTTCGTCGGGCCGCCAGGCATACCATCACGATAGCGTTCATAGGCGGCGGGGTTCCGCTCGATCATCTCATCGGTCGGGCGCCACGAGGGCCATTCGACCTTGCGCTGAATGCGCGCGCTGCCGTGCCAGCCGAGGCCTTCCGAGCCGATGGCGACGCCGTAACGGATGGCGCGGTTCTCGGGCAGAATGAAATACAGGTGATAGGCCGCCGAGACGATATGAAAGCTGCCCGGCTGCAATCCGGCCTGCACCGGCACGATACGCGCCTGATAACGTTCGGGGATCTGGTAATTGCCCTCGACATTCGGCGGCAGGGTCAGATCGTCACTCGTCACTTCGGGGGTGACGGTCATACGCAGCGGCGTTTGCGCCAAGGCCAGCGCGGGCGCAGCAATCATCCCTGCGGCAGCCCCCAAAATTAATTTTCTACGCGTTGTCATCTTGTCCTCCGACAGCGGATTCTAGCATCATTCAGCAACAAAACACTGAACACACACTATAACTTACGTAAAAGACTAGGCAGGCGGATCACTGCTTTCAATCTTTGGCCATGCGAAAGAATGAAAAAAGGCCCCGAGCGATGCTCGGAGCCCACAACTTTTACGAGAAGACCCGGCCTTATTCGCTGGCTTCGGACGTCTCTTCTTTGGCGATTTCTTCGCCGGTGGCTTGATCGACGATCTTCATCGACAGGCGCACCTTGCCGCGATCGTCAAAGCCCAGCAGCTTGACCCAGACCTCTTGGCCTTCTTTCAGCACATCCGAGGGATGGTTCAGGCGGCGGTTTTCGATCTGGCTGACGTGCACCAGACCATCGCGCTTGCCAAAGAAGTTCACGAAAGCGCCGAAATCGACCAGTTTGACAACGGTGCCTTTGTAGATGCCGTTGATTTCCGGCTCTGCCACGATCGACCAGATCATGTCATAGGCCTTCTTGATCGCTTCGCCGTTCGAGGATGCGATTTTGATCGTGCCGTCGTCGTTGATGTCGACCTTGGCGCCCGAGGTTTCCACGATCTCGCGGATGACCTTGCCGCCCGAGCCGATCACTTCACGGATCTTGTCGGTCGGGATCTGCATCGTCTCGATCCGCGGCGCATGGGCCGAGAAAGCGTTCGCGGTGGTCAGCGATTTCGCCATTTCGCCCAGGATGTGCAGGCGACCGGTGCGGGCCTGCGCCAGTGCTTTGCGCATGATCTCGGGCGTGATGCCCGCGACTTTGATGTCCATCTGCAGCGAGGTGATACCAGCTTCGGTACCCGCCACTTTGAAGTCCATATCGCCCAGGTGGTCTTCGTCACCCAGAATGTCGGTCAAAACAGCCCACGAGCCGTCTTTTTCCAGCACCAGGCCCATGGCCACGCCAGCAACCGGTGCCTTCAGCGGGACGCCTGCGTCCAGCATCGACAGCGAGCCACCGCAAACCGACGCCATCGAGGACGAACCGTTCGATTCGGTGATCTCGGACACGACGCGGATCGTGTAGGGGAAGTCGGTGTTGGCCGGCAGAACAGCCTGCAGCGCGCGCCATGCCAGCTTGCCGTGGCCGATTTCGCGGCGACCGGGCGAGCCTACGCGACCCACTTCGCCGACCGAGTAGGGCGGGAAGTTATAGTGCAGCAGGAAGTTCGATTTGAAGTTGCCGTGCAGCGCGTCGATGAACTGCTCGTCATCGCCGGTACCCAGCGTGGTGACGACCAGACCTTGGGTCTCGCCGCGGGTGAACAGCGCCGAGCCATGCGCGCGCGGCAGCAGGCCGGTTTCCGACACGATCGGGCGCACTTCGTCCAGACTGCGACCGTCGATACGGCGGCCATGCTTGACGATGTCGCTGCGCAGAACGTCGGATTCCAACTGCTTGATCACAGCGCCGAGGCTGCTGTCAGCCAGCTGTTCTTCGGTCAGGCCAGCTTTGATCTTGGCGACGGCGGCGTCGATCGCGGCGACGCGGTCTTGCTTGGTGCGGATCGCGAAAGCGGCGCGCATGTCTTCGCCGCCCAGCGCGGTGACAGCCGCCAGCAGGGCCGAAGTGTCAGCCGGTTGGAAGTCGAAGGGCTCTTTGGCGGCGTCTTCGGCCAGATCGATGATCAGGTCGATGACCGGCTGCATTTGCTCATGTGCAAAAACAACGGCGCCCAGGATCTCGTCTTCCGACAGCTCATAGGCTTCGGATTCGACCATCATCACGGCGTCTTTGGTGCCGGCGACGACCAGGTCCAGACGCTGCTCCGATTTATTGCGGATGTCGTGCAGCTCGTCGATGGCGGGGTTCAGCGTATAGGCGCCGTTCGAATAACCGACGCGTGCCGCACCGATCGGGCCCATGAAGGGGACGCCCGAAATGGTCAGCGCAGCCGAGGCTGCAATCATCGCAACGATATCGGGGTCGTTGACCAGATCGTGCGACAGCACGGTGGCCATGACCAGAACTTCGTGTTTGAAACCTTCGACGAACAGCGGGCGGCACGGACGGTCGATCAGGCGCGAAATCAGGGTTTCGCGCTCGGTCGGGCGGGCCTCGCGTTTGAAGAAGCCGCCCGGAATTTTACCGGCGGCATAGTATTTCTCTTGGTAGTGGACGGTCAGCGGGAAAAAGTCCTGACCGGGCTTGGGAGCCTTGGCAAAGGTCACGTTTGCCATGACGCTGGTTTCACCCAGCGTTGCAATCACGGAACCATCCGCCTGGCGGGCAATCTTGCCAGTTTCCAGGGTGAGGGTCTCGTCCCCCCACTGGATGGATTTCTTGATTTGATTAAACATCGGTTTTCCTATCCGGGCCTCCGATCGAGGCCGTTTGCGTAGGGGCCGTATGCCCCTGGCCCTATGGTTTGGTGGGCTGGCAGGCGGGTCGGGCCCGGCCCGTTGCCTCATCCCAGAAATTCAACGTATGCGGGCCGCACTGTTGCCAGCGCGGCCCGTTATTGATTAGCGACGCAGACCCAGGCGCTCAATCAGGCTCTGGTAGCGTGCTTCGTCCTTGCCTTTGACATAGTCGAGCAGCTTGCGGCGCAGGGCCACCATCTTCAGAAGGCCACGGCGACCGTGGTTGTCCTTCTTGTGGTATTTAAAGTGCTCGGTCAGGGTCGCGATGCGCGACGACAGGATCGCGACTTGCACTTCGGGCGAACCGGTGTCGCCTTCTTTGATCGCGAATTCTTTCAGCAGGCGGGCTTTTTCTTCGGGCGTAATCGACATCACTGTCTCCTTATGTAACGACAAAATGGGCCATGCCGGGATGTCGTCCAGCATGGTCCGATAGATCCTGACACACACGGGGCATGAAAGGATGCGTGCCCATAGCCGAGATTCTTATAAAAGAAAAGCGGCAACAGACCCAGCGTCAGCTGTCTGGGCTGGGGTTTTGGGTGGCGGATTGCTTATCCGCCTGCCGATCCGCCCAGCGCTGCAGCCATTCCGTGCCGCTGGTGTCGGTGATGTCATCGGCGGCAGGCGTCAGCACGATGCGATCCAGTGGCAGATCGGCCTGCCCCTCAAAGAAAGCCAGTGCCACCCCATCCGCCAGCAGCATGACGCCGCCCTGCCCCGCCGCGGTGGTCAGGACGGGGGGCGTATCGCCATCATAGAGCACCTCGATCAGGTCATCATCCGAGATGTAATCCTGCACCTCGGCGAAACCCTCGGCCCCTTGGGCGGCGGTCAGCACAAAGGTATCAGCGCCGGTGCCGCCGTGGCCGATATCCAGCGCGCCAAGGTACAAGCGGTCATCCCCCGCGCCGCCGTTCAGCCAGTCACGCGTGGCCTGCCCCGCCGGTTCGCGCCCGTCCAAAATGTCATTGCCCGCGCCGCCGAACAGAGTGTCCGATCCAAGGCCCCCGACCAAAATGTCATCGCCCGGCCCGCCATGCAGCACATCATCGCCGCTGCCGCCGTGCAGGTAATCATCGCCATCGCCGCCATGGATCAGGTCATCGCCCGCCTCGCCCAGCAGGATATCATCCCCGGCGCCGCCATAGAGCTTGTCATCCCCATCGCCGCCGATCAGCACATCATTGCCATTGCCGCCCAGCAGTTCGTCATCGCCCGCGCCGCCCTCTAGCCGGTCGTCGCCGTCGTCGCCCAGCAGATAGTCGTTCAATGCGCTGCCCTGCAGCACCTCGCCGCCCTTTGCCGCCCAAGCGAGGATGCCTTGCAGCGGATCAAGGGGGGCCGGGGTTGTGATCTCGATAGGGTCGTCCTCGTCCAGCAGATCGCCGCCCGCTGTTGCCGGTTCATCGTCGGGCTTCGGAAGAGGGTCGTCGTCTTCCTCGGGCGCGGCGCGGCCGAAATCCAAGATGGGCGACAGCGCATAGCCTGCGGCCATCAGCCCCAAAAGACCCAATAATGCAAACATCGCCCACACCCGAACAAAAGGGATACATGGGCGATGTCATAGCACGCAGCGCAGCACGCGCGGCGCTCAAAGTTAGAGATTGGTTAACGCAGCCTATACGCCGACGATCACCCGCGCAGGGTGCAGTTCGCTGCCGCGATACTGGCCGATGGCCAGGGCGCGACCGTCGACAGACACCCAGGCTTCATCGCCGAACTCCAGCCCCGGCGCAGGAAAGACCAGCGCGGGATTGCCGTTGCGAAACCGTGTCAGGCTGGCTTCGGGGCAGGTCACCATGGGCAGATCGGCCAGTGCAACCTCCAGCGGTTGCAACAGATCATCCAGCGCGGGGGTGCGGGCCAGGCTTTCGACCTGTTCCATCGTGACAGCCCCCTTCAACGTGAAGCTGCTGGACCAGATGCGGCGCAGCTTTAGCACATGACCATAGCAGCCCAGCGCCGCGCCCAGATCGCGCGCGATGGACCGGACATAACCGCCCTTGCCGCAGGTCATTTCCAGCACCGCATGATCGGCATCTAGGCGATCCACCAACAGCAGGCTTTCGACGAACAGCGGACGGGCCGCGATTTCAAATTCTTGCCCCTCGCGGGCCAGATCATAGGCGCGCTCGCCGTCGATCTTGATGGCGGAAAAGGCGGGCGGCACCTGCATGATATCGCCGACAAAGGCGTTCAGCGCCTCTTTGATGGCGGCATCTGTAGGGCGGGCGTCGCTGGTTGCGACCACTTCGCCCGAGGCATCATCCGTGCTGGTGCTGGCGCCAAAGGTGACGGTGAATTCATAGGCCTTCAGCGCGTCGGTGACATAGGGAATGGTCTTTGTCGCCTCGCCCAGCGCCACGGCCAAAAGGCCGGTTGCATCGGGGTCGAGCGTGCCGGCATGGCCCGCCTTTTGCGCGTCGAACGCCCAGCGGATCTTGTTCACCACCGCAGTCGAGGTGATCCCCGCCGGTTTATCGACGATGACCCAACCCGAAATATTGCGACCCTTGCGTCCACGCGCCATGAAAAGACCCTGTTTTTAAACCTTCGCGGCGCTTATCCCCCTGCCCTGCGCGGGTCAACCGCCCGCAGAGGGTTGGCTGCCGACAACGCCCAGCACAGGCCCCATCGCGACGCCGCCATCACGGCGGCCAATCTCGGGCGCCCAAAGGCGCGAGACGCGGCCATCCAAATACAGCGCCTGATTGATCCCAAGGCCGTCGCGGAACAGCCGCCCGAACTGGTGGAAGGTCACCGGCTGGCGCGAGATGGCAAAGGTCGCCGTGCGCCCGTCATCGGATGTGCCCACCCCGTTGCGGATATTGCGCGAGGTGCTGTCGGGCAAAAACCGGGGGTGCAGCGCACCATCGATCACCAGCATCGGCCCCGATTGCGTGGCAAAGCGGCAGGTCGGCGGATCATCGGCAAAGCGGCGCGATTCGATCACGCGGGCGCTGCCCTGCTGCACGCAAAAGACGCCATTGGGCAGCATGCCGAAATTGCCGGGGCCTGCGGATGTGACGATACCGGCCTGCTGGTCGCCCTCTTCGATATACAATCCCACAGGGCGGCGGTCGGCGTGATACATGCCCGCATTCATCGCAAAGGCCAGCGGACGGCCCAGCGCGGTCTCGATCGCCGCGAAATGGCCATAGGGCTTGCCGTCCTTGTCATTGAGGAACAGGCGCAGATCATCCGTCTGCATATCGACGGTGCAGATCGTGTAATCCGCACCGTCAAACGTCATGGCCCGGCAATTGGCGGCGGCAACCGGCGCGGCCCAAAGACCGAACAGGAAGGCCAGCCAGCGCAACAGTTTAGGCGTCTTTTTCCGCGTCATCGTCTTGCTGATCTGCAGCCACATCCTGACGGACGTGATCGTTTTCGAACAGGCGGCGCGTCTCGTCCATGCGATCAAAGGTGCGGTCAATTTCGAACCGCAGATCGGGCACGAACTTTAGCGTCATGCCATGGCCGATCATGTGGCGGATCTCGGATTTATTGCGGCGCAGCGCGGCCAGGACCAGATCGGCATTGCCGCCGCCCAAAGGCAGGACATAGGCGGTCGCGACCTTGAGGTCGGGCGAGGTGCGCACTTCGCCCACGGTGATCGAGGTGCGTTGCAATTCGGGGTCATGCACTTCGCCACGCTGCAAAACGCTGGACAGCGTGCGGCGGATCAGCTCGCCCACGCGCAATTGGCGCTGCGAGGGGCCGTTGAAGGCAGGGTCATTGGGAAAACGGTTCTTGCTCATAGCTGTCAAATAAGGGTTTGGCCGGTGAAAGCCAAGCGTGCCTTTGCCTTTGGCGCGCAGCCCGCCTAAAGTCGCGCGGAATTCAGAACGGGGAAGATGATGGAACTGCCGGGGATTGTCGTCACAGGCGCATCGGGGCGCATGGGGCAGATGCTGCTGCGCGAAGTATTGGCGTCAAGCAAATGCCGCCTTGTGGGCGCGCTGGTGCGGGTGGGCAGCCCGTGGATCGGACAGGATGTCGGCACCATGCTGGGCGGGCAGCCGATTGGTGTCACTGTCAGCGATGATGCGGTCGCAGCCTTTGCAAAGGCGCAAGGCGTGCTGGATTTCACCAGCCCCGAGGCCAGTGTGGAATTCGCCGAACTTGCCGCGCAGGCCCGCGCGGTGCATGTCATCGGCACCACCGGCTTTGAACCCGCGCATATCCAAAAGCTGCTCGCCGCCACGCGCCATTGCGTCGCCGTGCGGGCCGGAAATACCAGCCTTGGGGTGAACCTGCTGGTCAAGCTGACCCAGCAGGTCGCCGCCGCGCTGGATGCCGATTTCGACATCGAGATCGTCGAGGCGCATCACCGCAACAAGGTCGACGCGCCATCGGGCACCGCCTTGATGCTGGGCGAAGCGGCGGCGGCGGGGCGCGGCGTGGATCTGGACGCGGTCTCTGACCGGGGCCGCGATGGGATCACTGGCGCGCGCGAGCGGGGCCATATCGGCTTTGCGTCCGTGCGCGGGGGCGATGTCGTGGGCGAGCATGACGTGATTTTTGCCGCCAATGGCGAGCGGATCGTCCTGCGCCATTTGGCCACTGACCGGGCAATCTTCGCCCGCGGCGCGCTGAAAGCCGCACTATGGGGGCAGAACAAAGAACCCGGCGCCTATGACATGATGGATGTGCTGGGGCTTTAGGCAATTGCTGGCGGTTCGTGCAAAAACAGCAAGGCCGCGCGTGATGGGACAGTTGCAGGGGCCTCTCGCCCTCCCTATATAGCCCGTGATCCGGCAAGGGGTTTTATACCCAAATGCCGTAACTGTTACGAACCGGCTGGGGTGCCTTTGGGGCCTTGGCCGCTCAAACCGCCTGTTGGAAAGGGATTTGAAATATGTCGAAAGTCATTGGCATCGACCTTGGAACCACGAACAGCTGCGTCGCCATCATGGACGGATCGCAGCCCCGTGTGATCGAGAATGCCGAAGGCGCGCGGACCACGCCCTCGATCGTCGGCTTCACCGAAGGTGAGCGACTGGTCGGGCAAGCCGCCAAGCGCCAAGCTGTTACCAACCCCGAAAATACCGTCTTCGCCGTCAAGCGCCTGATCGGCCGCCGCGTCGACGATGCGGCTGTGACCAAGGACAAGCACCTTGTGCCCTATGCCATCGTCAACGGTGGCAATGGCGATGCATGGGTCGAAACCCGCGGCGAGAAATACTCGCCCGCCCAAGTCTCGGCCATCATCCTGCAAAAGATGAAAGAAACCGCCGAGAACTATCTGGGCGAGACCGTGACCCAAGCCGTCATCACCGTGCCGGCCTACTTTAACGACGCCCAGCGTCAGGCCACCAAAGACGCCGGCAAAATCGCCGGTCTTGAAGTGCTGCGCATCATCAACGAGCCGACTGCCGCAGCGCTGGCCTATGGCCTTGATAAATCGGGCACCAAGACCATCGCCGTTTATGACCTTGGCGGCGGCACGTTCGACGTGACCATTCTGGAAATCGACGACGGCCTGTTCGAAGTGAAATCGACCAACGGGGACACGTTCCTGGGCGGCGAAGACTTTGACATGCGCATCGTTCAGTTCCTGGCCGAAGAGTTCAAAAAAGAGAACGGCGTTGACCTGACCAAGGACAAAATGGCCCTGCAGCGTCTGAAAGAAGCCGCTGAAAAGGCCAAGATCGAGCTGTCCTCGGCCCAACAGACCGAAATCAACCAGCCGTTCATCTCGATGGGTACCAACGGCCAGCCGCTGCACTTGGTGGTCAAGCTGACGCGTTCCAAACTGGAAAGCCTGGTCGAAGACCTGATCAAAAAGTCGATGAAGCCCTGTGCCGACGCGTTGAAAGACGCGGGCGTGTCCAAAGGCGAGATCGACGAAGTGGTTCTGGTCGGCGGTATGACCCGTATGCCCAAAGTCATTGAAGAAGTGACGAAATTCTTCGGCAAAGAGCCCCATAAGGGCGTGAACCCCGACGAAGTTGTGGCACTGGGCGCGGCCATTCAGGCCGGCGTTCTGCAAGGCGACGTGAAAGACGTTGTCCTGCTGGACGTGACCCCGCTGTCCTTGGGGATCGAGACTCTGGGCGGCGTGTTCACCCGTCTGATCGACCGCAACACAACGATCCCGACCAAGAAGAGCCAAGTCTTCTCGACCGCCGAGGACAACCAGAACGCCGTGACCATCCGCGTCTTCCAAGGCGAGCGTGAAATGGCCGCGGACAACAAGATGCTGGGCCAGTTCAACCTGGAAAACATCCCGCCCGCACCGCGCGGTATGCCCCAGATCGAGGTGACCTTCGACATCGACGCCAACGGCATCGTCTCGGTTTCGGCCAAGGATAAGGGCACGGGCAAAGAGCACCGTATCACGATCCAAGCCTCGGGCGGTCTGTCGGATGCCGATATCGAGCAGATGATCAAAGACGCCGAAGCCAACGCCGATGCCGACAAGGCCCGCCGCGAAATGGTCGAAGTGCGCAACCAGGCTGAAAGCCTGATCCATTCGACCGAAAAGTCGGTCGTGGATCACGGCGACAAAGTTGACCCCTCGACCATCGAAGTGATCGAGCTGGCCATCGCAGCGCTGAAGGACGAGCTGGAGAATGACAACGCGGATAAGATCCGCGCGGGCATCCAGAACGTGACCGAAGCCTCGATGCGTCTGGGCGAGGCGATCTACAAGTCGCAGCAGGCCGAAGCCGAGGGCGACGCGCCCAAGGGGGATGCTGGCAACAAAGGCGATGACGACATCCTCGATGCCGATTTCGAGGATCTGGGCGAAAACCCGCGTCGCTAAGCGCCGCGAGACTGTCAAAGGGCCGGCCCTAGGGTCGGCCCGAATTTTGCCCTGGAGACATAGCCGATGGCAAAACGTGATTATTACGAGGTGCTGGGCGTTTCCCGTGGGGCCGGCGCCGATGAGATTAAAAAGGCCTATCGCACCAAGGCCAAAGAGCTGCACCCCGACCGGAACAAAGACAACCCTAACGCCGAAGAACAGTTCAAAGAGGCTAATGAAGCCTATGACGTTCTAAAGGACGAAGATAAAAAGGCGGCCTACGACCGCTTTGGCCATGCCGCATTCGAGGGCGGAATGGGCGGCGGCGGCGGTGCGCGCGGCAATGCGGGCGCAGGCGGATTTGGCGCCTTCTCGGATATATTCGAGGATCTGTTCGGCGATTTTGGTGGCCGTTCGGGCGGCGGCGGGCGGCAACGCGCGCAGCGCGGCTCGGATCTGCGCTATAATATGCGGATCACCTTGGGCGAGGCCTTTGCGGGCACGCATAAGACGATCACCGTGCCGACATCCGTGTCCTGCGGCCATTGCCATGGATCGGGCGCCGAGGATGGGTCTGAACCTGTCACCTGCCCCACCTGTGGCGGCATGGGTAAGGTGCGGGCGCAGCAGGGCTTTTTCACGGTCGAGCGCGCTTGCCCGACCTGTAACGGCCTGGGCCAGATCATCAAGAACCCCTGTTCGGTCTGCCACGGCGCGGGCCGGGTCGAGCGTGAAAAGCAACTGTCGGTGAATATTCCGGCAGGCGTTGAAACCGGCACCCGCATTCGCCTCTCGGGCGAGGGCGAGGCTGGTATGCGCGGCGGCCCTGCGGGCGATCTGTTCATCTTTATCGAGGTGCGCGACCACGAGCTGTTCCAGCGCGACGGGCTGCATCTGTATTGCCGTGTGCCGGTGTCGATGGCGACAGCGGCTTTGGGCGGCGATATCGAGGTGCCGACGATTGATGGTGGCAAATCGCGGGTCAAGATCCCCGAGGGCAGCCAGAACGGGCGTCAGATGCGTCTGCGCGGCAAGGGTATGCCCGCCCTGCGCAGCAAAGAGTTCGGCGATATGTTCATTGAACTTGCGGTCGAGACTCCGGTCAACCTGTCCGCCAAGCAAAAGGAACTGCTGCGCGAATTCGACAAGCTGGGCGAGGCGCGCAACAACCCCGAAAGCACGAATTTCTTCAGCGCTGTCAAAAACTTCTGGGACAGCATGAAGGGTTAAAAAGGGCGCCTACGGGCGCCCTCATCATGTCAGAACGGCGCTTTGGCCGTGAAACGCAGGGTGCGCCCGCCATCGGGGTGGCGCAATTGCAGCGTTTCCGAATGCAGCATCAGGCGCGGGAAATCACGCGCGGGCCCCGTCGCATAAAACGGATCGCCAAGGATCGGATGGCCGATCTCAAGCATATGCACCCGCAATTGATGCGAGCGGCCGGTTTTCGGCATCAGCCGCATCCGGCTTTCGCCGCCGCCCGTCCTGACCCGTTTCCAGTCAGTCTGCGCGGGGCGGCCATTTTCATGGTCCACCATTTGCAGCGGCCGGTTCGGCCAGTCGACGATCAGCGGCAGGTCGATATGGCCTTCGGGCGCCGCAACCTCGCCCCAAACGCGGGCGATATAGATCTTTTTGGTCTGGCGGTTTTCGAATTGCAGACCCAGATGGCGCTGCGCATGGGGGGTCAGGGCAAAGACCATGACGCCCGAGGTGTCGCGATCCAGCCGGTGCACCAACAGCGCAGTGGGAAAGACGCGCTGCACGCGGGCGATCAGGCAATCGGCCAGATGCTCGCCCTTGCCCGGCACCGACAGCAGGCCGGACGGCTTGTCCACCACGACGATCTCGTGATCCTGATGCAGGATGACCAGCGGGTCCTGCGGGGGGGAATAGATATCGTCCAAGGGCGCCTCGTATCAGATCACCCCCGAATTATGCAGCAAAGCGCGTGGGCGCAAGATCGGGGGGCTGGTCAAGGGGGCCATTCATGGGTCAACTGCGAGAAAGATTCGTAAGGGGTGACGCATGTCTGGATTGCAATCATGGGCCAAGGTTCTGCCGCAGCTTGTCGCGGTGGCCGCAGGGCGCGCGCCCGCTGATCTGGTCATTCGCGGCGCAAAAGTCGTCAGCGTCCACAGCCGCGAGGTGATGGAGGGCTGGGATGTCGCCGTGATCGCGGGCCGCTTTGCCTATGTCGGGCCGGATGCCAGCCATTGCATCGGCGCTGCGACAAATGTGGTCGATGCGGGCGGGCGCTATCTGATCCCGGGCCTGTGCGACGGGCATATGCATATTGAATCGGGGATGCTGATCCCCGCCGAATTCGCCGCCGCCGTCATCCCGCACGGCACCACCACCATGTTCACCGACCCCCATGAGATCGCGAATGTGCTGGGGCTGGACGGCGTGCGGATGATGCATGACGAGGCGATGGCGCAGCCGATCAATATCTTTACCCAGATGCCCAGCTGCGCGCCATCGGCCCCCGGCCTTGAGACCACGGGATACGAGATCACCCCCGAAGACGTGGCCGAAGCGATGCATTGGCCCGGTATCATCGGTCTGGGCGAGATGATGAACTACCCCGGTGTGGCACATGGCGACCCCAAGATGCTGGCCGAGATTGCCGCGACGATGGATGCGGGCAAGACCGTCGGCGGCCATTTCGCCAGCCCGGTGCTGGACAATGCCTTTCACGCCTATGTCGCGGGCGGCCCCGCCGATGACCACGAAGGCACGCGCGAGGCCGATGCCATCGCCCGCGTCCGTCAGGGGATGCGCGCCATGCTGCGGCTGGGCTCGGCCTGGTATGATGTGGAAAGCCAGATCACGGCGATCACGGAAAAAGGCCTCGACCCGCGCGGCTTTATCCTGTGCACCGACGATTGCCATTCCGGCACGCTGGTGAACGAGGGGCATATGAACCGCGCTTTGCGCCACGCCATCGCCTGCGGTGCCGATCCGCTGGTGGCGCTGCAAATGGCGACGATCAACACCGCGACGCATTTCGGGCTGGAACGCGAGGTCGGCTCGATCACCCCCGGTCGGCGCGCGGATATGATCCTGACATCCGACCTCAGCGCGCTGCCGATCGAGGTGGTCTTTGCCCGCGGCGTGAAAGTGGCCGAGGGTGGCCGGTTGCTGGTGAATTGCCCGCATTACGACTGGCCAGACCGCGCCCGCCAGACGGTGAATATGCAGGCGCTGGAACACACCGCCTTTACCGTCCACGCGCCCGAGGGTGCCAATACCGCCACCGCCCGCGTCATTGGCGTTGTGGAAAATCAGGCCCCGACAAAGGCGCTGACATTCGATCTGCAGGTGCAGGACGGCCGCGTCATGCCCGATCAGGCGCAGGACGTGGCGCAAATCGCGCTGGTCGAGCGGCATCAGGCCACCGGCAAAGTGGTGAACGGCTTTGTCTCGGGCTTTGGCTATCGGGGCAAGATGGCGCTGGCCTCGACCGTGGCGCATGACAGCCACCATATGATTGTGGTGGGCACCTGTCGCAAAATGATGGCCGCCGCTGCGAACCGCCTGCATGAGGTCGGGGGCGGCATCACCCTATGGGCCGAGGGCGAAGAGCGCGCGCTGGTGCCGCTGCCCATCGCGGGGCTGATGTCCGATCGTCCCGCCGTCGAAGTGGCCGCCGCCGCAGAACGCCTGATGCAGGCGATGGCGGACACCGGCTGCACGCTGAACAATGCCTATATGCAGCATTCGCTGCTGGCGCTGGTGGTGATCCCCGAGATCAGGATTTCCGATCTGGGTATCGTCGATGTGACGCGTTTTGAAATTACCGACTTGCTGGTGAGTGAATGAAATTGATCACGCCCCCCGCCGCCCCACATGAAAGCTTCATCGACCCCGGCGCGGCTGTCGCCCATCTGCAAAAGCTATATGCCGAGGCCACGGGCTTTTTGCGCAGCGCCTTTCTGGAGGCACTGACCAAGGGCCGCCCCGCTGGCCGCGTGCGCGCCTATTACCCAGAAATTCGCGTCACAACAGATAGTTACGCCCGCACGGATTCGCGCCTATCCTTTGGCCATGTGGCCGAGCCCGGCACCTATGCCACCACGATCACGCGCCCCGATCTGTATCAAAACTATCTGATGCAGCAGATCGGCATTCTGATGCGCAACCATCAGGTGCCGGTGACGATTGGGGTGTCCTCGACCCCGATGCCCGTCCATTTCGCCGTCGCGGGCGATGACGGCGTGACCATCCCGCAAGAAGGCGCGCTGGATTTCGTGCTACGCGATGTGTTCGATGTGCCGGATCTGGCGACGACGAATGACGATATCGCGAATGGGCTGCATTTCCGCTATCCCGATGGCGCGGCGCCGCTGGCGACCTTTACCGCGCAGCGCATCGACTATTCGCTGGCGCGCCTTGCCCATTACACCGCCACGAACCCGCGCCATTTCCAGAACTTTGTGCTGTTCACAAACTATCAGTTCTATGTCGAGGAATTCGAGGCCCATGCCCGCCATATGCTGGCAGACCCAGCCAGCGGCTATACCGCGTTTGTCGGGCCGGGCAATGTCACCATTACCGCGCCTGACGCGCCGCTGCCTGCGCCCGCCAAGATGCCGCAAATGCCCGCCTATCACCTGACCCGCGCCGATGGCGGCGGGGTGACGCTGGTGAATATCGGGGTCGGGCCGTCGAATGCGAAAACGGCGACGGATCATATCGCCGTGCTGCGCCCACACGCCTGGATCATGGTTGGGCATTGCGCGGGCCTGCGCAATTCGCAGAACCTTGGCGATTTCGTGCTGGGTCATGCTTACCTGCGCGAGGATCACGTGCTGGATGACGACCTGCCGCCGTGGGTGCCGATCCCCGCGCTGGCCGAGATTCAGGTCGCATTGGAACATGCGGTCGAGGAGGTCACCGAACTGAGCGGCTACGAGCTGAAACGCATCATGCGCACTGGCACCATCGCATCCATCGACAACCGCAATTGGGAACTCTCAGACCCGCGCGGGCCGGTGCAACGTTTGTCGCAATCGCGCGCCGTCGCGCTGGATATGGAAAGCGCCACGATTGCCGCCAATGGCTTTCGCTTTCGCGTCCCTTACGGCACCCTGCTATGCGTATCCGACAAGCCGCTGCACGGCGAATTGAAGCTGCCCGGCATGGCGTCGGATTTCTACAAAACGCAGGTCGCCCGGCATTTGCAAATCGGTCTGCGCGCCATGGAGCTTTTGCGCGATATGCCGCTAGAACGTATGCATTCGCGCAAGTTGCGCAGCTTTGATGAGACAGCTTTCCTGTGAATTCGCGTAAACCAGCCGCAAAAGGACTTGCAAAGCCTCGCATTTCATAGTGCAGCTACCGAAGCAAACCGCGTGTTTCGGCGTTAACATTCGCAAAATCCGAGATGCGCGGCAACGTTACAGGAGAACGACATGGCAAACCAGATGACCAAGACCCAGCTTGTTGCGGCTCTTGCTGAAGCGACCGGCACCGACAAGAAAGCCGCAGGCGCAGCAATCGAAGCGCTGGGCAAGATCATCACCGACGAAGTCGCCGCTGGTGGCGCTGTAACCCTGCCCGGCGTCGGCAAGTTCTATTGCCGCGAGCGTCCGGCCCGCGTTGTGCGCAACCCGCGCACCAACGAAAGCCATGAGAAGCCCGCCGACAAAGCCGTCAAGGTCACCGTCGCCAAGGCGCTGAAGGACTCGGTCAACGCCTAAGCGTCAGACCTGTTCGATATGAAAAGGCCGCCCCGAGGGGCGGCCTTTTTTGTTAACCGATCTGACCGCGAATGCCGCCGGTCTGACCGCGATCCAGCAGCAGGTGGTCGGCCAACACAAGGGCCATCATCGCCTCGGCCACGGGCACGGCGCGGATACCGACGCAGGGGTCGTGGCGGCCCTTGGTGATGACCTCGAGCGGCGTGCCATCGGTGCGGATCGACTGGCGCGGCGTCAGGATCGACGAGGTCGGCTTGACCGCGAAACGCAGCACAATGTCCTGCCCCGTGGAAATCCCGCCCAAGATCCCCCCCGCATGGTTCGAGCTGTAGCGGATATCGCCATCCTCGTAATAAATCTCGTCCGCATTCTCGCTGCCGCGCAGGGCGGCGGCAGCCATGCCTTCGCCGATCTCGACCCCTTTGACGGCGTTGATCGACATCATGGCGCTGGCCAGATCGCTGTCGAGCTTGCCATAGATTGGCGCGCCAAGGCCGACGGGCACGCCCTGTGCCACAACCTCGATCATGGCACCGACGGAATCGTGGTCCTTGCGGCGCAGGTGATCCAGCGTGTCGTTCCACAGCACGGCGGTTTCGGCATCGGGGCACCAGAAATCATTGCGGCCGATTTCGTCCCAGTCAAAGCGGCTGCGGTCAATGGAGCGTGTGCCCATCTGCACCATATAACCGGTGATTTTGACCTGCGGTGCCAGCGCCTTCAGCACCTCGCGGGCGATACCGCCAGCGGCGACGCGCGCCGCAGTCTCGCGCGCGGAAGAGCGTCCACCACCGCGATAATCGCGGATGCCGTATTTCTGGTGATAGGTGATATCGGCGTGACCGGGACGAAAGCTCTGGGCGATATCGCCATAATCTTTCGAGCGCTGGTCGGTGTTGCGGATCAGCAGTTGGATCGGGGTGCCGGTGGTCTTGCCCTCGAACACGCCGGACAGGATCTCGACCGCATCGGCCTCTTGCCGCTGGGTGGTGTTGCGGTTCTGGCCGGGTTTGCGCTTGTCCAGCCAATGCTGCAGCAGCGCCTCGTCGACCGCAATGCCGGGCGGGCAGCCGTCCACGACAGCGCCCAGCGCCGGCCCGTGGCTTTCACCCCAGGTGGTAAAGCGGAACAGGTGACCAAATGTATTCAGGCTCATGCCTATTTCCCCCCTTTGCAGATGTTAGGGTCAGACTTAGGGGAAAGTGTAACCCGATGAAAGGGCTTGCGCGCCATCACGCTTGCGCTAGTGTTTACGGCACCTCGGGGTGTCCCTGTTTTGGGGCTGAGATGCGGGCGAAGGCCTGTCGAACCCGTTGAACCTGAACCGGCTCATACCGGCGGAGGGAATGGTCAAGGCACGCGGTTTCGCGGCCAACGTCATCTTTCCGTCCGGCGCTTTTCGAAAGGAACCAGCCATGCGGAAGACCGCAGCACTGGCCAGCGCAGGACTTATCATCACGGCGGGGGTTGCCCTTGCCGATACGCCTGTGCTGACCATCTATACCTATGACAGTTTCACCAGCGAATGGGGCCCCGGCCCGGCGGTAAAGGCCGCGTTCGAGGCCGAATGCGCCTGCACCGTCGATTTCGTCGCCGCTGGCGATGGGGCGGCGCTGCTGGCGCGGCTGCAGATGGAGGGCGGCACATCGGATGCCGATATCCTGCTGGGGCTAGACACCAATCTGACCGCCAGCGCAGTGGCGACCGGCCTGTTTGCGCCGCACGGCGTGACGCCCGATGTCGATCTGCCGATCGCGTGGGATGACCCCACCTTCCTGCCCTATGACTGGAGCCATTTCGCCCTGATCGGGCGCGAGGGTGGCCCTGCGCCCGCATCCTTCCGCGCGCTTGCGGATTCGGACGCGTCCGTGATCATCATGGACCCGCGTTCGTCCACGCCCGGCCTTGGGCTGCTGATGTGGGTCAAGGCGGCTTACGGCGATGAGGCGGGCCAGATCTGGGCCGATCTTGCGGATAATATCGTGACCGTGACGCCCGGCTGGTCCGAAGGCTGGGGCCTGTTCCTTGAGGGCGAGGCCGATCTGGTGCTGTCCTATTCCACCTCGCCCGCCTATAATATCGTGGTGGACAACGATCATTCGCTGCGCGCCCTGCCGTTTTCTGAGGGGCATTACATGCAGGTCGAGGTTGCCGGCAAGCTCGCGGGCAGCGATCAGCCCGCGCTTGCGGATCAGTTCCTGCGCTTCATGCTGACGCCTGCGTTTCAATCCGCGATCCCCGAAACGAACTGGATGTATCCCGCCGTCATGCCCGAAGGCGGCCTTGGCGAGGGGTGGAGCACGCTGCTGCAACCCGAGGTCAGCTTGCTGCTGTCCCCGGACGAGGCGCAGGCCCTGCGTTCGGCGGCGGTTGACGAATGGCGCGACGCGCTGTCGCAATAAACCTTGGGCTGGGGGCAGCGGTCGCTGCCCTTTGCCTGCTGCCCCTTTGGGCGGTGGCGCGCGCGGCCGTGGGGCCGGGCGCGCTGTCTGCCGCTGATTGGCAGGCCATCCGCTTTACCATCTGGCAGGCGTTTTTATCGGCGGTCTTCTCGGTCGGCCTTGCGATTCCTGTGGCGCGCGCATTGGCGCGGCGCAGCTTTCCGGGGCGAGGCCTGTTGATCTCGCTGCTGGGCGCGCCGTTCTTGCTGCCGGTGCTGGTGGCGGTGCTGGGGATTTTGACGATTTTCGGGCGCGGTGGGCTGCTGAACAGCGGGCTCGCGGCACTGGGACTGCCACCGTTTTCCATTTACGGGCTGCACGGCGTCGTGTTGGCGCATGTGTTTTTCAACCTGCCGCTGGCGGTGCGGCTGATCTTGCAGGGCTGGCAGAGCATTCCGGCCGAACGCGTGCGTCTGGCGCGATCGCTGCGCGCGCCGCAGTTTCGCGTGCTGGAATGGCCGATGCTGCGCGAGGTTGTGCCCGGTGCGCTGGTGCTGATCTTTCTGGTCTGCCTCACGAGCTTTGCGGTTGCGATCACCTTGGGCGGCGGGCCGCGCGCAACGACGCTGGAACTGGCGATTTATCAAGCGGTGCTGTTCGATTTCGACCTTGCCCGCGCCGCGCGGCTGGCGCTGGTGCAATACGGGCTTTGCGCGGTTGCGGCGGGTGTTGCGGGGCTGATCGCAAGGCCGGCCAGCTTTGGCGCGGGGCTGGGCCGCAGCATTGCATTGGGCGGCGGCAGTCGTTTGTTCGACGGCGTGGCCATCGGGTTGATGGCCGTGTTTCTGTTGCTGCCGCTGGGCGCGGTGCTGGTGCGGGGCGCGATGGGCTTGAGTAGTCTGCCAGCGACCGTTTGGGCATCAGCGCTGGTCTCCGTCACGGTTGCATTGGGGGCGGTGGCAATGGTGCTGCTGATCGCCGTGCCGATGGCATTGCTGGGCGGGCGGATCGGGCGCGGGTTGGCGCTGGCAGTGCCGCTGGCCAGTTCCTCGCTGGTGCTGGGCGCGGGGGCGTTTTTGCTGCTGCGCGGACTCGTGCGACCGCAAGATGCCGCGCTGGGGGTGACGATGGTGGCGAATACGCTGATGGCGCTGCCCTTTGCGCTGCGCATATTGTCCCCCGCCGCAGATCAGGCGCGCGCGGAGTATGACCGACTGGCGGCGGCGCTGCGCCTGCCTATTTTGGCGCGCCTGTGGATCGTCTATCTGCCGCGGATGCGCCGCCAGATCGGCTTTGCGGCGGGGTTGACCGCTGCGATGGCGATGGGCGATCTTGGGGCAATCGTCTTTTTCGCGGCCGAGGGTCAGGCCACCCTGCCCCTGCTGATGCAGCGCCTGCTGGGCGCCTATCGCACCGAGGCGGCGGCGGGCGTGGGTCTGGTGCTGGTGATCCTCAGCTTTGGCCTGTTTTGGCTGTTCGACCAATGGGGGCGCGGGAATGCTGCAACTTGACCAGTTGAATATTCGGCAAGATGCCTTTGCCCTTTCGGCAGACTGGACGCTGGCGCGCGGGCGGTTTGCGGCGGTGATCGGGCCGTCAGGCGGCGGGAAATCGACGCTGCTGTCGGTGATCGCGGGGTTCTGGGCGGCGCAATCGGGCCGCATCCTGTGGGAGGGCGCGGATCTGACACCGCGCGCGCCCGAAGGCCGCCCGATCAGCATCCTGTTTCAGGACAACAACCTGTTCCCGCATCTGAGCGTGTTGCAAAACCTGACCCTCGCGCTGCGCCCCGCGCTGCGGCCCACCGCCGATGAGCGGGCACAGATCGAAAACGCTTTGGCGCAGGTCGGCCTTTCCGGCCTGTCCGCGCGCAAGCCGGGGCAGTTATCCGGCGGGCAGCAAAGCCGCGCGGCGCTGGCGCGCCTATTGCTGGAAGGCCGCCCGCTGGTGCTGATGGACGAGCCGTTTTCGGCGCTCGGCCCCGCCCAGCGCGTGGAGATGCTGGAGCTGACCGCCCAGACCCTGCGCGGCGCGGGGCAGACGCTGTTGATGGTGACGCATGATCCCAAGGATGCCGTGCAGATCGCCGACGATCTGGTGCTGGTCGCGGGTGGCATGGCCCATGCCCCGCGCGCTGTGCCGGAGGCGATCAGCGATCCGCATCCTGCTTTGCGGGATTACCTAGGCGATTACCAATCCTCATCCTTTGCGGCGCGGCTGGGCCTGTAGGGGGCCCAGATCTGGCGGTTCACCATGAACAGCAGCCACGCCAGCACTGCCAGAAAGCCGACCGCGGTCAGGCCGAATGTCTTGCGCTGGTCCTGCTTTGGCTCGGCCGTCCACATCAGAAAGGCGGCGATGTCCTGCGCCTCTTGGGTCAGGGTCGCGGGTGTGCCGTCCTCATAGGTGACGTCATCGCCGATCAGCGGCGGCTCCATCTGCGTCCAACTGCCGGGCACGGTAGGATTGCCATCGCCGTCGCGGCATGCGGGCGGGAAACCACCGCTTTCAAAGGCGATGTTGTAAAAGCCGGGAAAGTCCGCAGGCGCGCAGGCGGGGGCCTCGCGATAGCCCGCAATATAGGATGCGATGTAATCGGCGCCGCCCATGCCGCGCCACAGCCGTTCGAACCCTGCGTGGCCGGTGCGGGCCTTGGCCATCAGCGACAGGTCGGGCGCATGTTCCTCGGCGCTTTGCAGGAAATAGTCGGTAGGGATGCCGGTGCGAAAGCCGCCTGCGCCGTCCGGCACCTCGACCCCGGCGGCATAGGCGCGGGTCTGATCTTCGCTCAGCGCGGCCCCCCCCACATCCGCAAGGCTGCGAAAGGCGACATATTCCAACCCGTGGCAATTGGCGCAGACCTGCGTGTAGACCTGCAAGCCGCGCTGCAATTGGTTGCGGTCATAGCTGCCAAACGGGCCGTCAAACGAGAACGAGAAATCGGTGACCTCGGCCGCAGCAAGGCCGGGCAGCAGCATCAGGGCAAGGGCGAGGCGCTTCACTCTGCATCCTCCGGCAGGTTGTGGCGGCGGGCGAAATCGGCGGCAACACTCTGGGGGGCGCGGCGCACGCGTTCCAGCAGCGGCGACAGCGGCAAGAGGATCAGGAAATAGGCGAACCAATAGGCCGTCGCCCATAGCGCGATGGTCGGATAGAGACCGGTGGGCGGCATGGCCCCGACCCAAGTCAGCAGCGCAAAATCCGCGACCAGAAGCCAAAAGGCGATCCGCTGCATGGGACGATAGCGCCCCGAGATCGCACGCCCGCGATCCAGCCACGGCGCCAGCATCAGCACCACGCCAAAGCCCAGCATCGCCAGCCCCCCCATCAGCGTCGCATCGACCGCGCCGCCGCTGCCCCAATGCAGCAGCCGCACCAGCCACAGGTCGGATGTAAAGGCGCGCAGCACCGCATAGAACGGCAGGAAGTACCATTCGGGCACGATATGCGTGGGGGTGACCAGCGGATTTGCAGGTTCGTAATTCACCGGATGGCCGAGGACATTCGGCGCAAAGCCCACCAGCGCGAAAAAGCCGACCAGCACCACTGCCAGCGCGAACAGGTCTTTCATCACGAAATAGGGCCAAAACGGCAGCGTATCGCGGCGGTCGCGGACGGGCACGCCGCTGGGATTGCTGTTGCCGGTGTGGTGGAACGACCAGACATGCAGCGCAACCAGCGCCACCATCAGCACCGGAAACAGGTAATGCAGCGCGTAAAAGCGGTTCAGCACCGGCTGGCCGACGGCGCTGCCACCCAGCAGCCAGCTTTGGACCCCCTCGCCCACGAACGGGATGGCGCCGAACAGGCTGGTGATGACCGATGTGCCATGCAGCGACATCTGCCCCCATGGCAGCACATAACCCATGAAAGCCGTCGCCATCATCAGAGCGTAAAGCAGGATGCCGATGACCCAAGTCACCTCGCGCGGGGCGCGATAGCTGCCATAGAACAGGCTGCGAAAGACGTGGAAATAGACCGCCAGAAAGAACAGCGAAGCGCCGTTCATATGGATATAGCGGATCACCGCGCCGCCGCGCACATCGCGCATGATATGTTCGACACTGGCAAAGGCCAGATCGACATGCGGCACGTAATGCATGGCCAGCGCAAGGCCGGTCGCCATCTGCATCACCAGCGTGAACACCAGCACCATGCCCCAGATCCACATCCAGTTCAGGTTGCGCGGCGTCGGTGTCAGCATGAACCGCCGGCCAAAGCCGATCACCGGCAGGCGGGATTCAAACCAGCGACCAAGGCGGCTGCGGGGTTGCCAATTATCGCGCCCGTCCTGCATCAGCCCAGCTCGATCGTTGTATCGTCGATGAAAATAGCGCGCGGTACCGGAAGGTTGCGCGGCGCGGGGCCTTTGCGGATGCGGCCGGCCGTGTCGTAATGCGAGCCGTGGCAGGGGCAGAACCAGCCATCGTAATCGCCGGACTGGCCCACAGGCACACAGCCCAGATGGGTACAGACGCCCATCTGCACCAGCCAGATCCCATCAGGCGAGAGCGCGCGGTTCGCGTCATCGGCGGGGGCGTTCGGATCAAGGTTCGCGTTGCGGGCAAGGCCGTCGGGTAGCTGATCGGGGTGGTCAGCGCGCGCGCGTGCGATTTCCGCATCGGTGCGGGCGCGGATAAAGACGGGGCGGCCCTGCCATAGGACGGTGATCTGCTCGCCGCGCTGAACGGCGCTGATATCGACGCGGATCTTCGCTTCGGCCAGCACATCGGCAGAGGGGTTCATCTGATTGACCAGCGGCCAGACGGCGGCACCCGTGGCCACCACACCGGTGCCGATCGCAGCCACTTTCAACAGATCGCGGCGCGGTGCGTCCAGATGCGCATCATCATTGCCCAGCGCGTCGTCCTGTTGTGGTTCGTCCTGCATCAGCCTGCCCTTTCAATTGGGCCGCAATCTAGCCCCGATTATCAGGGGGGGCCATCCAAGGGCGTGATGAAAATCACACGGGATGGCGATTTAATGCCTCGCATCTGCGTGAGCGCGCGATTCTGTCAATTGCATGTTAACCTGACAGCGCATAACTGCGAGGAAATAGCCATTTCCCAGCCATCCTTGCCCGAGTTCTGTCCCATCATGTCCGCTTGTCTCCGCCTTATCCCTGCTGCCCTTGTTGCGATGGCCGTTTTTCCGGCCTCGATCGCTATGGCTGAGGTTGAGCTGGGCGTTTATGGCGGCGTGCAATCCGCCCCCCACAGCACCGTCACGATCGACGGCGACAGCGTGCTGGCGGATCGCGACTTCACCGCCGGTTGGGACGGCAATTCGCTGGAGGCGCCACCCTATTGGGGTATTCGCGCCACGTGGTGGCGGCATGACAATATCGGCTTTGGCCTCGATTTCACACATGCCAAGGTTTACGCGGATGGCCAGACTCTGGCAAATTCCGGCCTTGATACGCTGGAATTCACCGACGGGCTGAACATTCTGACGCTGAATATCTATCGTCGCTGGCCCGAAGCGCTCAGCTTTGGCACGCCCTATGTGGGTGGCGGTCTGGGGATCGCGATCCCGCATGTCGAGGTTGAGGGCGCCGGCAGCAGCACGCTGGGCTATCAGGTCACCGGCCCGGCCGCGTCCTGGGTTGCGGGCCTCAGCTATCCGATTGCGGATAATTGGTCGGTGTTTGGCGAATATAAAGGCACCTATTCGATGAATACGGCCGATCTGGATACCGGCGGCACGCTGGAATCGAATATCATCACCAATGCGGTGAATGTCGGCGTCACCTTTAGTTTCTAATAAAAAGCCCCGCGTGATGCGGGGCTTTTTATTTCAGATCGCGCAACCATCGGGGCCGCAGGCATCTGCATTCGCATCGCCAAAGGATTTCAGCGCTGTGCGCCCACTTTCCGCCCAGATCTGATCCAGCGCGCGGGCAAACAGGGCAGGCTCTTGCGCGCCCGAGATGCCGTATTTGCCGTCGATGACAAAGAACGGCACGCCATTGGCACCAAAACGCTGCGCTTGCGCCTGATCGGCGGTGACATCGGCGATATAGGCGTCGGATGTCAGCATGCTCTGCACCTCGCCGCGATCCAGGCCGATCTCGGAGGCCAGATCCAGCAGGGCGGCGCGCTCGACCACATGGATGCCATCGGTGAAATAGGCCGCGTAAAGGCGGTCGAGGGCCAGATCACCCAATCCCTTGTCGCGGGCGAATTTTATGATGCGATGCGCGTCGGTGGTATCACCGGTTTTCGCCCCTTCGGTATTATAGACCAGCCCCTCGCCAGCCGCAGCATCCACGACGCGGCCCATCATCTGGCGGATCTGATCAGGGCCGCCACCGTATTTACGGCCGAGCGAGGTGACGACCTCTTCGGGTTTGCCACCTGGATCAAGGCGATAGGCGTGATGCGTGACCTCGACCCGCCCGGCGTGCGGAAAAGCGGCCAGCGCCTTTTCAAAGCGCGCCTTGCCGATCCAGCACCATGGGCAGATCACGTCGGACCAGATCTCGACCTTCATTACATCACTGGGCATTACATCATCGGCCATCGCCGCACCTCATACCATGTTACTGGCGAAAGATAGTGGCGCGCGCGCCATTGGCAAGGCGCATACCCGTGATGATCAGGCGCGTGCCGGGGGTGATTTCACGCGCAAGGCGGATCAGATTGGCGCGCGCCATGGCGATGCAACCCGCGGTCGGCGCGCCGCGGCGGCGCCATTGATGCAGGAAAATCGCCGACCCCCCGCCCGCCCGCGCAGCGGGATAATTCCAGTCGGTGACGATCACGATGTCATAAAGCGGGTCCGGGCGGCGCATCGCCTCGTGGCTATAAGCATAGGGAGCGCGGACCATGTGGTTATAATCGGGCTGGCCGCTGGCGTCCGACCACAGATCCCGCGGGCCGATGGCTTTGGCGCCGGGCACAGGCGGCGGCAAACGGTCAGGACGATACAGCACCTGCAGCAACCGCATCGGCGCGTCAGGGGTGGCACCGTCCCCCTCATGCTTGGTCCGCGACAGCCCCGCACGGCCGATGGTGCAAGGGATGCGCCGCCCCCGCCAGATCAGCCCCATCGGCGTCAGCCGCAGCACATCTTTCGCCATCACCCCGAAATCCCTGCAATAATCCTGAAATATTCCGCCCAAAATGACACGAGCGCGTGACCCTTTGTAGCATTTCTTGCAACCCGCGCCGCGAAGGGCCACCTGCTACACGAAACACACACGGTAAGTCATGGAGACGTGAACATGGCCCAATTGAAAAAAATCCTGCTGGTCGATGATGATGACGATCTGCGCGAAGCCCTCAGCGAACAGCTGGTGATGACCGAAGACTTTGACGTTTTCGAGGCGAACAGCGGCCATACCGCGCTGGAAAAGATCAAGGACGCCCATTACGACCTGATCATTCTGGACGTCGGCCTGCCCGACACCGACGGGCGCGAGCTGTGCCGCGTCATGCGCAAGCAGAATGTGAAATGCCCGATCATCATGCTGACCGGCCATGACAGCGACAGCGACACCATTCTGGGCCTTGATTCGGGCGCGAATGATTATGTGACCAAGCCGTTCAAATTCCCGGTGCTTTTGGCCCGCCTGCGCGCCCAGCTGCGCACGCATGAACAATCCGAGGACGCTGTCTTTGCCCTTGGGCCCTATACCTTCCGCCCGGCGCATAAGATGCTGGTGACGGCGGATGACAAGAAAATCCGCCTGACGGAAAAAGAGACGAATATCCTGAAGTTCCTCTATCGCGCGCCCGAGGGCGTGGTGCAGCGCGATGTGCTGCTGCATGAGGTCTGGGGCTATAACGCGGGCGTCACCACCCATACGCTAGAGACGCATATCTATCGCCTGCGCCAAAAGATTGAGGCCGACCCCTCGAGCGCGCAGTTGCTGGTGACGGAATCGGGCGGCTATCGTCTGGCTGTGTAACGATTATTGCGACTGGCTGGCCCACAGGCTGACCTTGGCCGATGCCGTCAGCCGGTCGCAAAATTAACTTCTCATCACGCATTAATGAATTAATGTGAACATAACGCATTTTTGGAGTGTGTCATGTTTCGCAACGCTATGATGGCCGCCGCTGCGGTCGCCACCCTTGTCGCCGCGCCAGCAATGGCCCAGACCGAGACGATCCGGTTTCAGAACAGCTCGGGTCTGACGGTGATGTATCTGTATTCCAGCCCCACCCATAACGACAGCTGGGAGAATGACCTGCTGGGCAATCGAGTGCTGGAAAATGGGCGCAGCTTTGATCTGACCATCCGCAACGTGTCGAATTGCTCGTATGATCTGCTGATCGAATTCAGCAATGGGCGCAGCACGCGCGATGTAGTGGATGTGTGCCGGGTCGGCACCTATGTGATCCGCTAAGGAAACCGCGCGGGCGGGGCTTATGTTTCCCGTCCGCACCCTCTAGGGTGGCCTCGCCAAGCCAGAGGATGCGCCATGACCTTTACCCTTGCCACCTGGAACATTAACTCGGTTCGCCTGCGGGCGGAACTGGTTGCGCGGCTGCTGCGCGAAGAGCTGCCGGATGTGCTATGCCTGCAAGAATGCAAATCCCCGGTCGAACTGATCCCGACCGAGATTTTCCGCGCGCTTGGCTATCCCTATATGATCGCGCGCGGCCAAAAGGGCTATAATGGTGTCGCCATCCTGTCGCGCCTGCCCATGCGCGAGGTGGGCGCCCATGATTTCGCCGACCTTGGCCATGCCCGCCATATCGCGGGTCAGTTGGACAATGGCGTCACGATCCACAACTTCTATGTCCCCGCAGGCGGCGATATTCCCGACCGCGAGCAGAACATCAAATTCGGCCAAAAGCTGGATTACCTGACCCAGATGCGCGACCATTTTCACGGGGAAAAGCCGCAAAAGGCGATTCTGGTCGGAGATCTGAACATCGCCCCGCGCGAGGACGACGTCTGGAATCACAAGGCGCTGCTGAAAATCGTCAGCCACACTCCGATCGAGGTCGATCATCTGGGCGCCGCGATGGATTCGGGCGATTGGGTGGATATCACCCGCGCCAATATCCCCGAGGGGCGTCTTTATAGCTGGTGGTCCTATCGCTCGCCCGATTGGGATGCTGCGGATAAGGGGCGGCGGCTGGATCACATCTGGGCGACACGCGACATTGCGGCGGCGGGCCATTCCAGCCGCGTCTTGCGCCCGGCGCGCGGATGGGA
This sequence comes from Ketogulonicigenium vulgare WSH-001, assembly GCF_000223375.1. Lineage (NCBI taxonomy): Bacteria > Pseudomonadati > Pseudomonadota > Alphaproteobacteria > Rhodobacterales > Roseobacteraceae > Ketogulonicigenium > Ketogulonicigenium vulgare. Next base: position 2,441,488 of record NC_017384.1, on the reverse strand, counting down.
AGGCCCATCGGATCACGCACCGGTTTTCGCGACCTTTGACCTTTAATGCGCGGCGGTTCGGTCGCCGAAAATGGCCGAACCAACCCGCACATGCGTCGCCCCATGGCGGATCGCGACGTCGAAATCGCCGCTCATCCCCATGGAAAGACCTGTCAAACCGTTGCGCGCCGCCATTTCGGCCAGCATCGCGAAATGCGGCGCGGGGCCCTGATCGGCGGGCGGGATGCACATCAGACCTTTGACCGGCAGATCCATCGCGCGCGCGGCGGCCACAAGGGAATCGACCTCCTCCGGCAAACAGCCCGCTTTTTGCGGCTCGGCCCCCGTATTGACCTGAACGAATAAATCCGGGCATTTGCCCAATTCCTGCGCAAGGCGGGCGAAAGTCTCGGCCAGGCGCAGGCGGTCCAGCGTGTGGATCGCATTGAACAGCTCCATCGCCTGACGGGCTTTGTTCGATTGCAGCGGCCCGATCAGATGCAGATCGACATCGCCGTAAGTGGCGCGAAAGTCGGGCCATTTTCCCATCGCCTCTTGCACGCGATTCTCGCCAAAAACCCGTTGTCCTGCGTCCAAAACCGCTGCAACTCGGTCATTTGGTTGCACTTTTGAGACGGCGATCAGCGTCACATCGGCAGCAGAACGATCGCAATCCAACGCCGTATCGCGGATGCGTGACAGAATATCTGAAAGAGGCATATCAGGCGGCTCGCATATTGTTTGGCGCGCCGGTGGCACGCGCTTTTGTCCTGCATATCGTGATCCCAGAAGCGGCGCTACCTGTGTGGCGACATTGCATCAGGTTGGCGCTACGCAGAAATTCTCAAGTCAATTTGCTTGTCTGAAAGTGCCGCAACGCGCAAACAATCGCTCAATGCTAGGCAAACTGGCATTCTCGGGAATGCAACACGAGGGACATTTTATGAAACGCATCCTTCTCGCTTCGGCCGCGCTGACCGCCTTTGCAGGCGCCGCTGCTGCAGAAATCAGCTTCAACGGCGATGCTCGTCTGGGCTACAACGACACCGCGATTGAAAACGACGGCTTCTACTGGCGCCTGCGCATGAACATCGCTGCCAGCCAAGAGCTGGACAACGGTCTGACCTTTGGTGGTAGCGTTCGTTTCGACCTGATCGACAACGGCTACATCAGCGATCCGGCTCTGGACACCAACAACCTCAAACTGTTCTTGGAAGCAGGCGAGCTGGGCGGTCTGTACTTCGGCGACTACGAATTCTCGGCAGTCGACGCATGGAAAGCTGCTGGCCCGATGTTCGCTGACGGCTTCTCGGAGCAAGACGGCGAGAAGACCCTGCGCGGCGACATCAACTACGGTAACGTCGCTGTTTCGGTTTCGACCCCGATCAGCAGCACCACCGGCAACGACAACGCTTCGGAAAGCCAACTGGGTCAGTGGAACTTCGCTGCCTCGACCACTTTCGGCGCATTTGACGTTGTGTTCGCCTACCAAGGCGAAGGCGATGACGACTACTTCGCAGAAGCTGCGCTGGGTGACGACATCAACCCGAACGAAATCATCGGTCTGTCGGTTGGCACGACCTTTGCTGGCGCTTCGGTTCGTCTGGCCTATGCAACCACCGACTACAAAGTCGCTGGCACCACGCAAAGCTCGCTGGGTCTGACCGCAACCTACCCGCTCGGCCCTGTCGCTCTGACCGGCTGGGTGATCTTCGAAGACGGCGACGTCTCGGACGCGATGGACGAAGACCTGTTCTACGGCGCACGCGTTGCTTACGCTGCAAACGGCTTCTCGATCTCGGCTGACTACGGCGAGCGTCTGGCCAACAACCTGTCGATCGGCGGCCGTGACGCACGTCTGGCAGTCGAAGGTGGCTACGACCTGGGCAACGGCATCAACCTGAAAGCCGGTTACCTGTCGCGCGACTCGTGGAGCATCGGTTCGGGCGAAGCCTACTACGTCGGCGGCACCTACGATCTGGGCGCTGGCGCAACCCTGCTGGTTTCCTATGCTGACGCAGACGACACCTCGGCCGGCTACCTGTCGGACGACGAAGTTGGTGCGCCCGCTTACCAAAACGGCGCGACCATCGAAGTTTCGTTCAAGTTCTAATCTTAGAACTTGGCACTTCGCTAAAGGGAGGGCAGCCTGCGGGCTGCCCTTTCCTTTTTCAGCCTATGGCAACGGGCGCAAACATTGGCTAAACCATCGGTAACTGCCGTAACTGCCCTTCAAAGGACTGCTTTCTCCGATGTCCCGCTATTCTGCCGCCGAAATCGAAGCCAAATGGCAAACCGCTTGGGACGAGGCCGAGGCCGCCAAGGCCGTCCGCTCGGACGATAAGCCGAAATATTACGTCCTTGAGATGTTCCCCTATCCGTCCGGGCGCATCCATATGGGCCATGTGCGCAACTATACGATGGGCGATGTGATTGCGCGCTATAAACGCGCAACCGGCCATGCGGTGCTGCATCCGATGGGCTGGGACGCGTTCGGGATGCCCGCGGAAAATGCCGCGATGGCTTCGGGCGGCCACCCCAAGGACTGGACCTATCAGAACATCGCGGACATGCGCGATCAGATGAAGCCGCTGGGTTTCTCGATCGACTGGAGCCGCGAATTCGCGACCTGCGATCCTGAATATTACGGCCAACAGCAGGCGCTGTTCATCGACATGCTGGCCAAGGATCTGGTCTATCGCAAGAATGCGGTGGTGAACTGGGACCCGGTCGATATGACCGTGCTGGCCAATGAACAGGTGATCGACGGCAAGGGCTGGCGTTCGGGCGCCGATGTCGAGCGGCGCGAGCTGACGCAGTGGTTCTTTAAAATCTCGCATTACTCGGACGAATTGCTGAGTGCGCTGGACGGGCTGGATGACTGGCCCGCCAAGGTCAAGCTGATGCAGGCGAACTGGATCGGCCGCTCGCGCGGGTTGCAATTCGCATTTTCAGTGACCGATGAGGCGGCCGCTGGCACTGACCGGATCGAGGTTTACACCACCCGCCCCGATACGCTGATGGGCGCAAGTTTTGTCGGCATCTCGCCCGATCACCCGATCGCGAAAAAGCTCGAGGCTGAGAACGCCGAGATCGCCGCATTCTGTGCGGATGCCCGTAAAGGCGGCACGACCGAAGAAGCGATTGAAAAGGCGGATAAAAAAGGCTTTGATACCGGGCTGCGCGTGCGCCATCCGTTCGATACCGCCTGGGAGCTGCCGGTCTATATCGCGAACTTTATCCTGATGGATTACGGCACCGGCGCGATCTTTGGCTGTCCGGCGCATGACCAGCGCGATCTGGATTTCGCGCGGAAATATGATCTGCCGGTCGTCTCGGTTTTGCGCCCCTTGGGTGATCAGGATTATGTCGCGCCCGAAGATGGCGGCGCGGCCTATGCCCCGCCCAAGGGCGAAAAGATTGCCTATGTCGGCGGTTTTGCGGGTGACGAGCAGCAGACCGGCAACGAGGGTATCGAAAGCGCCATCGCCTTTTGCGAGAGCAATGGCGTTGGCCACGGCGTGACCAAGTTCCGTCTGCGCGACTGGGGTCTGTCGCGTCAGCGCTATTGGGGTTGCCCGATCCCCGTCGTGCATTGCTATAGCTGCGGCACAGTGCCGGAGAAAAAGGAAAATCTGCCGGTGCGCCTGCCCGATGACGTCACTTTCGACGTGCCGGGCAACCCGCTGGATCGTCATCCGACCTGGCGCAACACCGCCTGCCCCGTGTGCGGCGGCGCGGCCCTGCGCGAGACGGATACGATGGACACATTCGTCGATAGTAGCTGGTATTTCACCCGCTTTACCAATTCCCATGCCGCGACCCCGACCGTTCAGGCCGATGTCGATTACTGGATGAACGTCGACCAATATATCGGCGGCATCGAACATGCGATCCTGCACCTGCTGTATTCGCGGTTCTTTGCCCGCGCGATGCATGCGACGGGTCATCTGCCCTCGACCGCGACCGAGCCGTTCGATGCGCTGTTCACGCAAGGCATGGTGACGCACGAGATTTACAAAACCACCGACGCGAATGGCCGCCCCGTTTACCACTTCCCCGAAGAGGTCGAAGGCGGCGTGCTGAAAGCGACGGGCGAGACGGTCGAGATCATCCCCTCGGCCAAGATGTCGAAGTCGAAGAAGAACGTCGTCGATCCGATGTCGATCATCTCGAGCTATGGCGCCGATACCGCGCGCTGGTTCGTGCTGTCCGACAGCCCGCCCGAGCGTGACGTGGAATGGACCGCGTCTGGCGCCGAGGCCGCGCACCGCCATCTGTCGCGCGTCTATCGCATGGCCTGGGATATCGCCCATGGCGAGGATGCGGGCGACGCCAGCGCCGATCAGGATCTGCTGCGCCAGATGCACCGCGCGATTGCGGATGTCACGGGCGGCGTGTCCAGCTTTGGATTTAACGCAGCGATTGCAAAGCTTTACGGCTTTACCAGCGCGCTTTCGAAATCCAATGCCTCAGCCGCTGCCAAGCGCACCGCGATGCTGGCCCTGGCGCAGCTTATGGCCCCCATGACCCCGCACCTGTCCGAAGAGATTTGGACGATGCTGGGCGGCACGGGCCTGTGTGTCCTGTCGGATTGGCCCAAAGCCGACGAGGCGATGCTGGTCGAGGATAGCGTCACCCTGCCGATCCAGATCAACGGCAAGCGCCGCTCGGAAGTGACCGTCCCCAAAGACATGCCCGCCGCCGAGATTGAAAAGCTGGTGCTGGCCGATCCCGCCGTACAAAAGGCGCTGGACGGCAATGCGCCCAAAAAGCTGATCGTGGTGCCGGGACGTATCGTCAATGTGGTTGCCTGATCCCCTCAAAACCACGCGCCGCGCCGCCCTTTTCGGGGCGGCGGCGCTGCTGGCAGGCTGCGGTTTCGCGCCCGCCTATGGCACGCGCGGCGCAGGCAGCCACCTGCTGAACCGCATCCGCTATCAGGTGCCCAATACCGCTTTGGGCTATCGCCTACGCCAATCGCTGCGCGATTCATTGGGGGAAGGCACGGATATGGTGCTGGATGTGAATGTCACGACAGGTGTGTTGACCTCGGCCGAGACGCGTAGCGGCGAGATTTTGCGTTATACCCTGCCCGGCACCGCCACCTTTACCCTACGTGATTCGGCGGGTGGAACGATTACATCGGGCAGTGTTGATGCCTTTACCGGCTATTCGGCATCTGCATCCATTCGCGCGGTCGAGACGGCGCAAATCGATGCTGAAGACCGCCTTGCCCGGCTGCTGGCCGAACGGATCATTACCCAATTGTTGGTCGCGGCACCCGCCCGATGAAGCTGAACGCCCGCGATGCTTTGACCTATTTCCGCAAGCCCGATCCTGCGGGAATGGGTGCGCTGATCGCGGGCGAAGACAGCGTCCGCGTGGCCGAACGGCGCCGTCAGTTGCTGACCGCGCTCCTCGGGCCGAATGCCGAATCGGAAATGCGTCTGACCCGCATCGCCGCGGCTGATCTACGCAAAGACGGTGCGCTGCTGCTGGATGCGCTAAAGGCCATTGGCTTTTTCCCCGGCCCCCGCGCCGTGTTGCTAGAGGATGCAACCGATGGGCTGACGCAGCAGATCGGCAAGGCAATGAAGGACTGGGCGCAAGGCGACGCGCAGCTGATCATCACCGCAGGCGCACTGACCGCCCGCTCGTCTTTGCGTAAATTGGCCGAAGCAGCGCCGCGGTTTGCCGCCGTGGTCCTTTACGATGATCCGCCCGGCCCCGAGGAAGTGGCACAAATGCTGGCGGAAGCTGGCCTCAGCACTGTCGCGCCCGAGGGCAAGGCCGCAATCCTTGCCCTGTCCAAGCTGCTCGATCCGGGTGACTTCCGTCAAACCATTGAAAAGATATCACTTTATAAAATTGGCGACAGTAGTCCCGTCGGGCTGGAGGATATCGCAGCCTGCGCACCGCAAAGCCATGAGGCCGATACCGACACGCTGATCGCCGCCGTAGCCCTGGGCCAGCGCGAGGCGATCGCCGGACAATTGCGGCTGCTTTATGCGCAAGGCGTGCAGCCGGTCGGCCTGTGTATTGCCACCTTGCGGCATTTTCGACAGCTGCACGGCGCGATGACCTATCCGGGCGGCGTTGCAGAGGGGCTGACCCGTGCGACCCCGCCCGTCTTTGGCCCGCGCCGCGATGCGATCATTGCCCAGTCGCGCGGCTGGAACGTGGCCCGCGTCGAGGAAGCACTGCATTCGATACTGGAAACGGATCTGCGCCTGCGCGCCAGCAACCCACCCCCTGCGGGGCCACTGGTTGAACGGATGCTGTTGCGGCTGGCGTCTTTTGCCCGCGCGCAAACGCGCTAAGCAGATATGAAAAAGGCGGGGCATTGCCCCGCCTTTGCCGATCTCCGGACAGCATCGGCTGCCAGGGATCGCTTCGAATTAGTTGTTCGAAGCCAGAGCAACCAGACCGACCAGAACGGCGATCGGCAGGATGATGCCCCACGACGAGGTGGGAGCTTCGGGCTCAACGATGACGACGGGGGGCTCAACAACTTCAGCAGCGAAGCCGCCTGCAATAGCCGAACCGGCGACGGTGGTGGCCAGAGCGGCCGCGATCAGGGTTTTGGTGAGGCGCATTTTTTGCTCCAGTTTTGAATTCAAAGCGTGTTAACCGCTGTGACCTATTGATATCCCAAGCGGGTTTCTTGTCCAACGCACAAGATAGGGGTAAGCGATCAAAGCCGATTAAAGCGCAAATATGCAACACTTGGCGAGACATATTGACGAGATGCCGCGATTTTCTGCTGCTGATCCAGCCAATAAATGTTGTCAAAGATCATTTGCGCGCCACTGCACCGCTCATTCACGCGGGTTGCAGCCAAGGTGGACAGGGCTAAAGCGACCTCTTCTTCGCCGGCAATGGTAAACGTGCAGGTGAAATTCTGGCTTTCGATCTGACTTTGGGCATTCAACCGCTCGACAATACGGGTGACTTGGCCGGTGCCGCTGCGAATCGCTGATAGCAGGGCTTCGGGGTCGATTGCGCCTGTGGTCACCAGATCATCACCGAACCCGCGCGAGGACAGCAGCATCCCTTGGTTCAGGGTGAACTGAAATCCTGATTGGGTCAGATAGGTTTCATGCAGCCCCGAACGCTGCTGCAGCCGTGCCATTTCATTCAGACCTGCGGCATTGACCGTGACGACCAAGAAGTCCTGTGGTTGCGCGGCAATCACATCGGGCGCAAAAAGCGCGGGATCAACGGTTGCGGCGGGCGCATCATCGGCCGGACTTATGACCGCGCTGGCCATTTGACCGACGGCACTCAGCGGTCCCTGCACAGCCTGACAGGCCGCAAGGCTGATCATCGCGCCCGCGGCCAGCAAGATTTTCAGTTTCATTGCCAGAACTGCCCCCAGCCTTCATCCAGGGCCGATTGGTGCCCCGTACGCACCAGATCATACAGATCGCCGGTGCCGCGCACCCGCGCACCGCCATCACGCAGCGGGCCGTTCAGCGCGACATTGCGTTCACTGCGCGTCGCGCGACCGATAAAGCCATCCAGCGGTACGGTCAGGCGAATGCCCTTGGTGAACGAGCCGCTGCCATAATCCGAAAACGGCATATCGGTCATGGTGACAAAGCCGCCGACGCGCCAGCCATTGGCGAATTCGCGATCAAGGCCAATGGTCGCGCCCCAATCGCCGGCCAGGTAACGGCCGACATCCGCGCGCGCAAGGAAGCCGTTATCAAAGTCGTAATAGCCTGAAACGAAAACAGAAACGGTCTCGTAATCCTGAAAATCGAACAGCATGTCATAGTCGCGCTTGACGACATAATCCAATTCGACCCCGACCGCCCATCGGCTATCGACGGGTTTATACAGCACCTCGGCCGAGGCACCGCCATAGGCGGCCTCCAAAAGTCCAAAGGTCACACGGGTATAGATGTCGGTCGCGGGGCGTTCATACCAGGCCAGCGCAAGGCGGCTGATCCCCGGGCCGTCGGCGCCATATTGGCCGCCATCACGGCGCACCGTTTCATAATCGGGATTGGGGATCGGCAGGTCATCTTCGATATTCGACAGCAGACGCTGGCTGAGAACACCGTCAACGATCAGGTTCGGCATGATCGCATAGGATGCGTTCACCTGCACGCCCAAGGCCAGCTCGGCATCACGCCCGTCGCCGCGGCTGAACTGGCCCAATGTCGGGCCAAAGCCCCATTCAAAACGCGGCTGCGGCAGCGCCGTGATCTGGCCCGTCCCTGCCGCATCGCGCAGGTCCATCGCAGCGGCAATCGCGTCGGTGCCGCCAACGCGGTTCTCCCACCGCTCGAGGTCGGCGCGGCGGAAGGTGGCGCGGCTCAGAGGGATGCCGTTGCTGACAGGCTCTAGCACAAAGCTGTCGATTTGCGCCGGCATCTGCGCGGACAGCACCCGCAGCACACGGCCAACGGCCTGCGCCTCGGCGCGATAGCGTGTGTTCTGGTACTGGATACGTGCGGAAGTTGCCGTCATTTCAATGGCATGAAGCGTTACCCCCTCAGCCGCAAGGGCAGCTGTCAGGCGGGTGTTCAGATCGGCAGGGGCGTTCGCGGGCGCGCTGCTGCGCGGGGTGATCGGCTGGGGTGGATTGCCGGTGCCCTGTGTTGCACCGTTGCGGCCCGGATACAGATAGAACGTGCCCGACAGGCCAAAAGTGTTACCATAAAGATAGGCTGCACTGAGATTGAAGGTATTATTCGGCCGCCATGTCAGGCCAAGGTTCACCGGCGATTCACGATCAAACAGCGGATCGCCCAGCGCATCGCGATAGCCGTCATCGGTGGAATATTCGACTTTCAGCGTGAAATCATCGTGGAAAGCCCATTCTAGCCCGCCAAATACGGCCATCGGCCCGTGGAACAGATGCGACAGGCTGGTATCGGTGCTGAAGCTGGGGTCAAAGGCATCGCGATCATCCAAGCCCAGCAGATTGTCGAACGACCCATCCCCCGCCAGGCGGCCCCAGCCCAGACCCGCCGTGACGCGTACACTGTCTGACAGCGTCTTAGTCGCGACCAGATATTCACCCGAATTATAGCCGCCGGTGATGTCGTTCACGCCCAGCGCGATGGCGGGCCATAGCCCCTCCTCGCCGCGGATGTTCCAGCGCAGATTGAACGCACGGGCGTTATAACGCGCGTCCCCGTCGAATTCAGGCACGATCCCCAATGTGTAAGAGGCGAATAGCCAGTCGGTCACCTGGAACCCAAGGTTCAGGCGATACTCACCGCCGGCATAAGAAACTGTGGTACCCAAGGTTGCATCGGGTGACGGCATCGCGCCGGGCATTTCGATCAGCCCGGGGGCGCCGTGCAGCGAATAGGTGACGCCGCGTTCTTGCGCCTGCACAAGGGCGGTCGAGGCAAGCAGGGCAGAGACCCCGAAGGCAAGAGAGCGGATCATCGTTTATCCTTTGGCCGTGTTCACGAAAGATTAACCTGCCCCGCGCGCATTTGCCAACTGCTTCGCATAATAGACGGCGGCAGATTGCCCGGCGCGCAGACCGGTGGCAAAGCAGCCCGTTAGCAGATAGCCGCCGGTCGGGGCCTCCCAATCCAGCATCTCACCCGCCGCAAAGGTGCCCGGGCGCACGCGCAGCATCAGATCATCATCCAGCGCGTCAAACCGCAGGCCGCCCGCGACCGAGATTGCCTCGTCCAAGGGGCGGGGGCCAGCGTGGTGGATCGGCAAGGCTTTCAGCAGCGGCGCAAGGTCATCAGGCAGCGGCCGGGCGAATTCCTGCACCAATGCGATGGCGGCGGGGGCAAGGCCTATGGTTTTACGCAAGTGATTGGCAAGGCTTGACTTTCCACGCGGGCGAGCAAGGCGCTGGCGCAGATCCTCCACCGCCAGATCGGGAAAGAAATCCACCATCAGCGGCGCCTCTTCGCGCAAGGGACGCGACAACGGATAGATCCCGCCGCCCTCGATCCCGCGGGCCGAGATCACCCATTCGCCGCGACTGATCTGATCGCCCGCATGCAGCGCCGCGCCCTTGATCGGCGTGCCAAAATGCGGGGCCATATGGCCACTCCACAGCACATTCAGGCCCATATTTGCAGGGGCGAAGGGCGCGGTGTCCGGGATGAAATCCGCCCAGCCGCCATCGCTGCCCAAACGCGCCCAACTGGCACCACCGCAGGCCAAAACAGTGACGGCGGGCGTCAGCGCCTGCGGCCCCTGGGGCGTGTCGAACAGCAGCGCCTCGCCCTGCCACCCCGTCCAATGCCAGCGCGTGCGCAAGGTGACGCCAAGCCCGTCCAGCCGCGCCAACCATCCGCGCAGCAGGGGCGAGCCTTTCATCACCAGCGGGAACACCCGTCCGGTCGAGCCGGTAAACACCTGCTGTCCAAGGCGAATGGCGAAATCCTTGACCGCATCCGGCCCGAAATCCTGCAAGGCCATGCGCAGCGCAGGCTGCAACGGGTGGAAGGCACGCAGGAAATCCTCCAGCGGCTCGTCTTTGGTCAGGTTCAGCCCGGATTTTCCCGCCATCAGGAATTTACGGGCCGGGCTGGGCATCGCGTCGACAATCAGCACGCGCAGGCCGGCACGGGCCATCGCCTCGGCCGCCATCAGACCCGCTGGCCCAGCGCCAACGACCAGCGCTTCGCATGATTTCGCCTGTTGCCCTTGATCAACCATGCCCGCCCCGGTTTACGGCTTTTCATAAATTGAAAGCCCGTCTAGCATCTTGGCGGGTTACGGACCATCCAGCACAGTCAATTGTAGCGTGAAGGAAAAACGATGTCTCGGTTTCATAAGGTTGGCGGCGCAGCCGCATTGGCTTTGGTGCTGGCAAATCCGGCTTATGCAGATCTGACCGCAGATCAGCTCTGGGATGCGACCAAGGCAGGGATCGAGAGCGCCGTTGCGCAAAACGAGGGGCTGAGTGTTACAATCGGCACCGAGAACCGCACAGGCGATACCGTTACCCTCGCGGATATTGCGATCATCGTCGACAGTGCGCCCACTTATGTCGCGGTCAATATCCCGTCGATCACACTGACCTCGCGCCCTGACGGCACGGTGCTGATGGATCAGTCGGACAGCTATGATTTCGAGATCCGTATCGACGACCCCGAATCCACATCCGCGACGCCTGATCAGATCACCCTGAAACTGGTGGGTTTCCAGGAGAATGACGAGACGATCTTTTCCGGCACACTTGAGGATTTGCAGATCGCCTATAGCGTTCCGCGCTCGGGCATTCGGATGCCAGCGGGCGGTCTCAGCATCAGCGGCGCGGATGCAGCCGATGTCCCGCAGATCTCGGGCGAGCTGACCTATTCCGGCCTTGCGGGCACGTTGGGTTATAAGACCGAGGGCGCGCTGCTGTTGCTGGACAGCGATATGACGATCGCCAGCGCCGCGCTGTCGCTGAAAGTCGTCGACCCCCAAGAGGGGACATTTACGCTGAACGGCGCATTTGCGGAAATGAACGACAAGCTGGATGTGGCGCTGCCGCTGAATGGGCTGACGTCGATGCAGGCGGCCTATGACAACGGGCTGCGGATGGAGCAGGATTCGACCGTCGGGGCCAGCAGCTTTGATTTCACCATGCGCGGCCCGTATGACATGCCGATGGACGGCAATATGACCATAGGCAGCCTGACCAGCACCAGCAATATCAGCCGCGATCTGGTTGCGATGGATTTCGCTATGGGCGACGTTGCACTCAGCAGCAGCATGACCGGACCGCTGGGCACGATCGGTCGTTTCGAGATGGGCTTTGACATGGCCTTTGCCGAGACAGCGGATCTGCAACCCTATGCGATCACAACGAAAATCACAGATCTGGTTGCATCGGACATGATCTGGGCAATGGTCGATCCCGGCGGTCAACTGCCGCGCGACCCCGCCAGCATGGATGTGACACTGAATGGCGAATGGCAGGTGCAGGGCGATGTGTTTGACGAGGCGGCCTTGGCCAGCGGTGCAGCCACGATCATCCCGCGCAGCTTTGGCTTTGCGCCGCTGAACATCAGCGCGCTGGGTGCCTCGATCACTGGTGGCGGCACGTTCGAGCTGGGCCCGGATATGGATGCGGACATGCCCATCACCAATGGCAGCGCCGAATTCACCCTGATCGGCATCGACGCACTGCTGCAAAAGCTGAATGCGATGGGGCTGATCCCGCCGGATGCGGCGATGGGCGCGACCTTTGCGCTGCAGGGCTTTACCACGCAGGTTGATCCGCAGACCCGCACCACCAAGATCGAAGTGAATAACGGTGTCATCAACCTCAATGGCATGGTGATCCCCGGATTCCAGTAAATCGCGCTGCGGGCTGGCTCTTGGGCTTTGGGGTGATTACATTGCCCCAAAAGCCAAAAGGAAGACGCTATGCCTCTGGACCCGATGTCCGACCGCCATGACCTGGCCCGCATCACTGCCGCACTGCTGGATGCGGCGCGCAAGGCCGGGGCGACATCGGCAGATGCAATGGCCGTCGCGGGCACATCCGTTGCCATTGATGTGCGTGATGGCCGTCTGGAACAGGCCGAGCGTTCCGAAGGCATCGATATCGGCCTGCGCGTGATGATTGGTCAACGACAGGCGGCCGTGGGCGCATCTGACGCTCGCGATATCACGATCGAACGCATGGCCGAACGTGCCGTTGCCATGGCGCGCGAGGCCCCCGAGGATCGCTATATCGGCCTTGCCGACCCCAGCCAACTGGCCTCTGACCTCGATATGGCGCGGCTGGAGCTGTATGATGCCACCGCAGAGCCCGATCCTTCGGCGCTGGAATCCGACGCCCGTGCGGCGGAAGAGGCCGCGATGAATGTCGATGGTGTGACGCAGGTGCAGGGCACCTCGGCCGCCTATTCGCACCACAAAATCCATATGGCGGCCTCGAACGGGTTCGACGCGGGCTATATGCGCACGGGGCGGAACATTTCCTGCGTTGCGATCTCTGGCAGTGGCGCCACGATGCAGCGGGATTGGGATGCCGATACGCGGGTGTTTCAGGCCGATTTGCGCGACCCTGCTGATATCGGCCGCATCGCGGCCGAACGCGCTGTCGCCATGCAAGGGGCGCGCAAGATCGCCTCGGGCCATTTCCCCATTCTGTTTGACGAGCGGATCGCGACAACGCTGATCGGCAATTTGATGAATGCGGTGAATGGCTTGGCCGTTGCGCGCGGCAGCTCGTTCCTGCGCGATGCGATGGGCAAACAGGTGCTGCCCGCAGGCATGTCCCTGGTTGAGGAGCCGCACCGCAAACGGATCGGCGGATCGCGCCTGTTCGATGCCGAGGGGATCGCCACCCAGCGCCGCGCCATTGTCGAGGACGGCGTGCTGCAAAGCTGGACGCTGGATCTGGCCTCAAGCCGCCAACTGGGTTTGACGACGACCGCAAACGCCAGCCGCGGCACCTCATCGGCGCCCAGCCCCAGCGCGGGCAATCTGCGGCTGACGGCGGGCACGGCAAGCCGCGCGGATCTGATCGCACAGATGGGGACTGGCCTGCTGGTGACCTCGTTCATCGGCGCGACGATCAACCCAAACACGGGCGATTATTCGCGCGGCGCCAGCGGTTTTTGGGTCGAGAATGGCGAGATCCAGTTCCCCGTCCACGAAGTGACCGTAGCCGGTAACCTGCGCGAGATGCTGCTGAATCTGGTCGCCGCCAATGACGGACGCGAGGATCTGAGCCGCGTGGTCCCCTCATTACTGGTGGATGGCATGACAATCGCAGGCGCGTAATGGGTCTGTTTTCCCCGCTGGCAAAGCGGCGCGGCACGGCGGCAGAGGCAACGGCCCCGGCCCGCCCTGATGGCGTCTTGCTCTGGGTGCATTGCCCCAGCGCCGCCCGGCTGCCCATCGTGGCAAGCCTTGCGGCCAGCCTGCGCGCCGACGGGGAAGATCTGTCCATACTGGTCACCCTGCCCCCCGTGGCCAAGGACCAGATCACCGTGCCCGCCCCCACAGCGCGTGCGGATTTTATCATTACATCTCAACCTGTTGACGCCGCAGAGATCACCGCATTTTTGGACCATTGGTCACCCGATCTGCTGATCTGGATGGAGGGTGATCTGCATGCGCCGCTGCTGAAAGCCACGCATCTACGTGGCATTTCGGCGCTGCTGGTGGATGCGCATTCTGACCGTCTGCCGCCCCTGCGCGCGAACTGGCCCCTGCGGCTGAACAGCTCGCCCACGACCCTGTTCGACCGCGCGCTGGCCAGCGATGGTGCGACCGCACGCCGCCTGATCCGTGACGGCCTGCCGCCCGCGCGGGTCGAGGTGAACGGCCTTTTGGATTCTGTTCCCGCCGCCCTTCCCTATAACGAGGCCGAGCGCGCCGATATGGCCGCCGATCTGGGCACGCGACCGGTCTGGCTGGCTGCGGGCGTCACGCTGGCCGAATTGCCCGAGGTGATCTTGGCGCAGCGCAGCGCGCTGCGCAGTGCGCATCGGCTGCTGTTGGTGCTGCTACCCGCCGATCCCAAGGACGAAGGCGCTTTTGCCGCCGCGCTGGGTGCGGCGGGGCTGGTTTACGGTTTGCGCGCCGAAGATGATTCCGTGGATGAGACATCCAGCGTGCTGCTGGCGGATTCCGCGATTGAGCTGGGCCTGTGGTATCGGCTGGCCAGCATGACATTCATGGGCGGCACATTGCGCCCCGGCGGCCAAAGCCGCCATCCGTTCGAGCCTGCGGCGCTGGGGTCCGCCGTGCTGGCAGGCCCGAATGTGCAGCCCTTTGGTGCGGCCTATCTGCGGCTGGAACGGGCGGGTGGCGCGCGGCTGCTGCGCTCGGGCGAGGAATTGGCCGCGACCATAGACCAGCTGCTTGCCCCTGATAAAACAGCGAAAATGGCGCTGGCCGCGTGGCAGATCACGACGACCGGGGCCGAAGGCACGAACCGCATCGTCGATCTGGTCAAGCTTTACCTTGAGCGGCAGGGCGCAGCATGAGGGCGCCCGGCTTTTGGCAAAACCCGCCAGCGCGGCCCGGCTGGCAGGCTTATGTGCTGGCGCCGCTGGGTTGTCTTTATGCCCGCATGACCGCGCGCCGCCTGCGCCAAAGCGGGATGCGGGCGGATGTGCCGGTCATTTGCATTGGCAATATCAACGCGGGCGGCACCGGCAAAACCCCCACCGCGATGGCGCTGATTGCGCTGCTGCGTGCACGCGGGCATCAGGTGCATGTCGTCTCGCGCGGGTATGGCGGTAGTCTGTCCGGGCCGGTTCAGGTCGACCCCGCCCGCCATAGCGCGGCGGATGTCGGCGACGAGCCGCTGCTGCTGGCGCTGCAAGCGCCGACCTGGGTCGCGCGCGATCGCGCCGCAGGCGTGCAGGCGGCACAGGCGGCCGGGGCCGCGGTCGTGCTGCTGGACGATGGTTTTCAGAATCCGGCGGTGGTCAAAGACCTGTCGATTGTCGTGGTCGATGCCGCCCAAGGTTTCGGCAACCAGCGCCCGATCCCGGCGGGTCCCCTGCGCGAGGGATTGGCCGCCGGCCTTGCCCGCGCCGATCTGGTGCTGACCATTGGCGCGCAGGACCTTTTCACCACGCCGCTGCCCGTGCCGCGTCTGCAAGGCACGCTGGTGCCGATGGAGACGGGGATGCCATGGGCGGGCCTACGCGCCCTGGCCTTTGCCGGGATCGGCAATCCGGCGAAATTCTTTGCGACCCTGCGCGGCCTTGGGGCCGATGTGGTGGTGGAAAAACCGCTGGACGATCATCAGCCCCTGACCGAGGCGCTGATGGCGCGCCTGATGGCCGAGGCAAAGGCCGCGAGTGCCCGCCTTGTCACCACCGAAAAAGATGCGATCCGCCTGCCCGAGGCCTTTCGTGGCGAGGTGCTGGTGCTGCCCGTGCGCCTGCAGATCGCCGATGATACCGCGCTGATCGCCGCGCTGGAACGCCTTGGCCTATAAGCAAAAAACCCCGCCGAGGGCATGACCCAAGGCGGGGAGGCAGCGCGCCTTGTGGGACGCAAATACCAACCAAGGCGCTGACGTAAACTTTTGGATCAGTCGCCCATCTCGTCGCGGATCTGTTG
Organism: Ketogulonicigenium vulgare WSH-001; assembly: GCF_000223375.1. Taxonomy (NCBI): domain Bacteria; kingdom Pseudomonadati; phylum Pseudomonadota; class Alphaproteobacteria; order Rhodobacterales; family Roseobacteraceae; genus Ketogulonicigenium; species Ketogulonicigenium vulgare. The sequence goes on along the minus strand of NC_017384.1, from coordinate 2,425,486 downwards.
GCGCAGCGCGTCGATCGGCACATTCTGCCCGTCGCGCTTAAAGTGCCAATAGGTCCAACCATTGCAGCTAGGCGCGCCTTCCAGACGGGCACCGACCTGATGGATCGAGCCGGTATGATCGGTCGCAACCAGCGTGCCATCGGCGCGCACCTTGGCGCTGTGGCGGCCGTTCAGGCTTTGCAGCTCTTCGCCCGGGCGCAACATGCCGCGCTCGACCAAAAGGCCGAATGCGACGCGCGGCTCGGCGCGTTTTGATGTGGTGACGGCCAGTGCCTCGGCCGACAGCGGGCGGACTTTGGCAAGGCGGCGGGTGGCAACCTTGCGGTAGCTTTCCTCGCGCTCGATCCCGATGAAATGACGGCCCAGCATCTTGGCAACAGCGCCGGTGGTGCCGGTGCCAAAGAATGGATCAAGCACGACATCGCCGGGATTGGTCGTTCCAATCAGCACGCGATGCAGCAGGCTTTCGGGCTTTTGCGTGGGATGCGCCTTGGCCCCGTCGTCACCTTTCAGGCGCTCATGTCCGGTGCAGATCGGCAGCACCCAGTCCGAGCGCATCTGCACCCCTTCGTTCAGCGCTTTCAGCGCCTCATAGTTGAACGTCGGCTTGGCATTTTCGGATTTCGCGGCCCAGATCAGCGTTTCATGCGCATTGGTCAGGCGCTTGCCACGGAAATTCGGCATCGGGTTCGACTTGCGCCAAATCACATCATTCAGCAGCCAATAGCCCTGATTTTGCAACTCGGCCCCAAGGCGAAAGATGTTGTGATAGGAACCAATGACCCAAATCGCGCCATTAGGTTTCAACAGGCGGCGGGCCTCGGCCAGCCAAGCGCGCGAGAACGCGTCATAGGCGGCAAAGCTGTCGAATTGATCCCAATGGTCATCCACGGCATCAACACGGCTGTTGTCAGGGCGGTGCAACTCGCCCTTCAGTTGTAGATTATAGGGCGGGTCCGCGAAGATCAGATCGATCGACGCATCCGGAAGCGCGCGCATTGCATCTATACAATCGCCCGCAATTATACTGTCGAGGGGTAGCGCTTGCGCGCCCCCTGCACTGGTTTTTGCCATTATACTGCCTCATCCCGGCGGATTTTTCCGCTCTCGTGTAGGGCGAAGATGGGCGAGGTTTGCGGCCAAGTCAAAATGTTTATTGTATCAAGGCGTTGGCTTTATGCCTTGATACAAGATGTTGTGCACAGGCTTGAACGAACGGCGATGATGCGGTGTTACCCCATGGGCAATCAGCGCGGCGCGATGGGCGGCGCTGGGGTAGCCGGCGTTCCGCTCCCAGCCATAGGCCGGAAACTGTTGCGCCAGATCCACCATAATGCGGTCGCGCACCACCTTTGCGATAATGGATGCGGCTGCGATGGAAAGTGATCTGGCGTCACCGCTGATCAGTGCCTCGGCGGGCAGGCTTAGGTCTTTGGGCAGCAGGTTGCCATCGACCAGCACGTAATCGGCAGGCAACCCCGCCAGCGCGCGGCACATCGCGACATGCGAGGCGCGCAGGATGTTCATCTCGTCGATTTCCGCGACAGTTGCATGGGCGATGGACACCTGCGCCACCGCCATAATCTGGTCGAACAGGGCATCGCGGCGCTTGGCCGATAGCTTTTTGGAATCGTTCAGGCCTTCGGGAATGTTCGCGGGATCAAGGATCACCGCCGCGGCCGTCACCGGCCCCGCCAGCGGGCCACGGCCCACCTCGTCCACGCCCGCGACGCGCGCAAAGCCACGCGCCTGCGCGGCCAGTTCAAAACTGTAATCGGGTCTATCTGTCATGGCGCATCCAGATCATTTCCGCGCCAAAAGGACAAGCGCGCCGCAGGCGGGACAACAGGACGGCGGCGCGCTCGGCCCCTGACTGCATGGGCCGCGGCTGTCAGGCAATAACAGCGGCGTGTCATCCAATGACCGCCCGCGCGGCGGGGCGATGATTTTCTTGCGATGCGGGCGGGACATGGGCAATGATAAGGGATGAAAGCTCTACCCTTCAGTCTTTTCATCATGCTTATGTCGATGGGCGCGGCCCATGCGGCCTGCTATGTCGATTACAAAGCCAAGCAGGACGATCCGCTGCGCCTGTTATATGGGGTTGCACAGATCAACGGCGAATGCAGTATCGCGGCTGCAACAGCCGAGATATCCGCGCGCCTTGCGGCGGCAGGTTGGCAATTGCTGGACGTGCTGGATACGTTCGACGAGACAGGGCTAGAGGAGCGACGCGCAAGTGCAGGGGAAAACTACCTCCGCTACTGAGATCAAGCTGGTGGGCAATCGCGCCGTCGCGATTGGCGTGGGCGCTGTGGTGCTGTTCCTTTCCCTTGCCGCCGTATTCTTGCTGGTGAACCTGCCGGACTCATCCGCCTTTGACAGCCGGGTCGAACAGCTCTTCGTTGAAAACGCCGATCTGACCGGCTTTGCCGAGCTGCGCCTGCTCGAGATCCTCGCCCAATCGGGCACCGCGTTTTCCGAGACGCTGGCCTCCTATCGGATGATCATTTTCGTGCTGCTGGTGTTTGCGGTGGCGCTGCTGATCGCCTCGATCACGTTTCTGGTCATCTTGCTGCAACAGAACCGCCGTATCGCGACGATTGAACGCAAGGGGATCGAGGTCAGCTCGCTGGTAGTGAACCGCGCGGAAAACACCGTCGTGCTGAATGATTTTGCGCTGAAGCTGACCGATGCCGCCATCGAGACCATCGCCGTTCTGGCCGAAGCGCGGATGGACGACGAATTCCTGACCGGCGCCGAGATCGAGGGCGTGATCACCGGTCGCAATGCGGTCGATTGTGACGAAGCGGCGGGCGCGACGCGGATCAAACGGCTGCGCGACACGCTGGGCAATCAGATGATCACCGAAATGCTGGTCAAGAATGTGGCGCGCCGCGGCTATGTGCTGGCAATCGACAAATCAGTCATCCAGGTAATTTAGCGCGATATCAAAGGCTTTGCGCATCACTGTCGGCAGGCCATTGGGATCGAGCGCGATGAAACTGCCACTTTCAGGATTCGCGCCCTGCCCGACATGCGCATAACAAACCGTCAGTTCCAAATGGAAATGCGTGAACGTATGCAGCGCGGGGTCAGGCGCGACCTGCCAATCAGCAGCCAGAGGCGGCGCGGCGGCGGGTTTATCCACGGCCCATTCACCCCCCGGCCATCCGAGCATACCGCCCAGCAGGCCTTTGTCCGGGCGACGCTCTAGCAGATAGGCGCCATCGGCGCGGCGCGCGATATAGGCGGTGCCACGGCGCAGCGGCTGCGGCTTTTTCGGCAGTTTGCGCGGCAGCGTGGCGGCCGTGCCAGCGGCGCGGGCAAGACAGCCAGCGGTCAGCGGGCAAATGACGCAAGCCGGGCTTTTGGGGGTGCAGATCGTCGCGCCCAAATCCATCACCGCCTGCGCGTAATCACCGGGGCGGGTGTCGGGCGTCAGGCGGGCGGCATGTACGGTCAGTTCGGGTTTCGCCTTGGGCAGCGGAGTCTCAACATTGAACAGGCGGGACATGACCCGCTCGACATTGCCATCGACCACGGTTGCGGGGACGTCATAGGCAATCGCCGCCACCGCCGCCGCCGTATAGGGGCCAACGCCCGGCAGCGCCAAAAGCCCCTCTAGCGTCTGCGGAAAGACCCCGCCGTGATCGGCGACCACGGCGCGGGCGCATTTGAGCAGGTTGCGGGCGCGGGCGTAATATCCCAGACCGGCCCAAGCCTCCATCACATCGCTGTCGGGCGCGGCGGCCAGATCCTGCACGGTTGGCCAAAGGGTGGTGAATTTCACATGATAGTCGCGCACGGCGGCAACGGTGGTCTGTTGCAGCATCACCTCGGACATCCAGACGTGATAGGGGTTCGGGCGCACCCCCGCCTTGCGATCAGCGGGCGAGACGCGCCAGGGCATTACCCGCGCATGGCGGTCATACCAGTCCAGAAGTTGGTCGGATTCGACGATCATGTCTTTTACGGACAATCGGCCCCTGCCTTTACGCTGCACGCATAGAATTTAGCGGATTTCTTTGACAGATCCCTTGGCCAAAGGCCAGTCTTGGCCGTATTATCACGCCATGAAACCCAGATCAGGCAGCAAATTCCGACTGACCGGCGCGCTGGTCGCGCCGCAGATCCGCAATGCCAGCGAAGAGCGTGGCTTTGCCGTCGTCCGCCTGCTGACGCATTGGCCCGAAACCGTAGGTAGCGCGCTGGCCGCGACCTGTCGGCCCGTCAAGATCAACTATGGCCGTGGCGGCGTTGGCGCGACGCTGGTGCTGCTGACCACCGGCGCGCAGGCCCCGATGCTGGATATGCAGCGCGACGCGATCCGCCAGCGCGTGAATGCCGTCTATGGCTATAATGCCATCGCCAAGGTTTTGATCACCCAAACCGCCGCCACCGGTTTTGCCGAGGGTCAGGCCGCGTTTTCACCGGCGCCGCCCCTCGCCCCGCCCGCAAAATCACCCGAAGTTCAACGCGCAGCTGCAGGTATTACACATTCTGTTCAGGACACGGGTTTGCGACTTGCGCTTGAGGCGCTTGCGGCCAATGTTCTCGTCAAATCAAAAGGCAAGCCCAAGGGGAACCTATGACCATCATCCGTAACGCCGCCACCGCGGCCGCCATTGCACTTGCAGGCAGCTTTTATGCAGGCACTGCCATGGCACAGGACGCCGCCGCCACGACCGAGGCTGCCGCGCCTGCCATCACCGAGATGGCCGTCGGTGCCGAGGACGCGCCGATCACCTTTATCGAATACGCGTCCTTCACCTGCCCGCATTGCGCCAACTTTCACAACAACCAGTATCAGCAGCTGAAAGAGAACTACATCGACACCGGCAAGGTGCGTTTCGTGTTCCGCGAAGTGTATTTCGACCGCTTTGGTCTGTGGGCCTCGATGATTGCGCGCTGCGGCGACAACAATACCCGTTTCTTTGGCATCAACGACCTGCTGTATGAAAACCAGCAAGGCTGGATCGGCAGCGGCGACCCTGCCGAGATTGCCAACAACCTGCGCGCCATCGGCCGCGAGGCGGGCATGAGCGATGCCGCCATCGACGCCTGCATGGCGGACCAAGCCTTGGCCGAAGGTCTGGTCGGCTGGTTCACCGAAAATGCCGAGCGTGACAATGTCACCGCAACGCCGACGCTGTTCATCAACGGCCAGCAATACGGCAATATGAGCTATGAGAACCTGGCGGCCATTCTGGACGCCGAGCTGGCGAAGGCCCAGTAAACCCTTAGCGGGCGGGCCGCAGGGTCTGCCCCTTTTGCAAGACGGGGGTCAGCGTCACGCGCTGGCCCCCTTCCATTTTCGGGTCGATGTGGCGCGCGGCGATAATCTCGGCCGCTTTTTGACCCGCCTCGCGGCGGCAGGCGTCCATCGTGGCAAGGCGCAGCGGCAGACCATCCAGCAATTCAATATTGTTGAACCCGGCAAGACCGATATCGCCCGGAATATCGCGACCCCGCGCGATCAGTTCCAGCAATCCGCCCGCGCCGACCATGTCATTGGCATAATAGATGAAATCGAGATCCGGCGTCCGCTGCAGCAGGCGGACGGTTTCCTCGCGCCCCTTGGCCAGCGCGGAGGATCCGGCATAGATCGTGCGATCCGCAATCGACAGGCCATGCGCGGCAATCGCGGTTTCAAAGCCCTCAAGACGTTTGCGGGCGCGCAGGTCATGTTCCATCCCGGTGCCGACAAAGCCGATCCGCTTGTAACCGGCGGCGGCGATGGCATCGCCCATCTTTTGACCCGCGCGGCGCTGGGAAATACCAACCATCGCATCAACCGGCTCGCCATCCACGTCCAGCACCTCGACCACGGGGATGCCAGCGCGTTTCATCATGGCGACGCTGGCCTCGGTATGCTCGAGCCCCGCGATAATCACACCGGCGGGACGCCATGACAGCATCTCGAACAGGACTTTTTCCTCTTTTTCAGGCGAATAATCGGTGACACCGACGACAGGCTGCAGGCCGGTGCCGTCCAGGGCCTCGGAAATGCCCGATAGCACTTCGGGGAACACCAGGTTTCCAAGTGACGGGATCACCACCGCGACCAGATTGACGCGCTGCGACGCCAGCGCGCCTGCGATCTTGTTGGGCACATAGCCAAGGCGGCGGGCGGCCTCCTGCACTTTCAGGCGCGTGGCCTCGGATACGTCGCCCTTGCCGCGCAGCACGCGGCTGACGGTCATTTCGCTGACGCCCGAGGCTTCAGAAACATCACGCAGAGTCAGTAGTCGCTGGCGCGGTCGTGTCACGTTAGATCCTCGGGCTTCGTCATTCGAATGACATTAGCGCCTAGCCCGCTGTTTTCATAGACCGCTGCATACCGAATTTGGGGCAGCAATTGACCTTTGCCTGAAAATGAGGACAAGGGAGGGTGCTGGACGGCCCCGTAGCTCAGGGGATAGAGCGACCGCCTCCTAAGCGGTAGGTCGGTGGTTCGAATCCACCCGGGGTCACCAGTCTGATTTCATCGTGGCAGTGAAACCGTATGGCTGATCATCTGCGCGCCTTGCCAGTGGTGCAGCTCTAACCTTGGCGTCGTTGCCATTGGCCGGTGCGGTGCCGCGCCCGAAAACGACAGCCCCAACCCATGCCCAATGGCTGGTGCGGTACTGCACGACACGCCCTGCCACAGGGCGCTGATGGCGCGATGGCTGTGACCTGCGATGAGCCGCACGATCTGGCCCGTTTGTAGCATATCCGCCAGCACCGCCCGCCCCGCAAACCCATGCCGCTCCAGATGCGGCAGGCCGGTGGGGAATGGCGGGTGGTGCAGCGCCAGCAGCACCGGTTTTGACGCGGCGCGCAGTTGCGCATCTAGCCACGCAAGATGGCGCGCCTCTAGCCCCGGCAGGCCGTTTGGCAGCGTCGTTTCCAGCGTGATCAGATGCAGATCACCAAGATCCGCGGTAAAGCTCAGATGATCGGGGGCGAAATCGGCCCAATTTTGGAATGCAGCGCGAAAGGCGTCGGGGTCGTCGTGATTTCCGGGCATCGGCAGCACGGGCACGGGCGCCGCGTGCAGCAGCGCCAGCGCGGGGCCGTAATCACTGGTGCTGTGGTCATTGATATCGCCGGTCAGCACTATGGCATCGGGCTGCACATCCAGCGCGCGGATCGCCGCAAAGGCGTCGCGCGTGGCCTGATAGGGATCATGGAACGGATCGGCCCCATCCGCGCGCAGATGCAGATCGGTCAGCTGCGCGATCAGCGTCACAACAGGTTCCCCCGCCGCCCCATCAGCGACAGCACGATCAGCGGCAGTGCTGTGGTGATGATGATCGTTACAAAGGCCATTGCCATGCCCAAACCCACCGAGCCTTGTTCGAATTGCCGCCAGATATAGGTCGAAATGGTGCGCACGCCGACCGGCGCCACCACGACCGAGGCCACAAGTTCGCGCGTTGCCACCGCAAAGACAAGCAGCATCGACGCCAGCAGGCTGGGCGCGATCAGCGGCAGCAGGATGCGCCGGAACGCCACCATGGGACGGGCGCCAAAAACGCGGGCCGCGGCCTCGAGGTTGTCGCCCACCTGATGGAAGGCGGCCGTCGCATAACGCACCGGCTGCGGCAGCAGGATGCAGCAATAGGCCAAAAGCAGTATGAAAACAGTGTTATAGGGCGTCATCGGCAGCCAAGGCTGGTTCCACGCCAGGATCAGCCCGACCGCCACCACGATTCCCGGCAAGGCCGATGGCAGGATCGTCAACACATCCAGCAGCCCCCTGCCCCTGGCCCGCGATTTCACCACCGCATAGGCCGAGACCGCCCCCAGCAGCCCCGCAAATAGCGCGGTCGCCACGCCCAGCGTCAGGCTGGTGCCAAGGGCGCGCAGCGCGCCGGTGCTATCCGTCAGGATCGCCGCAAAATTGTTGAGCCCCATATTCTGCCACGCCAGCCCGCCCGAGATCGTGCGGCTCAGGGCCGTCGCCAGAATGGCCAGCAGCGGCAGGATCGTGGCGACAAAGCCGACAAGCGCGAACAGCGCAACGACCGGAACAGTCCACGGCCCCAGCGCCCTTTTCGCGCCGCCTTGCGGTTTGCCGGTGGTGGTCTGCCAATTCTTGCGCGTCAGAATCCAGCGTTGCAGCAAGAAGGCGCCAAACGACAGCGCGACCAGCACCAGTGACAGGATCGCAGCCCCCGGCAGGTCAATCGGCCAGTCCGAAACGCGCAAGTCAATTGCCGTCACCAGCACGTCGAATCCGGCGCGACGCCCCAGCGCGGCGGGGGTGCCATATTCCTCAATCGCCATGGAAAAGACCAACAGCAGGCTGGCGGCAAGCCCGGGCGTCGACAGCGGCAATGTGATCCGCCAAAACGCGCGCAGCGGCGTCGCGCCAAACACACGGCCGACATCGGCGTAACGCGCGCCTACCGCCTCGACCGTGCGCGAGACGGCAAAATAGATCACCGGAAAAGCGTTCAGCATCATCACGAAAACAATGCCGGGAACCGAGAACAAAAACCCCGCCAGATCAAAGCCCAGCAGCTGATACAGATAGCCGCGCGGTTGCAGCGTCATGATCCAGCCCAGCGTCGCGATATAGGGCGGGATCATAAAGGGGATCAGGAATAATACATCCCACAGCAGCGCCCCCGGCACGCGAAACAGCGCGCGCATCACCGCCAGCGGCACGGCAACCAGCGCAGAAAGCAGTGCGACCGCCACCCCCAGCAACAGCGTATTGCCGGTCATGCCGATCAGTTTCGGATCTGCAAAAGCCGCCGCAAGCGCGCTAAAAGGCGCAGCCAGCGAGCCGCGCCCCAGTTGCGGATAGACCGCTTGCAGCAGGATGAACAGGAAAGGCACGGCCACCACGACCAACAGCCCCGCCGCTGCCAGAATGACAACGGGACTGGTCTGCGACTGCGTCTTGGCCATGCTTTGTCTTTCTTACTGTGCGAACTTACTGCGCGAAGGTTTCGGCGAAAGTGGCCAAAGTCTCGCCGCGCGAAGCATAGACCGCAGCCGCATCAATCGGCAGAATCGTCAGATCGGCGATCAGCGGACGGTTTGCCGCCACATCGCTGCGCGCGGGCATCAGGTTCTGGCCCGCGACAATCGCCTGACCCGCATCCGACAGGATGTAATCGACGAAGGCCTTAGCATCATCCTGATTTTGCGACCATTCCATGATCATCACCGGGCGGGGCGCGATCACCGTGCCGCTGGCCGGAAAGATCACCTCGATCGACTCGCCTTTGGCCTGACCGTTCAGCGAGATGTAGTCCACTGCACCGAACACAGCCGCTTTTGCGCCTTGCAGGACGGGGTTCAACGCCTCGGCATTGGCGCCGGCAACGATGGCGTCATTGGCTGCAAGACCGTTGAACAGATCCCAGCCTTGGCTGCTGGCCAGTGCGGCGACCAGCTCGAACGTCGCGCCCGATTGGGCGGGATCGGGCAGCGTCACGAGGTTGTTGAAATCAGCGCCGGTCAGGTCCGACCACTCGGTCGGGCGCGGCGTGCCGGAATTGGGGTTCCACGCGATGGCAAGCGCCGAGACGCCCTGTGCGACAGCGGTGTCGGTTTTCAGAAAGTCCGGCACGCTGGCGGCGTTCGGGCTGGTATAGGGCAGCAGCCAGCCGCGTTCGGTAAAGTCGGTTGCCGTATCCCACGACGCCGAGATCAGCACATCAACGACGGGATTTGCGGCCTCGGCCTCGATCCGGGCCATGACTTGGCCGGTGGTCGCCTGAAAGAATTCGATATTGATGCCGGTCTCGGCCTTGAACCCCTCGGCCAGCTGTTCGATCAGCGCGGCGGGGCCAGCGGTATAGACGGTGACATCGGCAATTGCGGCTTGCGCGGCAAAGATCGCAGCGGCGGCAGTGCTGGCGCGCACAAATGTGGTCATCATGGATCTAGTCCTTAGACGAGGGTTAGGGAGCTATCGCCCGCTGGGAACCAGCGCAGGCGGTCGGAGATGATCTCCAATCCGATGCGATCCCCCGGACGCATGCGGATATTGCTTGAAAGCGAAACGGTTTGCGGCGCGGTGCCGCCATCCAGCGCAACCGCGACCGCATAGGCGGTGTCACGGTATTGAACGCCCGTCACCGTGCCGGTCAGATCGGCCGCATCCAGCCCGACAACACGCAAAGCGCGCGCGGTGATCAGCAGGCGCGCGGCGGCGCTATCGGGGCCAGCCAGCGCAAAGCGGCGCCCACCAGATGCCCAACCTACACCGCTGCGCTGCATGTCGATGACCGTGCCAAGGCGTAGAAATTCCGCGACTTTCGCGCTGGCGGGGGATTCGATCAACTGATCGGGAGGGGCAAGCTGGGCAATCATGCCCGCCTCCATCACCGCGACCTGATCGGCAAGGGTCAGCGCCTCGGACTGGTCATGGGTGACATAGATTGCGGTCAGGCCAAGGCCGCGGATCAAGGCCCCCAGCTCGGCCACCATCACCTCGCGCAGCTCGCGGTCGAGGTTCGATAGCGGCTCGTCAAACAGCACGATATGCGGCTCGGCCACGATAGCGCGGGCGATGGCGACGCGCTGCTGCTGGCCGCCGGACAAAGCTGCGGGCGAGCGATCCGCCATCGCGCCAAGGCCGACACGCTCCAGCGCCTCGGTCACGCGGGCCGTGCGATCAGCGCGGGGGATTTTGCGCATCTCGAGGGGGAAAGCGACGTTTTCGGCAACGCTCATATGCGGCCAAAGGGCGTAATCCTGAAACACCATGCCCAGGCCGCGCCGCTCGGGCGGCAGGAAAACGCTGTCGCTGGCCATCACTTGGCCGTCGATATGCACCTCGCCCGCCGTGGGCGCCAGCAGGCCAGCGACCAGACGCAGCAGCGTGGTCTTGCCGCAGCCCGAGGGCCCCAGCAGCGCAAGCGTTTCGCCGGGGTTCAGCGCCAGATCAATGCCGCGCAGGATTTGGGTATCGCCATAGGTCAGCCGCAAGTCACGCGTGGCGACGGCAGGCGTTTGGACGGGGTGGTTCGATTGAAACATTGTGATCGCAAAGCGGCTTCTTTCCGCCGCATCTACGATCTGACTGCGAAGCTTTTATGACGGATCTTGTTATTCGCCCGCGCCCAACAGGGCCTGCAATCCACGCCTGTAATCGGGATACAGCAGGCTGACGCCCAGATCCGCCTTGATCTTTTTGTTACAGATGCGGCGGCTTTCTTCATAAAAGCTGCGCGCCATCGGGGTCATCTCGGCGGTGTCGAAGTCTTCCAGTGGCGGCACGGGCAGGCCCGCAAGCCCTGCGGCATAGGCGATCACATCCGCGTTGGGCGCGGGCAGATCATCGGCCAGATTATAGATGCCGGGCTTGCGCTGCACCATCGCGGCCAACAGCACCTGCGCAATGTCATCGACATGGATGCGCGAGAAGACCTGCCCCTCGCGGTGGATGCGGCGCGCCTGCCCGGCCCGCAACCGCGCGAAAGGCGCGCGGCCCGGCCCATAGATACCCGCGATGCGAAAGATATGCGCCTGGTCCGACACATCCGCCCAGGCGCGTTCCGCCATCAGGCGATCCGCCGAACGATTGGCGACGGGGCTGACAGGCGTTTCCTCGTCCACCCACGCGCCCTGATGATCGCCGTAAACGCCGGTGGTGGACAGATAGCCAAGCCAATCGGGGCGGCGATGCGCCACCAGTCCCGCGACGGTGGTAAAGAAAGGGTCCTGCCCCCCGACCGGCGCGGCCGAGATCAGGATATGCGTCGCCCATGCAATATGGGGCGCAAGATCGCTGCCCGGCCATTGGATTGCGGCACCGTCGCTGCGGGATGTGCCGCGCAGCTGCCACCCTTCGGGCAAAATTCGGGCCAGCGCCTGCGCGACATAGCCATGGCCAAGGGTCAGCAGCCGCATGATTTACACCGCCGCGAAGGTGCGATCCAGCAGCGCCTGCAGCGCATCGGCGTCGGCTTGTGTAAAGGCATCGGGCAGGTCGCTGTCGATATCAAAGACGCCAATCAGATGGCCCGCGCCATCGCGCACCGGCAGCACAATCTCGCTGCGGGTCGAGGAGGAACAGGCGATATGGCCAGGAAAGGCCTCGACATCCGGCACCAATTGCACCTCGCCGGTGCGCGCCGCCGCACCGCAAACCCCGCGCGAAAAAGGGATTTGCAGACAGCCGTGACCGCCCTGATAGGGGCCGATTTTCAGCATTTCGGGGGCGGTGACACGGTAAAAACCCGTCCAGTTGAAACGGTCATCCGCGTGATGCACTTCGCAAGACAGGGTCGCCATCAACGCAACCGCATCTGTTTCCCCTTCGACCAGCGCCGCGACGGTTTTGGCAAGCTCGGTATAATCGACAGTCATGATTTTCCGCTATGGTTAGTTTAGCTGCACTTGCAGCGCATAGACTCCATCCGTCAGATGGCCGAACATATTGGGCACATCGGGATGGTCAACGGGATCGCCGGTTGGGTCCAGCACCAGGTTCTGCTCGGACACATAGGCGACGTAATAGGATTCGGCGCTTTCGGCCAGCAGGTGATAGAACGGCTGATCTTTGCGGGGGCGGATGTCTTCGGGGATCGACTGATACCAGCCTTCGGAATTGGCGAATTCGGGGTCCACATCAAAGACCACACCGCGGAACTGATGCACGCGGTGCCGAACGATCTGCCCCAGATGAAATTTAGCGCGCCGCGTCTGCATTTTTTCTCCTGTCATGGGGCAATCATGCTGGATTTACGGCGGCATGTCCATGCGGGCACCATGGGCCGCCCCGCGCGTCCGACACGTCTGCGTGAGGGAACCGGCAGGAACGCGCCCGCGTAAAATCCCATGGTTCCCAAAAGCCGACCCTTGGGTTACACTTTCCCCCAATATAATAATAAACATGTGGCCCGAGGCAGATGAGCAGAACCATTCGAGCCCTGTTGCTTGTGATTCTTGTCGCAGGCTGTGGGAGCCGTGAATTCAGCGCCCCCCGGAATCTGGACGACGCGTGCAGCATCGTTGCACAGCGCCCGCAATATTTGCGTGCCTTCCAGCAGACCGAGCGCACATGGGGCATTCCGGTCGCCGTGCAGATGGCGATCATTTATCAAGAGAGCAAGTTCATCGGCAATGCACGCCCGCCGCATCAATATGCGTTGGGTGTCCTGCCGATCGGGCGACAATCCTCGGCCTATGGCTATAGCCAGGCTTTGGATGGCACGTGGGATGATTATCTGGCGTCTTCTGCGGGCCGATCACGCGCGCAGCGCCATGAAATCCGCGACGCGACCGATTTCATGGGCTGGTATATGACCGCCACCACGCGTGAATTGGGTATCCCCCTGAACGATACGCGTAACCAATATCTGGCCTATCACGAGGGCCGCGCCGGTTATCGCCGCGGCACCCATAATTCCAAGGCATGGCTGGTGCGTATCGCCGCCGAATTGGAAGGCCGGGCGATCATGTATGACGCCCAGCTTCGGTCTTGTGGCCGGATCTAGCCGGGTTTAACCGGCGCGCCGCATCTCGCTTTCGATATTAAAGATGCTGTCGGAAATCTGCCCACCAATGCGGATTTCCGAGAGTGTCGTCGTGGTGCGACCACCGGCCTGATCAATCACCGTCCATTGCCACAGAGTCATCGGGCTGATCTGAAAGACCAGCTCGATCGCGCCGTATTCGGGGTGGCTGGGGTCCTGCGCGGTGACAATCGCGCGGTTGCCGTCCACCTGCATGCCGCGCACCATATTACGACGGCCAAGGTCGACGTTGCGCTCTAGAATGATATTCAGCGGCGTCTGGTTCAGCGGATAGCGATCCGGCGGCAGGTTCGAGCGTGGATCAAAAATCGCAAGCTGCCCGCCCGAGGCCAGCATCCGGCCATTATCCGGCGGATCATATTCGAACCGCATCCGGCCCGGCCGCTTGATATAGATCGCGCCTGCCGATTGGCTGCCGTCTGCATTCGCCTGTGTGAAACGCCCCTCGGCGGTGGTCAGCCCGTTCAGATAGGCTGAAATATCGTTCAGCGTGACTTGCTGTGCAAAGGCGGGCAATGCGCCGCCCAAGGTTCCTGCGCTCAGCGCCATCGCGCTGGCCAAAAGGTCACGTCGGTTTAGTCTCATCTTTCAATTCCCCCAAGGGCCATACCCTATATGTCGGGGGAGGGGCGGGGCAGTCAATGACAGCCCGGCCGTTAGGCGATAACAGAGCCGTGCTTACGGCTCGGGTAGCAAGATTTCGCGCTTGCCGACGTGGTTTGCGGCGGTCACGACGCCTTCTTCTTCCATTTGCTCGACCAAACGGGCGGCTTTGTTATAGCCGATGCCCAATTTGCGCTGGATATAGCTGGTCGAACATTTGCGATCGCGCGCGACAATTGCGACGGCCTGATCGTAAAGCGCATCCTCGCCCGAGGAATTGCCCCCGCTGTTCAGGCCCAGCACCGCGTCGATATCACCCTCGATCTCGTCATCAGGACCCTCGACCACACCCGATTGATAATCCGGCGGCCCATAGGTTTTCAGATAGTTGACGATCTCTTCGACTTCCTCGTCGGACACAAACGGGCCGTGGACACGGGTCACGCGCCCGCCGCCTGCCATGTAAAGCATGTCGCCCATGCCCAAAAGCTGTTCGGCCCCCTGTTCGCCCAAGATCGTGCGGCTGTCGATTTTCGAGGTGACCTGAAAGCTGATCCGGGTCGGGAAGTTCGCCTTGATCGTGCCGGTGATCACATCGACCGAAGGCCGCTGCGTCGCCATGATCAGGTGAATGCCCGAGGCGCGCGCCATTTGCGCAAGACGTTGGATGCAAGCCTCGATTTCCTTGCCCGCAACCATCATCAGATCGGCCATCTCGTCGACGATGACCACGATGAAGGGCAGCAGTTGGGGCTGGGTTTCCTCGGTCTCAAAGATCGGATCGCCGGTTTCCTCGTCAAATCCGGTCTGGATCGTGCGGCTGAACATCTCGCCGCGCGCCAGTGCATCGCGGACGCGGCCGTTATACCCTTCGATATTACGCACGCCCATGCGGGACATCTTGCGATAGCGCTCTTCCATCTCGGCCACGACCCATTTCAGGGCGACAACGGCCTTTTTGGGATCGGTCACCACGGGCGACAGCAGATGCGGGATGCCGTCGTAAACCGACAGTTCCAGCATCTTGGGGTCGATCATGATCAGGCGGCATTCATCCGGCGACAGCTTATACAGCAGCGACAGGATCATCGTGTTGATCGCCACCGACTTACCCGAGCCGGTGGTTCCCGCGATCAGCAAGTGCGGCATTTTGGCGAGGTTGGCGACAATCGCCTCGCCGCCGATGTCCTTGCCCAGCGCCAGCGGCAGGCGCATCTGTTCATTGCCATATTCGCGCGCCTCGAGGATCTCGCGCAGCACGACCTTTTCGCGATGGGCGTTGGGCAGTTCGATCCCGATCACCGAACGCCCCGGCACGGTCGAGACACGCGCCGACAGCGCCGACATCGAGCGGGCGATATCATCAGCAAGACCGATGACGCGGCTGGCTTTCAGACCCGGCGCGGGCTCTAGCTCGTACATCGTCACCACGGGGCCGGGACGGACCGAGACGATCTCGCCCTTGATGCCATAATCATCCAGCACCGATTCCAGCAGGCGGGCGTTTTCCTCTAGCTGATCGTCGGACAGGTCATGGCGGGTGATGTCGGTCGGGTCGCTCAGCAGCGCGATCGGCGGCAGTTCATAATCGGCAAAGCGACTTTTCTCGACCTTGGCGCGGGTGGCGGATTGGCCAGCGCGTTCCAGCCCGCCAAGACCGACGGCACGGGTCACGCGCGCCTCGGGGCGGGCGCGGGTGTCGCCGGTCGCCTCCCAGCTTTGGCCCGCATCCAGCAGCAGATCCTCGCCCAGATCCGCCATATCGGGGTCGAAAATGTTCAGCGGCGGCTCGTCCGCAATATCATGCAGCGCAGCATTGGTGTTCGCCGTCAGATCCAGCATCGGCGCAGGCGCCTGGCTGTAAAGCGGCGCGGCCATGGGCACGGTGGTCTTGGGCAATACGGCAGCGGACGCATCCGGCAGGGCGCTTGGCACGGCGCTTGGCATGCGCGGGCGCGCCGGCGTTGGCGGCACGGCGCGGGCCGGCTGTTCGGGTGCGGGGGCCGCGCTGCGCGGGCGATGCGGCATCGGCGGCAAGACATGTTGACCGCTGTCAACCACAACAGCGGCGGATTTGGGGCTGTGAAAATGCGCGGGCCGCGCGGCTTTGGGTGGCAGGGCAATGCCGTCGGCCATCACCGCATTGGCCATAACTGCAGGCGCCGCCGCCATCACAGTTTCCATAACAGGGGCCGCTTGCACAGCGGTCTCGGCCACGAACATCGCATGGCTAGCGGTCAAAGGCGGCTCGATCCGCTGACCTGGCTCTGCCATCACCATCCGGCGCGGACGCGGCGCGGGTTGCGGCGCCACCAATGGGTTGATCACGCCCTCATCATCCTTGCGCGCGGCAATCGCCTGCGAGATTTTGCTGCGGATACGGTCGCCATCGGGCATGTCCACCGCGCCGCTGCGCGGGGCGCGGGGGACCAGCTCGGGTTCGGGCATCTCGGTGCTGCGGGAGTTTTCAATCCCGGCCGCGCGGCGCAACATCCCCGATGCACGCGATAAAAAGCCCGCCTGTTCACGCGGCGCGTCATCCGCCTCGTCATAGCGGTGAATATGGGGCGCGACATCGGCGAAGCTGGGCGGATAGGGCGCGGGGCTGTCGCCAAAGTGGCGCGGCATGTCATCTTCGTCCAGCGGCACATGGCGCGCCTCGGGCGGCGGCGGCACGGGCGAGGCCATGCGCGGTGCAGCCTGAGTTTGCTGCGGGCGGATGACAGCGGTGCGGCGTGCCTCGGATACGGGCGCATGCATTTGCGGCTCTGGCTGCATCTGCGGTTGCGGCGCAAAACGCGGCATCTCCCGCGCATCAAAGCGCGGATCATTGCGCGAGAACATACTGCCCTGCCCGCCCAGCGTCACCTGCGGGTGGCGGTCGTCATCGCCGTAATCGTCGTAATCACGCTCGTCCTCAAAGACGAAATCCTGATCATCGGCATAGCCATAGGGCGGCAGATCCTGCGCCAAAGGCGCGCTGCGGTGCTGGCTGCGGCGCGCATTCAAGCCCTCGGATGCGCTACGCGACAGCGCCGCGCCGCGATCGGCCGCACCTTTGAGGAAGGTGGCCCCCGCCATCGCCCCCGCCAGCGAGCCGCCAAAAACGGCGGCGGTGGTGCGACGCGCCTCGCGCAGGGTGATGCCCAGCGCATAGAAAATCAGCACGGCCGAGGCGCCGAACAGCAGCATCGACAACATACCGGTCGCAAAGGAATTGCCGATAGGTATCAGCGTCAGCACCATCGACAGGACGGTGTAACCCAGCATCCCGCCAGCGCGATAGTTGAAGCTGCCCTGCCCGTCGGGCGCAAGTGTCGCCAGAAACAGCGCCGAGATCACGATGGCGACGGGAATGAAGGTCGCGCGGGCCATGGCGCGTTCTTCGCCCCGATGCAGCACGAAACGCAGGCCCCAGACCACCATCGCCAGCGGCACGATCCACGCCGCCTTGCCCACCACCATGAACATCGGATGCGACAGCGAGGCCCCCAGCGGCCCCAGCCAATTGCGCACCGGCGCGTCGGTGGCGTTCAGCCAGTTCGGGTCTTCGGGCGAATGGGTTACCAGCATCAGCCACACCAACAGGCCCGCAAAGGCAACCAGCCCGCCGATCACCTCTTTGCCGCGGCGCTCGATCAGGCTTTGCAGGTCACCGCCCAAAAGCGGGTCGCGGTCGCGTGTTGGATAGGCCATGTGTTAGCCCCCCTCGGTGCCATAAAGGCAGTTACGGATCAGATGCAGCGCACGTTCGGTCGTGGCGGGGTCATCCACCAGCGCGACGCGGATATAGCCCTTGCCGGGGTTTTCGCCCGCAACGTCGCGCGACAGATAGGACCCCGGCAGCACGCGCACGCCGGTTTCAGTCCACAGTTTCACGGTCGCAGCCTCGTCGTCTGGCACCGGCAGCCACAGGAAAAACCCGCCTGCGGGCGGCATATAACCAGGGACATTGCCGAAGATCCGGTCGGCAATCGCGAACTTTTCCTGATAGAGCGCGCGGCTGGCGACCACATGCGCCTCATCCGCCCAAGCGCGTTCGGACACGCGTTGCAGCGGCATCGGCAGCGGCGCACCGTTATACGAGCGCAGCTGGCGGATCAGCGCGATCGAACGCGGCCCGCCCGCGGCAAAGCCAGACCGAAGGCCCGGCAGGTTCGAGCGTTTGGACAGCGAATGGAAAATCACCACGCGCTCAGGATCGGCGCCCATTGCATGGGCCACCTGCAACGCACCCGCAGGCGGGGTGTCGCGGTAGATCTCGGCATAGCATTCGTCGGCGAAAATCTTGAAATCGTGCTTTTCCGCCAGTGCGATCAGGGTCTGCCAGTATTCAACGCTGGCCACCGCCCCCTGCGGGTTCGCGGGCGAGCAGATATAGGCAATCGTCGTGCGATCGAGCACATCGGCGGGCAGCGATGCGAAATCAGGCAGGTGGCCAGTGTCGGCGGTGGCGCGGACATAGACGGGCTCGGCCCCAACCGACAGGCTGGCGATGGCATAGACCTGATAGAACGGGTTCGGCATCAGCACGACGGGTGGCTTGCCGTTTTTCAACTCCGGCGACAGCGCGACGGCGGCGTTATACAGCCCCTCGCGCGTGCCGTTCAGCGATGTGATCTGCGCGGGCGGCACGTCAATGCCATAGCGGCGCTGGAGCCATGCGGAAATCGCGGCCAGCAGCTCGGGCGTGCCCTCGTTCGGGGGGTATTTGCTGAACTCGGCCACATGCTGGGCCAGCACCTCGGGGACGAAATCGGGAAACGCGTGGCGCGGCTCGCCAATCGTCATCGACACGGGTGCGCCACCTGCGGGCAGGTGGTCGATCAGCTTGCGCAGGCGCGGGAATGCGTATTCCGGAAGACCGGAAAACCGCTCGGGTTCGTTCATGACTGCCTCAGGTTCGGGGTCGTTTGATGCCCCTTTGGCCTGAAAACTAAAGGAAACCCGACGTCCCTGTCCAGAAGAACGCGCAAAATCACGCGATCTGGGCGTGAAAATGTGGCTTTTATGTGGCCAGCGCGGCCTCGGCTGCCTTTGCAAGGCGCAACAGCGCGCCCTGCTGTGCGGGCAGCGCGTTCAAGAGCAGCCCCGTCATCGGCTGATCCAGCGGCAGGTTGACCGAGGCAAGGCCGAACAGATTGGCCAGCCGCGTATTGCGCAGGGCCTGCAGGTTCACCTGTTTGTAATAGGCGCTATCGCTTGTCAGTCGGCTGATGCTGGGCGCCGTAATCGGCGCTGCGGGACATAGGATGGCGTCATAGCCTGCGGTCGCGGACGCATAGGTGCGGCGCAGCGCGTGCAGCTCGTCCCAGGCGGCGATGTAATCAGGGGCCGCAACCTGCTGACCCGCCGAGATGCGTTCATAAATCTGGTCGAACATCTTATGCGGCGCGGGGGTGATATAATCGCGCCAATAGGCCCAAGCCTCGGGCGCGTAAAGCAGCGCGGCAAGGGGATAGGCGGCGGCAACCTCGGGCAGCACGATGCGGGTGATTTGCGCACCGGCGCGGGCCAGCCGGTCAAGGGCCTGTTCAAATGCCATGCTGACGGCGGGCTCTAGCCCTTCGCCAACCACCGTATCCATGACGGCGAGGCGCGTGCCGTGCAGGCTGGCGCCCGACAGATCCACAGCGGCACCGCCCAGCGCCGCATCCAGCAGCGCCGCATCCTCGACCGAGCGCGCCAGCGGGCCGATGGTGTCAAAGCGGCGGCACAGCGGCACTATACCCTCCAGCGGATGCGCGCCATGCGCGGGTTTGAACCCGACAAGGCCGTTCCACGCTGCAGGCAGCCGGATCGAGCCGCCGGTATCCGACCCGATTGCCCCCGCCGCAAGGCCGTAGGCCAGCGAGGCCGCCGCACCAGAGGATGACCCCCCCGGCACCAGATCCGGGCCGTTGATATTGGGGGGCGTCGCGGTGATCGGGTTATAGCCAAGGCCGGAAAAGGCGATCTCGCTGAGATGGGTTTTTCCCATAAAAACAAGGCCGGATGATGTGCCTTGGGCCAGAACGGGCGCATCGGCGGATGGGGTGCGGCCCTCCATCAGGGCGGTGCCGGCCTCGGTCGCGATGTCTTTGCTGTCGATCAGGTCTTTCCAACTGACCGGCACACCATCAAGGGGGCCAAGGCGGGCACTCGATTGTGCGCGGCTGCGGGCGGCGGCAGCCTCGGACAATGTGCGATCGGGCGCGGTGCGGGCATAGATGCGGGCGGCGTCAGGGTGGTTCGCTGCCGCCTCAAGGTAACATTCCGCCAGGTCCACGGGGTCGATTTTCCCCGCCCCGATCCCGCGTCCCAGATCAGCCGCTTTGGCAAACAACCATTCTTGCATCACGCATCCCCTTGCATTTCCCCCAGCCTAAACATGAGATTCCATGATGGACAATCGCCCGCGCGCATCCTAGCACCATTGGCATGGAAAACATGCGCGCAGATGTGCTGATTATTGGCGGCGGGCTCAATGGCCCGGCACTGGCGCTGGCGCTGACCCGCGCAGGTCAGCGCGCGGTGGTGATCGACGCACTGCCGGTGGATCTGCGCAGCGCCGACACATTCGATGGCCGCAGCTATGCTTTGTCGGCTGGCACCGTACGAATGCTTCAGCGGCTGGGCGCATGGCCCGCGGCCCATGCCACCGCGATCCGACAGATCAAGGTCACCGATGGCCGCGCGGGCGAAGGCCCTGCCCCCTTCATGCTGCATTTCAACGCCGCCGAGGGCGACAACGGCCCGATGGGTCAGATGATCGAGGATCGCTATCTGCGCCGCGCTTTGCTGTCAGCCATAGATGCCAATCCCCGCGTCACCCATATCGCGCCCGCAAAAGTGGTCGCCCAAAATGTGGATGCGCGCGGGGCCAGTGTCACATTGGACGATGGCCGCATGTTCCACGGGAAACTTTTGGTCGGCGCGGATGGCAAATCCAGTGGCACGGCGGAACGTGCAGGCCTGACGCGCAGCCCCCTGCCCTATCATCAGATGGCGATCACCTGCGCGATTGCGCATGAGCGGCCGCATGATGGCATCGCGCATCAGTTCTTTATGCCCGGCGGGCCACTGGCGATCCTACCCCTCACAGAAAACCGCAGCTCGATCGTCTGGAGCGAGGACGAGACCCGCGCCCGCGCGCTGATGGCGATGGATGATGCAGACTTTCTACAGGCTCTGCGCCCCGCTTTTGGCCGCTTTTTGGGGCAGATCAGCCTTGCCACACCGCGCAGTGCTTTTCCGCTGGCGCTGTCGCTGCTGGAGGCCTTTGTCGCGTCGCGCGTCGCGCTGGTGGGGGATGCGGCACATGGCCTGCATCCTGTTGCGGGCCAAGGGCTGAACGCGGGGATGCGTGATGTGGCGGCGCTGGTCGATGTCCTGACCGATGCCCGCAAGCGCGGCGAGGATATCGGCGCGACTGATGTTTTGGACCGCTATCAAAGCTGGCGCCGCCCCGAGGTGCTGGCCCTGGCCGCCGTGACCCATGGCACGACCAAATTGTTTTCCAATGACGATCGCCTGTTGCGCGGTGTCCGCGATATCGGGCTGGGCGTGATCAACGCCATCGCCCCCCTGCGCCGCGCCATGATGCGCGAGGCGGCGGGCATCACAGACAGCCTGAACGGCCTGCCGCGCCTGATGCGCTAGGCAGGAAAGACCTGAACAGCGAGGGCGTCGAGCGCCGCCGCATCCACGGGGCTGCGCTGCAATACACCGCGATGCAGATCATTCGCCGCGCCCGCGCGCTGTGCCATATGCGCCAGCAACAGTGCCGCCGCCGCGGGCAGTGCCAGATCATGCGCCAATGCAAAGCGTTTCACGGCTGGCTCGCGCATGACGATCCGATAGGGCGGTGCCTTGTCCGGATCATATCCGTTCGAGAAATTCACCCTGCCCCCTTATGCAGCGCCGCCATCGGTCGCCAGCATATAGCCCGCGCCGCGCACGGTTTGCAGATAGCGGGGCTGACGGCTGTCGGGTTCCAGCTTGCGACGCAGGCGGGTGATCTGCACATCGACGGCGCGTTCTTGCAACGGCTCGGGGCCGCGGCTCATTTCCTCGACCAGTTCGGTGCGGCTGACGACGCTGCCTGCCCGCGCGGCCAGAACACGCATCAACTGCGCCTCGGTCGCGGTCAGACGTTGCAAGGTGCCGTGAAGCCACAACTCGCCGCGATCCGCATCATAGCGCGCCGCGCCCATATGCAGAACTTTATGCGTGGGGACGCGCGCCTCGGCCACTGGGGTGCGGCGCAGGACGGCATTGATGCGCAGCAGCAGCTCCTTTGGCTCGAACGGCTTTGGCAGATAATCATCTGCACCCGCCTCGAGACCCGAAATCCGGTCCGATGTCTCGCCTCGCGCGGTCAGCAGCAGCACAGGCACGCCAAGTCGCGCGCGGATATCGCGGCAGAAATCGATGCCATTCTCGCCCGGCATCATCACGTCCAGCACGACCAGATCGAACTCGAGCCCCTCGAGCAGACGCCGCGCATGGGCGGCGTCGCGGGCGGCGGTCACAAAAAAGCCGCTCCGTTGCAGGAATTTTTGCAACAGCGCACGGATGCGCGCATCATCATCGACGATCAGCAGATGGGGCTGTTCCATTGCGGCCCTCCGGTGCCTTGATCCTAGCGCCCACCCGATGTGGAAGAAACGCCTGTTAAGCTTTCATAAATGCGTCTTTCTTCCGCGTCCATCATCGCTTCCAAAACGGTGCGGAATCCCGCAACAGCCACCGGCCCTGCGGCGCGATAGGCGCGGCGCATCCGTTCGGTCTGCACATCGGCCAGCTCGAGTTCCAGCGCGGTACCTTTGGTGGTCAGATAGAGGTGGCGTTCACGCTTGTCATCGGGGCCAACGCGCGATTCCACCATGGCATCATCAACCAGAACCCGCAGCACGCGGTTCAGGCTTTGCTTGGTAATGCCCAAAATCGCCAACAATCCGTTCACCGTTACACCCGGTCGGCGATGGACAAAGTGCAGCACACGGTGATGCGCGCGGCCATAGCCGTAATCCAGCAAGATCAGATCGGGATCGGCGGTAAAGCCGCGATAGGCGAAATACATCGCCTCGATTCCCTTGCGCAGCTGATCGTCCGTCAGGAACAGCAGTGCCTGACCGCCCTGAAATCCGCTGTTATCAGCCATGGGTCTTCCTCTCATTCTTTTGACTTAGAATACGTCAGTGTCGTTGACATTCCAAGTTCGAAGCGCTACTTACGCCTCAATTTCGCGCAACATTATATCACAAACCACGATGCTGGCGAAACAAAGTGAAATCAGGAGGGCACGGCAATGGCCGGGAACTATGACGATCGTGACGGCAAAATCTGGATGGACGGCAAATTGGTCGAGTGGCGTGACGCCAATGTCCATATTCTGACGCACGCGCTGCACTATGCCTCATCGGTCTTCGAAGGGGAACGCTGCTATAACGGCAAGATTTTCAAAGGTATCGAACATTCGCAGCGCCTGCGCGCTTCGGCGAATATGCTGGACATGGAAATCCCCTATTCGGTCGAAGAGATCGAAGCCGCAAAATACGAAATGCTCAAAGCGAATGGCTGGACTGACGCCTATGTGCGCGCGGTCGCCTTTCGCGGTGCAGGTTCGGAAATGGGTGTCTCGGCTGTTGGCAACCCCGTCCGTCTGGCCATCGCAGGCTGGGAATGGGGCGCCTATTACGGCGACGCCAAAACCAAAGGCGCGCGCATCGACATCTCGAAATGGAAGCGCCCCTCGCCCGAGACGATCCCCGTCGCCGCGAAAGCCGCTGGCCTTTACATGATCTGCACCATGTCCAAACATGCGGCGCAGGCCAAAGGCTATTCGGACGCGCTGTTCATGGATTACCGCGGCTATGTGGCCGAGGCGACCGGTGCCAACATCTTCTTTGTGAAAGATGGCGAGGTTCACACCCCGCTGGCGGATGCCTTCCTGAACGGCATCACGCGTCAGACCGTCATCCAACTGCTGCGCGACAAGGGCATCACCGTCCACGAGCGTCATATCGAGCCGTCCGAGCTGGAAACCTTCCAGCAGTGCTGGCTGACCGGCACCGCCGCCGAAGTGACCCCCGTGTCGTCGATCGCCGATATCTACAATTTTGAAATCGGCGCGCTGACGCTGGATATCGCCGAGACCTACGAGCGCCACGTGCGCGCCTAAACCACAAAGGGCGGCCTTCGGGCCGCCTTTTTCATTTAGACCGGCGGCGTTGCCTTGCGCTGGCGGGCGCGCTGTTGGCCCAGATAGCGTTCGCGCAGGATGATCATAATCCCCGCCGCGATGATAATGGCGGCCCCGATCAGCATGGTGATGGTTGGCACCTCGCTGAAGATGAAATAGCCGACGATCAGCGCAAACAGCATCGAGACATATTCAAACGGTGCGATCAGCGAGGCATCGGCATAGCGATAGGCCGAGGTCATCAGGATCTGTGCCACCCCGCCCGTCACCCCCACCAATACCAGCAGCGTAAACTGGAACGGCGACGGCATGACCCAGCCCCACGGCACCGTCAGCAGCGATAGCGCCGCCGATGAGATCGAGAACCAAAAGACGATGGAGGCGGTGCTTTCGCTATCCACCAGTTTTCGCACGATAATTTGCACCAATGCCGCAAAGAATGCGGCGCAAAGCGCCAGGGTGACCCCAATGGGGCTGCCGCCCTCGGCGCCCAGGCTGGGCCATAATACAATCAGGACGCCAGCCAGCCCCATGACGACCGCCGAAATGCGGAATTTGCGGACACGTTCGCGCAGCAGCACGGCCGCCAAAATCACCACCAGCAGCGGCGCGGCATAGCCGATGGCCGTCGCCTCGGGCAGGGGCAACAAGGCAATCGCGGCAAAGCCAAACATCATGCTGCTGGTGCCGATAATCCCCCGCATCAGATGACCCATCGGATTTGCGGTTTTCAGGCCTGTCCGCAACTCGCCCCGCATCATCAACCAGATGATGATCACGGGCGCCGCGAAAATAGATCGGAAAAACACGGATTCTCCAGACGGGATCTCGTCCGAGACGTATTTCACCATCGATGCCATGATCAGGAACAAAAGGACTGACAAGACCTTGAGCGCGATGCCGTGAAGCGGATACATCCGAATGCACTTTTAACGTTGGGGTTTCGCTTGCTCTGCCTGATCGCCGGCGGAAAGAAAAGCGGAAACAGGCCCGCCCGCCATGGGGCAGGCCTGCTGCAAAGAGGTCAGGCGTAGACCGATTCCTTGCCGAAATGCTTGGTCAGCATATAATAGACAACAGCGCGGTATTTATTACGCTCGGATTTGCCATAGGCCTCGACCACTTTGGCGATGGCGGCATCCAGATCAGGGCCGTCTTTCAGGCCCAGTTTTTTGACGAGGAAGCTGGCTTTCACCCGATCAAGCTCGGACTGGTCGCTGGCGGCAACGGTTTCCGCATCGGCGCTATAAATGGCAGGGCCAACACCAATGGTGACTTTGGTCAGCAGCGCCAGATCGGGCGTCACACCCAGTTTCTCGCGCAGGTCCGTCGCGTATTTCGCGATAAGATCGTCTCGTTTACCCATCATTCACTCCTTCAACATGAACATTGGCCAGATGAATAGGGCCATGTTCACCGCGGAATGACGTTAAGGCAAGCGCGTATTGCAAAAGAAAAGGGGGCCGGGTGAAACACCCAGCCCCCTCATTTACCTCAGGAATGCAACTAACCGAGGAAATTAGAAGCGCATCTGTGCGCCAAGGTAGACGTTACGGCCAGCGCCATTGCCGCTTTCGATGCCCCACGGCACATAGACTTCGTCCGTGGCATTGGAAACCTTTGCCGTGACGCTAAAGGCATCTGTCACGTCATAGGATGCGAAGACATCCCACAGGCCATAGCTTTCGGTGGTGTCCTTGGTCGAGAACGCAGTGCCACCCGACGTATAGCTATAGGTGACACCCGTGGTCAGCGCGCCGTTCAGGAAATGTCCGGCAACTGTCGCCGCATAGGTGTGCGACGGCTGCAGATCATAAGCCGAACCATCGGGAATATCCGAATCCGAGTCCGTATAGGACAGAACGGCCGAGATCAGGTCGCTCTCATAGGTGGCCTCGATCTCAAGACCTTCGGTGCGCGTCGTGCCATCGATGTTGACATACTGATAAGTCGTCAGCGTGCCCGCCGTCACGGTAGTCGTCACGTTGGTGATGTAGTTGTCGACATCCAAGATGTAATAGGCAACGCGGGCGTTCAGGCTGTCACCGGCGGTGAACAGGTTGTCTTTGGCGATGTTGAAGCCAAGTTCACCGCCACGGGCGGTCTCGGCCTCGAGGTTGGGGTTGCCGATCAGCGCGTGGATACCCATGCCATAGGCCGAATAGTCACGCACCGTATCCATCAGCGTTTCCTGCGCCGTCGGCGCACGCGAGGTTTGGTACAGCGAGAGATACGGCTGCAGCCAGTCGTTCGACTGATAGGCAATCGTGAATTTGGGATCGATGCTCGTTTCGTCGATATTCACATATTGGCTGGCAATCGGCGAGCCGGTGCCGCCAACGTAATCGCCTTCGACCTTATATTGCGACAGACGCACGGCGCCGGTCAGCTCCCACGGGCCGTTGACGAAAACATTTTCCGAGAACAGCGAAACACGCGAGCCTTCGCCCTGCACCGGGGTCAAGCCGCCATTATTGCCGCCGATTTCGTCAAAGTTGAACTCGAGACCATTGGTCGAGGTCAGATCAAAGCTGCCGACAGTTGCAACGCTGGTGTTCGACAGGTTGCCGCCATAGGTCTCGACCTCGTAACGGCGGCCGATGAACGAACCCGAACCCGTCAGGCTGCCAACGTTTTCGGTGCCGGTGAAGCTGTAATAGACGCTTGCACTCAGATCGATCAAATCGCCACTCGACAGACGATAGGACAGTTTGGCGATATCCGAGTTCATGTCTTGGTAATACGAGTTCGCGCCAAAGCTCGCCTCGTTGTGTAGGACAAGGAAATCAATGGATTGTGCGGCATCGATAGCATAGCCAAGGCGCGCCATGACAGCCTGTGTGTCGCGCGACGAATTCGCGATCGTGGTGCCTTCACCATCTTCGGTTTCATCAGAGGTGCGCTTGGTGATCGCCGCCATGACCGAATACTGACCCGAAACATAGCCCGCGCCCAAGGTGCGGGTGAAATCGCTGTCGGCCGTCCCATAGCTGAGACGTGCGAAGCCGCCAAAGCCCTCACCATCGACCAGATCCTCGGCACGCAACAGACGGAAGTTTACCGAACCCGCAAGACCAGCGCCGCCCGTCGTGACCAGCGCGCCGCGCGTAACGGTGATGCCCGACACGAAAGCAGGCTCGACATAGGCATAGCTTTCGCCATCGCCCGACGCCGGGTTGAAACGGTAGTTCTGGGGGATACCCTCGATATCCGTTGCGACACGGCCGTTGCCCGACAGGCCACGGATTGCAACCGAAACGCCGGGCTGGCCGGCTTCGTTGTTGTTGGTCATGACGCCCGGAACCTGACGCAGCACATCATCAATACGTGCCGTGCCGCCTTGGGCGGTGACCGCGCTGCCTTCCAGGATCGTGGTGTTCTCGCCCGCGTAAACCGGGGTGCCATCCTCGGAATATCCGATAACGATGCGGCCCAGGTTCGTCGCGCTATCTTGGGCGACGGCAGGAACGGCCAGCAGCGCAACACCCAGCGCGATGGCAGTTGTATTGATCAAGCGAATGCGGTTGTTCATATGCGAACGTCCTCGTTCAAAGCCCGCGCGCGCGAGCCGGAGAAATGGATGGGAGGCTGTGCAGAAAGCGGGATCATGATCCCGTCCTGACGATGCGCGCTTGAAGCTGGCTTTGGCTGCTGGTGCAGCGTGAAATCCGCTCTGGCTGGCGACCTGATGATGGCGTTGCCAGACCTGACAAAAAAGATCAACAATAATCGGCGGATTTTGGATTATGGCGCATTTGGGGCCATCACAATTTGATGACCTGCGGCAAAAACAAAACGGGCCGCACAGCGCGGCCCGTCTTTTTAGGCAGGCAGATCTTAGTAGCGGTAATGCTCGGGCTTGAAGGGGCCTTCGACGGTTACGCCAATGTAATCAGCCTGTTGCACCGACAGCTCAGTCAGTTTCACGCCGATCTTTTTCAGATGCAGACGGGCGACTTTCTCGTCCAGATGCTTGGGCAGGATATAGACGCCGGGGGCATATTCATTGCCCTTGGTCCACAGTTCGATCTGCGCCAGCACTTGGTTGGTGAAGCTGGCGGACATGACAAAGCTGGGGTGGCCGGTCGCATTTCCAAGGTTCAGCAGGCGGCCTTCGGACAGCAGGATGATGCGGTTGCCCGAGGGCATCGCGATCATATCGACCTGCTCTTTGATATTGGTCCACTTGTGGTTTTTCAGCGCGGCGACTTGGATTTCGTTGTCGAAGTGGCCGATATTGCCGACGATCGCCATATCCTTCATGCGGCGCATGTGTTCGATACGGATGATGTCGCGGTTGCCGGTGGTGGTGATAAAGATATCGGCCGTCTCGACGACATCTTCCAGCGTAGTGACCTGAAAGCCGTCCATTGCCGCCTGCAGCGCGCAGATCGGGTCGATTTCGGTGACGATCACGCGCGCACCGGCACCCGCCAGCGACGCGGCCGAGCCCTTGCCCACATCGCCATAACCGCAGACGACGGCCACTTTACCAGCCATCATCACATCGGTCGCGCGGCGGATACCGTCGACCAGCGACTCTTTACAGCCGTATTTGTTGTCGAATTTCGACTTGGTGACGCTGTCGTTCACGTTGATCGCGGGGAACGGCAGCTGGCCTTTCTTGTGCAGATCATACAGGCGATGCACACCGGTCGTGGTTTCTTCGGACACGCCTTGCAGCGCGGCGCGCTGTGCGGTGAACCAGCCGGGGCTGGCGGCCAGACGTTTTTTGATCTGGTTGAACAGGCAGATCTCTTCTTCGCTGGTCGGCACTTCGATCAGGCTGGTCTCGCCCGCCTCGACCCGCGCGCCGATCAGCACGTAAAGGGTCGCGTCACCGCCATCGTCGAGGATCATATTCGCCGTGCCTTCGGCAAACTGGAAGATCTGGTCGGTATAGGTCCAGTATTCCTCGAGGCTTTCGCCCTTGACCGCAAAGACCGGCGTGCCGGTGGCGGCGATGGCCGCTGCGGCGTGATCTTGGGTCGAAAAGATGTTGCAGCTGGCCCAGCGCACATCCGCGCCCAGCACTTTCAGCGTTTCGATCAGCGCCGCCGTCTGAATCGTCATATGCAGGCTTCCCGCGATACGGGCGCCTTTCAGCGGTTGGCTCTTGCCGAATTCCTCGCGCAGCGCCATCAGGCCCGGCATTTCGGTTTCAGCGATGTCCAGCTCCTTGCGGCCAAAATCCGCGAGTGCAATATCTTTGACGATGTAATCGTGCGCCATTGCGGCGGCTCCTTGATCTGATCCTTTGGGTTGCCGCAGGTTTAGCATTGGATGCGTAAAGGAACAACCAAGGCAGGAGCGATGATGCAGCGCGCTTGGCAAAGGATGCTATCGGGACGGCGGCTGGATTTGCTGGACCCGTCACCTTTGGATATCGAAATCGAGGATATCGCCCACGGCCTGTCGTTCGTGGCGCGCTGGAATGGGCAGACGCGGGGTGATCACGCCTATTCCGTGGCCGAACATTCACTGTTGGTCGAACAGATTTTTGCGCGCGACAATCCAGGCATGGCCGAGTGGCGGCTGGCGGCGCTGCTGCATGATGCACCGGAATATGTGATCGGGGATATGATCTCGCCGGTAAAGGCCGCTGTTGGATCAGGCTATGCCGATCTGGATACGCGGCTGACGGCAGCGGTGCATCAGCGGTTTGGCCTGCCCGCGCGCCTGCCTGCGGATGTGAAACGGCGGATCAAAGCTGCCGATAAAATATCGGCTTGGCTGGAAGCGGTCGAGATTGCAGGGTTCACCGCTGCCGAGGCGGATCGGCTGATCGGGCGCTGCACGTTGGGGGCGCGCGAGGGGCTAGCGATACGCTTGCGTCCCGCGTCCGAGGTCCGGGCAGATTTTATTGCCCGGTTCCAGTCGCTTACTTAGGGCTGCGCTTGGCCAGAATACGCTGCAAGGTGCGGCGGTGCATATTCAGGCGACGCGCGGTTTCCGACACGTTGCGGTCGCATAGCTCGTACACGCGCTGGATATGTTCCCAGCGGACGCGGTCGGCGCTCATGGGATTTTCGGGCGGTACGGGATGGTCGGATCGGCGCGCAAGCAGCGCATTCGTCACATCTGTCGCATCGGCGGGCTTTGACAAATAATCAATCGCACCGATTTTTACAGCCGCAACAGCGGTTGCAATCGCGCCATAGCCCGTCAGCACCACGATGCGACAGTCAGGACGGCTTTCCCGCAAGGCCTCGACCACATCCAGGCCGTTGCCATCTTCCAGCCGCAGATCAACGACAGCGTAAGCTGGCGGGTTCTGTGCGACCTCAGCTTTGCCGGCGGCGACGCCTTCGGCCAATTGGACCGCAAAGCCCCGCTTTTCCATCGCTTTTCCAAGACGTTTTAGAAAGGCGTCATCATCATCGACCAAAAGCAGGCTACGGTCCCTGCCCAGATCAAGTTCCTCGCTATCCATACGCTGATAACCTTTTGTCGCGTTCGATCAGGTGCCACCACGGGGGAATTGCCGGTGGGGGCTGCGCGCGCACCCTAATGCGCAGGTGAAGCAGCGTCAATCCGCCGCATATCCTGCGGCAAAACACGATCTTGTCGCAGTTTTGCGACAGATTCGCAGCTGGCCAAGGCTGCTGATTGATCATTTGCCGCGCAAGGCAGACAATAGCCGCACGAAACTTCGCCCGTCAGGACACAATATGGCTGCCAAACCCAACCTTGCCGGCGTAGACGACGCGCCCGAGCTATTTCCCGACGTCGGCAGTGAAAGCCATCTTTTCACCACAACGCGCGAGTCGAACCTGGTGCGGTTGCGCACGCTGGTTCTGGTGCGTTGGATGGCGATTTTCGGGCAAGTCGGCGCAGTTTGGGCGGCGGTGTCGATATTCAACCTGCAAATCGCTGTCGGCCCCGTTGCCGTTGCAATCGGCCTGTCGCTGGCGGTGAACGTGCTGTCGACGGTGCTGTTTCCGCAAAGCACGCGGCTATCGGCACGGCAGGCCATGTCCTTTTTGGTGCTGGATGTCGTGCAATTGGGGATGCTGCTGTATCTGGTCGGCGGGTTGAACAACCCGTTCGCGCTGCTGATCATGGCGCCGGTGACGATTGGTGCGACCGTGCTGACGCGGCGCGGCATTTTGCTGCTGGCAGGCCTGACGATTTTGGTGATCTCGCTGCTGCGGGTCTTTTATGTGCCGATGGTGCTGGCCGACGGGTCGATGCTGCAAATGCCGGATATTTTCCTGTTCGGCTTTTGGCTGGCGCTGGTGGTCGGCGTGGTGTTCCTGTCGGTCTATGCGCGGCAAATCACGCGCGAGTTGCAAAAGATCAACGAGGCGCTGCTGGCCACACAGATGGCACTGGCGCGCGAGCAGAAGCTGACCGACCTTGGCGGCGTGGTCGCCGCCGCTGCGCATGAGCTGGGCACGCCGCTGGCGACGATCAAGCTGGTCGCGTCCGAACTGGTGCGTGATCTCAGCAAGCAGCCCGACCTGCGCGATGATGCGATCCTGCTGCTGGATCAGGCCAACCGTTGCCGCGATATCCTGCATTCCATGGGCCGCGCCGGCAAAGAAGACCGCTTGCTGCTGCGCGCCCCGTTCGAAGCGCTGCTGCGCGAAGCGGCCGAGCCGCATTTGGCCCGCGGCAAAGAGGTTTTGTTCCTTGTGGCCGAGGATGTCGCCCCCGAATCAGGCCACCAACCCACCGTATTGCGCCGCCCCGAGGTCATTCACGGCTTGCGGAACCTGATCCAGAACGCGGTCGACTTTGCACATTCCACCGTGCGCGTGGAATATTACTGGGACCATATCCACCTGCGCGTGTGTATTCGCGACGATGGCGAAGGTTTTCCGCCCTCGGTCATCGGACGCATTGGCGATCCTTTTGTGCATCGCCGCCGTCCGGCAGAAAACGCCAATCGCCGACCCGGATATGAGGGGATGGGTCTGGGCCTGTTTATCGCTAAGACCTTGTTAGAACGATCAGGTGGGCGACCGACCTTCTCGAATGCGGTGCCGGAATTCGACTTTCCGGGGCATGGCGCAGTGGTCACCGTGGTCTGGCCGCGCGCATTAATCGAGGCGCCGCCCCTGGATATGATCGATGGATTTGGTGAAAATCGGCCATTTCGCATTTAACGTTTATACGCAGATTTACTCAACTTTTACGTGTTAATGCCTCCGCGTCAGCGCCGAGATATTAACCCGGTATTAATCTATTGATTGAAATCTCGCTCCAGGGAACGGCCGGGGCGGGCAATGAAAAATGCCATGGAATAGTCTGAACGGGATCACTGATCTGACGCCGCTGGCATTGGCCTTTTGGGTCTTGTCCATTTTGATATTTGTTACCGCCATTGCGGGCTTGATCACCGTAGGGTTGATCCGCCGCAAAAGGGATCAGTTGCGCAATGCGACGCAGCCGTTAGCCATGTTCCTATTTGATGACGGGGTGTTACAGGTCGCCGATGGGGATGCGCAGCAATTCATGCCAGGCGATAAGCAGCGCGCCTTTACGGAATCAACCCTGATCGCCCAACTGACATTGCGTTTTGCCGATCTGCCGCGGCGCATTGATGCGATGGGCGGGCATGGCTATCTCATGCTGAATGAAAACAATGGGCCACTTGCGTTGCGACTATTGCGGCGCGGGCCGTTATGCCGGATCGAGATGGCGACCCGAACAATGGCCGCGACCGATAGCGCCTCGTCCGAGGATCAAATCCTGCGCGCTATGGCAGAAGATAGTCCGCAGGCCATTTGGGTCACCGATCCTGATGGCCGCGTTTTATGGGCCAATGCCAGCTACTTAGACTTATTGCCGGCGAATGCGCCCGTCAGTTGGCCACTGCCGCAGGTGTTCAAGGATTCTGATGCCCTACGCACCAGCCTGACGGTCCAAGGGAAAGTGCACGACTTTTCCATCAGATCCAGTCAGCGCGGCCCACATAAGATGCATTTCGCGACAGATATTACCGCGATCACAGCCGCCGAGACTGCGCGCAAACAATTCCTGAATGGCATCGGTCAGATCTATGCCGGCCTGCCCATGGGTATCGCACTGTTCGATGCCAGTCGGCGCATGATGCAATTCAACCCGGCGCTGACCGACCTGACCGGACTGTCGACGGCTACATTACTGCAGCGTCCGACACTGGCAAACTTTCTTGACCACCTCAGGGATTCGCATCTGCTGCCCGAGCCGCGCGATTATCTGAACTGGCGCGCGCGGCTAACCTCGCTCGAGGCCGGCCACAGTCCCAGCCTGTCGGAAACATGGCATCTGGGGGATGGCCGCACGCTGCGTGTGACCGCCCAGCCCTACCCCGACAACGTTATGGCGCTGTTATTTGAAGATATTTCATCCGAGGTTCAAATGACCCGCGCCTTTCGGGCCGAGCTGGATACGCTGCATGGTGTGATTGGCGCGCTGGATGAGGCAATCGCGGTCTTTGCCCGGACAGGAACGCTGATCGTCGCCAATGCGGCCTATTACGACATGTGGGCGCTGCATGATGATATCGTGGCGCCGCTCTCTTTGGACAGCGAAATTGCCCGTTGGCACAGGCAGTTCGCCTCCGCCGCGCTGGCCCGGGCGACCACGGGGCTGCGCAACAGCGATCCGATTGCCCTTGATCTATGTTGGCATCCGTTGGACGATGAGACCGAATTGCGCGCAAATAGCATCGGAAGCGGCCGCGTGATGGTGGGGTTTCGCGCCATCTTGCAGGGCAGACGCAGTACTAGCGCAGGCATTCGCTTTAGCGCTTAGGGGCGCTTCACGCTTGCGATAAGCCGCGCCGCCTGCCACATCTGAAACATGCAACTGACCATTCTTCTTTCAAGCGAGGCCGAGACCGCCACGCTCGCCGCCCGTCTTGCACCGCGCCTTGCTGCGGGTGATATCCTGTTGCTGAACGGCCAGATTGGCGCAGGGAAATCCTTTTTTAGCCGCGCGCTGATACGGGCACGCCTTGGCAATCCGACCGAGGATGTGCCCTCGCCCACCTTCACGCTTGTGCAAACCTATGAGGCGGATGTGCCGATCTGGCATTGCGATCTTTACCGCCTGACCCATCCGGATGAGGTGATCGAACTGGGCCTGACCGACGCCTTTGACACTGCGATTTGCCTGATCGAATGGCCCGATCGCTTGGGCAGTATGACCCCTGCCAGCGCCCTGACCCTTGATTTCATCGCGCTTTCAGATGGGACGCATCAAGTCACCCTGACCGGATCAAAACAATGGGACGCAAAGCTCGATGATCTTTGATGAAAGCGCGCGCCTGTTTGGCCTGCCGCCGGGTGCAGATTTTCCTGCCGCACTGATCGCCGGTCTGCATGATCGCATGGCGGGCCGCGCGCCCGAGGACTGGGCCCGCGTCACCCTATATGTGAACACAGCGCGGATGCAGCGCCGCCTGCGCAACCTCTTTGATCAAGGCGGCGCGATGATCCTGCCGCGAATCCGGCTGGTGACGGATCTGGCGCTGGACCCCGTTGCAGCCGATCTGCCGCTGCCCGTTCCCGCCCTGCAGCGTCGGCTAGAGCTGACGCGCCTGATCGCGCGACTATTGGAAAGCGCGCCCGACCTTGCCCCGCGCGCGGCGCTTTACGATCTGGCCGATAGCCTGGCGGCGCTGATGGATGAAATGCAGGGCGAGGGCGTCAGCCCCGATGTGATCGCCGCGCTGGATGTGTCGGATCAATCCGGGCACTGGCAGCGTACGCTGGAATTTCTAAAGATTATCAGCGGTTATTTCGACCAGACCGGCCAGCCCGACCGCGAGGCGCGTCAGCGTATGGTGATCGAACGGCTTGTCGCGCACTGGCAAATCGCACCGCCCACCGACCCGATCATCATTGCCGGATCAACCGGATCGCGCGGCGCGACACAACTGCTGATGCAGGCCGTGGCGCGCTTGCCGCAAGGCGCGGTCGTGCTGCCTGGCTTTGATTTTGACATGCCAGACCATGCGTGGGAGGCGATCGGCAGCGCTGTCGCCGCCGAGGATCACCCGCAGTTCCGGTTCCGCAAGATCGCGGACGGGCTTGGGCTGGCGTTGCACGATATCCGGCCTTGGACATCGTCGAATGCCCCCGACCCCGCGCGTAACCGACTGATATCACTTTCACTGCGACCTGCGCCCGTGACCGACCAATGGCGGCTTGAGGGAAAGGATCTGGGTGATCTGAACCTCGCCACCGCGCAAATGACCCTGCTCGAGGCGCCATCGCCCCGGCTTGAGGCGCAGACAATTGCGTTGCGCCTGCGCGCGGCGCTGGACGAAGGACGAACCGCCGCGCTGATTACGCCAGACCGGATGCTGACCCGGCAGGTTGCCGCAGCACTTGACCTTTGGTCAGTTAAACCCGATGATAGTGCGGGTCAGCCGCTGCCATTGTCGCCGCCGGGTCGGTTATTGCGACAGGTCGCGCGACTGTTCGGCCAACGGCTGGATGCGGAAAGCTTGCTCTCGCTGCTGAAACATCCGCTGACACATGCCGATGCGAACCGTGGCCAGCATTTGCTGAACAGCCATGATCTAGAGCGGTATATCCGCGACCGGGGCATGCCCTTTCCCACAGCCACCGCCCTGCTGAAATGGGCTGGTCAAGAAAATGCACCAGATCATCGACGCGCATGGGCCGAGTGGGTCATTCATTTTACCAACGATCTGGATAGGATCAGCACACGCCCGCTGTCCGCTCATCTGGCGCATCTCATTGACACCGCAGAGGAAATTTCGCGCGGTCCAGCCCTGTGGGAGGAGGCGGCAGGTCGCAAGGCCCGCGCCGTCATCGCCGATCTGCAACTGAACGCTCCCCACGGCGGCGAGATGGAGCCACGCGACTTTACCGCGATCCTTGATGGTGTTCTGCGCGGGGCCGAAGTGCGCAATCCCGATACCGGCCATCCAAACCTGCTGATCTGGGGCACGCTCGAGGCGCGCGTGCAGGGGGCGGATCTGGTCATCTTGGCGGGGCTGAACGAAGGCATTTGGCCCGGTGCATCTGCCGCAGACCCCTGGTTGAACCGCGCCTTGCGCGCGCGCGCCGGGCTGCTGCTGCCTGAACGCCGCATTGGCCTTGCCGCGCATGATTATC
The DNA here is from genome assembly GCF_000223375.1 of Ketogulonicigenium vulgare WSH-001. Lineage (NCBI taxonomy): Bacteria > Pseudomonadati > Pseudomonadota > Alphaproteobacteria > Rhodobacterales > Roseobacteraceae > Ketogulonicigenium > Ketogulonicigenium vulgare. Next base: position 2,389,127 of record NC_017384.1, on the reverse strand, counting down.
AACAGGCCATCGCCGCCCCCGAGGTTTGGCTATCGCGCGCGATCAGGTCCAGCGATGCCGAAACAGTTGCCGCGCGTTGGGTCAATCGCCTGACCAATCTTTTAGAGGGGCTGCCCGACCAAAACGGTCCTGCCGCTTTGGCCGCAATGCGTGCAAAGGGGGATGCCTGGCTGGCCCGTGCCAGCGCTATGTCGCAACCAGACACACGCCTTCCCGCCGCTGCACGCCCCGCGCCGCGTCCACCGCTTGCCGCGCGGCCGACCAAACTCTCGGTCACCGGGATCGAGACATTGCTGCGCGACCCCTATGCGATCTATGCCCGCCATGTTCTGCGGCTGAACGCGCTGGGGCCGCTGAACCAAAGCGCCGATGCGCGGATGCGTGGCACGGTCATTCACAAAGTTTACGAGGATTTTATAAACTCGGGCACAGCGCCCGATGCGGCCCATGCCCTTGCCTTGCTTGATCAATTCGCAATTGCCGCGCTGGATGAGGACTGCCCTTGGCCCGTCACAGCACGGCAATGGTTGTCGCAGATCCGCCGCGCCGCGCCCTATTTCCTGCAAACCGAAGGCGAGCGTCAGGCGAAAGGCACCCCCACACTGCTGGAAAAGCGCGGCGAGATTGCCCTTGGCCGTCACGATTTCACGCTGGTCGGGAAAGCGGACCGGATCGACCTGCAGCCTGACGGACAGGCGCTGATCTATGATTATAAAACCGGCGCGCCCCCCAGCGCCAAAAGCCAGCGCTATTTCGACAAACAACTGCTGATCGAGGCAGCGATGATTGCGCGCGGCGCGTTCCAGCAGATCGGCCCACGTGATGTGGCTGGCGCGGAATTCATTGGCCTGGGGTCAAAACTTGCCACCGTGCCCGCCCCGCTGGATGAACTGCCGCCCGCGCAAATCTGGGCCGAATTGCAACAGTTGATCGACGCTTGGATGCAATATCCGCGTGGATATACCGCGCGCATCGCGCCGTTCGAGATGAAATATGCTAGCGATTACGACCATTTGGCGCGCTATGGCGAATGGGGCGACAGTGATCTGCCGCAGCCCGAGGATTTGGCATGACTGATTTAGCAACCCAGCGCCAGGTGCAGGCCGCGCGCCCCGACGCGTCGACTTGGCTGTCGGCGAATGCGGGTTCGGGCAAGACGCGCGTGCTGACCGACCGCGTCGCGCGGCTGCTGCTGGGCGGGGTCGATCCGCAGAATATCCTGTGTCTGACCTATACCAAGGCCGCCGCTGCCGAGATGCAGAACCGTCTGTTCCGCAGCCTTGGCCAATGGGCGATGATGGATGACGCGGCGCTGCGGGAAAAGCTGACCACGCTTGATGCCGCGCAATCCACTGATGCCGCGCAACTTGCGACCGCCCGCCGCCTGTTCGCGCAGGCGATGGAAGTGCCCGGCGGGCTGAAAATCCAGACCATTCACGCCTTTTGCGCCTCGGTGCTGCGGCGCTTTCCGCTGGAGGCCGGCATCTCGCCCGCCTTTCGAGAAATGGAGGATCGCGCGGCCGAGCTGCTGCGCGAGGATGTGGCCGAACGCATGGCCCTTGGTCCCGCGCGCGATCTGATTGATGGAGTCATGCGGCATCTGGGGGGTGGTAGTTTCAGCAGCCTGTTGGCCGCGATTACCGCGCGCCGTCAGGCCTTTATCGGCCCTGCCGATCACGCTGCGCTACGCGCCGCGTTGAACCTGTCCGCGACCGCCAGCCGCAATGATGCGCTAACCTTGGCGATCCAGCCCAGCGACCGGCAGTTGGCGCAAGAGATCAGCGCCGCTTTTCAGGGCCAGACCAAGACCTATACCGAATTCGCCGCGGCACTGAACCGCCTGCAATTCGACGCGCCCGGCGCGGATGATATGGCGGTGCTGCACCGGCTGTTCACCTTCAGCGACGGGGCCTCGAAATCGGGTCGGTTCCCGCAAGCGAACCATGCCAAAGCCGTCGCCGCGATGGAGCCGATTGCCGAGGCGGTCTTTGATTGGATGGACCGCTATGCTGCGGCGCTGGATCTGTTGAACAGCTTGGATACGCTAGAGAAAACCATCGCGCTGGATGATTTCGCGCGTGCCTTTGTACCCGCCTATGAGGCGGAAAAGCTGCTCAGTGGGCAGTTGGATTTTGACGATCTGATCGAAAAGACCCGCGCGCTTTTGCAAGATTCCGCTGTCGCGCAATGGGTGCTGTTCCGGCTGGATGGCGGCATCGACCATATTCTGGTGGACGAGGCGCAAGACACCTCGCCCCGGCAATGGCAGGTCATCGCCGCGCTGGCGCAGGAATTTGCGGCGGGCGATGGTCGCAGCAAGGCCGAGGCGCGGACGATTTTTGTCGTCGGCGATATGAAGCAGTCGATTTATTCGTTCCAAGGCGCAGATCCGCGCGAATTCCAGCGGATGCGCGACGATTTCGCGGCGCGCCTTTCCGATGCGGGCAGCGGGTTGAACACGCTGGCGCTAGAGCATTCTTTTCGGTCCAGCTGGGCGATCTTGCGTCTGGTGGATGCGGTGTTTGTCGGGCGTCAGGACAGCCTTGGCGATATCTCGACCCATATCGCGTTCAAAGGTGATCTGCCCGGCCGCGTCGATCTATGGCCCGCCATCCCCAAGGCCGATGACAAACGCGAAAATGGCGATTGGTTCGCTCCCGTCGACCTGCAAAGCCCGGCGCATCCCAGCCGCATTCTGGCCGATCAGGTCGCCGATGCCTGCGCGGATATGGTCGCAAATGCCTATCTGCCGAACCACGACGGCAAAACCCGGCGCAAAGTGTCCGAGGGCGATATCCTGATCTTGGTGCAGCGCCGTTCCGATATTTTTGCACATGTGATCGCGGCGCTAAAGGCGCGCGGGCTTCGCGTTGCGGGCGCCGACCGGCTGCGGATTGGCGCAGAGCTTGCGGTGCGCGATATCATGGCGCTGATCAAATTCCTCAGCCTTGCCGAGGATGACCTGTCGCTGGCGGCCGCGCTGAAATCGCCGCTGCTGGGGTGGAACGAACAGATGCTGTTCACCCTTGCCCATCACCGCCCCAAAGGCGCGCCGCTGTGGCAGGCCCTGCGCAGTGCCGATCATGCTGACACTTTGGCGATGTTGAACGACCTGCGCGATCAGGCCGATTTCCTGCGCCCCTATGATCTGATCAACCGGCTGCTGCTGCGCCATGATGGCCGCCGCCGCTTGCTGGCGCGGCTGGGGACCGAGGCCGAGGACGGCATCGACGCGCTGCTGGCGCAGGCTTTGGCCTATGAGGAAGGCAATATCCCCAGCCTCACCGGTTTCATCGAATGGATGGAGGCGGATGAGCTAGAGATTAAACGCCAATTGGGCAGCGGCGCGGACCAGATCCGCGTGATGACGGTGCATGGATCAAAGGGGCTCGAATCCCCGATCGTCATCATGCCCGACACCGCCAAACGCCGCCCCAGCAATGACGGCACGATCGCGCTTCACCCTGATGGCATGGCGCTCTGGCCCAGCAGCCCCGCGCCTGCCGCGGTGCAGGCGCTGCGCGAGGCCTCGGCCGAGGCGCGCGCGGACGAGAGCCTGCGCCTCTTGTATGTCGCGCTGACCCGCGCTGAAAGCTGGCTGATCGTCTGTGCCGCGGGCGAGACGGGTGAAGGCAGCGATAGCTGGTATGGGCTGGTCGAGGATGCAATGAAGGCGCTCGATACGGTGCAGGGCCCGCGCGGCATGCGGCTTGCACATGGCGATTGGGATGGCCTGCCCGTCGCAGCGCCATCCCAAACGACCGCCGCATCACCTGCCCCGGTCTCAGACGCGATTTTGACCGGCGCAGTTCCCGACATGCCAGTTGCAGCGGCACAGGCACTGTCGCCTTCCGATCTGGGCGGCGCAAAGATCGTGCCAGAGGAGCAATCCGTGCCGGATGACGCCTTACAAGAGGTCGCAAAGCTGCGCGGCACGATCATTCACCTCTTGCTGGAACATCTGCCGCAGATCGCACCGGCGCAGCGGCAGGCGCATGGCACCCAATTGATCAATCTGGTCGAGGATCACGCGCTGGCAGGCCCCGCCGCTGATCTTGTTGCTGATGCGCTGGCCATCCTCGAGAACCCGGATAATGCGATCCTGTTTGGCGGTGACAGCCTGCCCGAGGTGGCGTTGAGTGCGGCGGTTGGCGGCCAGCGCCTGCACGGGATCATCGACCGGCTGCAGGTCACCCCAGCCCGCGTCACGGCGATTGATTTCAAAACCAATCGCATCGCGCCCGCCTCGCCCGCCCAGATCCCCGAGGGGATCTTGCGCCAGATGGGCGCCTACCACGCGATGCTGGCGGCGATTTATCCCGATCGTGTGATTGATGTGCGCATCCTCTGGACGGCAAGCGGTCAGTTGATGCAGGTTGATCCAACTGCCGCGTCTGGGGCGCTGGGACGCGCCCTTGACGCTATGGCCCCCCAGCCCTACCTGTAGTGCAAGATTTATCGCCCCCACCCAAAGGAGGGAAACATGTCCAAAAATACCGTCGCCGTTACCGATTCCAGCTTTGAGCAGGACGTCGTGAACGCAGATGTGCCTGTCGTTGTTGATTTCTGGGCCGAATGGTGTGGCCCTTGCCGTATGATCGGTCCGGCTTTGGAAGAGCTGGCCAGCGAATACGGCGAGAATGTGAAGATCGCAAAGGTGAACGTGGACGAGAACCCGGGCATTGCCTCGGCCCTCGGCATTCGCGGCATCCCTGCGCTGTTCATCTTTAAAGAAGGCAAGATCGTCTCGACCCGTGCCGGCGCTGCGCCCAAAGCTGCGCTGAAATCCTGGATCGACGAGTCGGTCTAAAGATCTAGGGCCGCCCGATGGGGCGGCCCTTTTCATTACACGGGACGATAGGCTGCGGCCAAACGTTCCCAGACCAGCGCATAATAGGCGTCGGCATCGATATCCGGCAGATAAAGCGCATTCGCGGGCTTGCCCGTCACGCTGCGCCAATCGACGACGGTCATACCGCGCGTGGGCGCCTGCAGCGCAATCTCCACATTCACATGACGGCCCGCGAAAATCTCGGGGCGCAGGATATAGGCGACCACGGTCGGGTCGTGCAGCGGGCCGCCATCGGTGCCGTCCTGACGCGCGTTATAGGCCTTGTTCGCAATCAGCAGGTGATAGAACGGCTCGATATGCGGCTGGGGATAGGCGCGCAGCGCATTCATGCGGGGCGTGGTCGTCAGCGCCTTATGCGTGCAATCCAGCGGGATCATCACCACCGGCACGCCGCTGTTCATCACGCGCCAAGCGGCCTCGGGGTCGGCATAGATGTTATATTCGGCGGCGGGGGTGATATTGCCACCCTCGGTGCGCGCGCCGCCCATCAGGACAATCTCGCGCAGGTGGCCGGCCAGTTTCGGCTCGAGCAGCATCGCCAATGCGATGTTGGTCAGGGGCGCAAGACAGGCCAGTGTCACCGTGCCCTTGGGGCGGGACATGACCAGCTCGACGATTTTTTCGGGGGCAAAGCCCGCGGCGGCGGTGGCTTTGGGTTCGGGCAGGTCATAGCCGTCGAAACCCGTGCGGCCATGGACATGTTCGGCGGTCTCAAGCGGCACCATCAGCGGGCCCTCGGCACCTTTATAGACCGGCACATCGGTGCGGTTCACCAGCTCTAGCGCCATCAGCGCGTTGCGGGTGGTGTAATGCAGCGGCACATTGCCACCCACTGTCGTAATCGCCAGCAGGTCAATTTCATCGGGCGATCCCAGCGCCATCAAGAAGGTTACGGCATCATCGGGCGATGGGTCGGTGTCGATGATAATGGCGCGGCGATCGTTGGGCATCCGGGGTCCTTTCGCGGAATTTCGCCCCATTTCCACCCTGATCGCGCCCAGTTTCAAGCCCCTATCCGCGCGCCCCTTTTCCTTTCGGTCATTCATGCGCATATGTCCCCCAAGGATTAAAGGAGAGCCCGATGAGCCAAAGTGATTTTCCCGGCTGGCACGGCACGACGATCATCGGCGTGCGCAAGAATGGCAAAGTGGTCATCGCGGGCGATGGTCAGGTCAGCCTTGGCCAGACCGTGATCAAAGGCACCGCCCGCAAGGTGCGCCGCCTGAACCCCGGTGGTCGCCCCGTGCTGGTCGGCTTTGCCGGATCGACCGCAGATGCCTTCACGCTGCTGGAACGGCTTGAGCGCAAGTTAGAGGCCGCCCCCGGCCAGATGGCCCGTGCCTGTGTCGAACTCGCCAAAGACTGGCGCACCGATAAATACCTGCAAAAGCTAGAGGCGATGCTGATCGTCACCGATGGTGATGCGCTGCTGGTCGTCACCGGCGCAGGCGACGTGCTAGAGCCGGAACATGATGTCGCCGCCATCGGATCGGGCGGGAACTATGCCCTTGCCGCTGCCCGCGCGCTGATGTCGACCGATCTTGATGCCGAGAATATCGCCCGCCGCGCCATGTCAATTGCGGCCGAGATCTGTGTTTACACCAATGGGAACGTGACGCTGGAACAGCTGTCAGCCCCGAAAAACCCCGATCTGTTGCCCGCCTGAATATCGGAAGAATGACAATGACCGACCTAACTCCCCGCCAGATTGTCGCCGCGCTGGATCGCCATATCGTCGGCCAGCATGATGCCAAACGCGCCGTTGCCGTCGCGCTGCGCAGCCGCTGGCGGCGCAATCATCTGGATGATGCGATGCGCGACGAGGTTTATCCAAAGAACATCCTGATGATCGGGCCGACCGGCGTTGGTAAAACCGAAATCTCTCGCCGCTTGGCGAAACTGGCGCGCGCACCCTTTATTAAGGTCGAGGCGACCAAGTTCACCGAGGTCGGCTATGTTGGCCGTGACGTGGAACAGATCATCCGCGATCTGGTCGATGCCGCCATTATCGAGACCCGTGAATATATGCGCGCCGATGTGCGCCAGCGTGCCGTTGCGAGCGCCGAAGAACGCGTTATCAGCGCGATCGCAGGCGAAGGCGCGCGCGAGCAGACCCGCGAGATGTTCCGCCAAAAGCTGCGCAACGGCGAGTTGGACGGCACTGAAATCGAGATCGAGGTGCCCGATACCGCCGCCCAGCCACAGTTCGAGCTGCCCGGACAGCCCGGCATGGGGAATATGGTCAATCTGGGCGATATCTTTGGCAAAGCTTTTGGTGCGCGCCGCGTGAAAAAGCGGCTGACCGTCGCAGAAAGCCATGATGCGCTGCTGAATGACGAAGCCGACAAGCTGCTTGACGATGAGGCGGTGAAGGTCGCTGCGCTGAAAGCCGTGCAAGAGTCCGGCATTGTTTTCATTGATGAAATCGACAAAGTTGCCGCCCGCAGTGATGCGCGCGGTGCCGATGTCAGCCGCGAGGGTGTCCAGCGCGATCTGCTGCCGCTGATCGAGGGGACGACGGTTTCGACCAAACATGGGCCGGTGAAAACCGACCATATCCTGTTCATTGCGTCGGGCGCGTTTCACGTTGCAAAGCCTTCGGATCTGCTGCCCGAGTTGCAGGGTCGCCTGCCGATCCGCGTCGAGCTGACGGCCCTGACCGAGGATGATTTCATCCGCATCCTGACCGAGACGGAGAACGCCCTGACCCGCCAATACACCGCCTTGATGGCGACCGAGGACGTCGATGTCAGCTTTACCGAAGACGGCATCGCCGCCATCGCCCGCATCGCCGCCGAAGTGAACCAAAGCGTCGAAAACATTGGCGCCCGCCGCCTTTATACGGTCATTGAGCGCGTGTTCGAGGATCTGTCGTTTGACGCGCCCGAGCAATCGGGGCAACAGGTGGTGATCGACGGCGCCTATGTTGACCGCCATCTGGGGCAGCTTGCACGCCAAAGCGACCTCAGCCGTTACGTCCTTTAACCATCAGGCCTCTATGACCAAAACGCTCTATATCGCCGGCCCCGAGGTGTTCTACCCCGATGCCAAAGCTGTGCTGGCCCGCAAACGTGAAATGGCCGCCGATTACGGATTTGACGTGATCGGCCCCGGCCTTGGCTTTGGCACCTTGCCCGCTGACAAACGCGAAGCGGGCATCGCCATCGCCCGCATCAACGAACAGGTGATGCAACGGGCCCAGGTGATGATCGCCAATATGACCCCGTTTCGCGGTGTCAGCATCGACCCCGGCACCGCATTCGAGGTCGGCTTTTTCTGCGCGCTGGAACGCCCGGTCTTTGCCTATACCAACGACCCGCGCGACTTTGGCCCGCGGACGGCGGATGAATGGTATAAGGGCGAGGTGGCGATGGACGACACCGGCCATATGCGCGCAACAGTTGATGGCCAATCGGTCGAGGCGCATGGCTTTGCCGATAATCTGATGCTGGACGGCGGAATTTTGTCGCGCGGCGGCAAAGTGCTGCGCCCCGCGGGCGATGTGCTGCTGCCGACATCTGACCTGACGGTCTATGAAGAAGCTTTGAGAGCGGCGCGCGATGCGCTGAACGCCTAACGACGGCGGCGCAAGTAGACGTAATAGGCGCCCATGCCCCCGTGGCTGATGTGGGCTGGGCGCACCTCTAATACCATTCCATGCAGGGGTGCCATGCGCAGCCATTGCGGCACCGCGTGGCGCAGCACACCCATGCGGGACGGCATCGGCGCAAATTCCTCGCGCTGTTTGCCTTTGCCGGTGATCACCAGAACCAACCGGCGTCCCATCATATGCGAATGGGCGATGAAGGACAGCAAGGCAGGATGCGCCTCGTCCATGGTCATGCCATGCAGATCGATGCGCCCCTCGGGGTGCAGCTTGCCGCGCACCATGGTCTTGTGGGTTTTCGCATCCATCTGCAGCGGTGCACGCGACAGGCTTTCATGGATCGGGGGGGCGATGTCATGCCTGGGCTTTTTCGTGCCCGCCTTTTGCCCCAACCGGAACGGCGCCGGGGCCAAAGGCGTGAACACCGGCGCGGGCACATCAACCACAACCGGTGCTTTCATCGGGCTGGCAAGCGGCGTGAAGCCGCTTTTGTCCAGCTTTAGGCGCGTATCGCGCCGCGTGACGAGATCCCAAAGGGCGCGCTCATCCGCGCTTGCATTGCGACCACGCCGCGCCATCCCACATCAACCGCCCGTCGCAACCAGCGTCCAGTTCGGATCGGACGCGCCCATCTTGCGGGCAAAGGTCCAGACGTCTTTCTGGCGTTTTGCAACATCAGGTGCGCCCTCGACAACGGTGCCATCGGCATCGCGCACCACGGATGTCATCTCGGCGACAAAGCGGACGACTAGCTCTGCCTCGCCCGTAGCGGGATCAAAGGCGGCATCATCCAGACCAACGTCGCGGATACCGATGAAATGCGCCTCGACTTTAAGGCCGCGGGCCTGGCGGTCAGCAATCACACCCGCGAAGGCATCAAAAACCTCGGGCGCGATAAAGCCGCGCACGGGTTCGATATCACCCCGCTCGAACGCCATCAGGATCATCTCATAGGCCCCGCGCGAGCCGGACAGGAATTCGCTAAGGCTAAAGCTGGGCTCGGCCTTTTTCATCTGGCCGATGATCAAGGCGGTGGCGCTACCTTCGGGGACATGATCGACGATATCACGGTCGGGGCCGCCCTCGATCACATCCAGGGTCGGACGCTTGCGCGCTTCTTCGGGGGGGACCTGCGCAATCGGCTTTTCGAACCCGTCACGTGACCCCAGCACCGATCGCAGGCGCAGGATCAGGAAAATCGCGATCGCAGCGAGGATGATGATCTGGATGATCGGAGAGTTCATGTGGTCCCTTTCCCGCTTTCGGCCCGCAGAAGGGGCCGGATGTGGTAAAATCTACTGTTCGCACCTATCTATGCATCAGCTTGACGCAAGTCTACCTTTTGCCCAACGGGAAATACCCGAAAGCTCGGAGAGAGAGATGCCTTTATTTTGGCTGTTCCCAGCCCTGATCCTGATCGAGATCGCTGCCTTTGTGATGATCGGCAGCGAAATAGGTGTGGGGCTGACATTGCTGTTGGTGCTGGGGTCAACGGCTTTAGGTGTCTGGACGCTGCGCCGTCTGGGCCTGCAGGCCGCACAGGCCATGCAAAGCGGTTTCGCCTTTGCTGCGCGCGGGGGACGTGAAAACCCTGTCCAGCAGATGGGCGACGGCACATTAAAGGCATTCGCCAGCGGTCTGTTGATCGTTCCGGGCCTTGTCAGCTCTGCGCTGGGTGCGGTGCTGCTGATCCCTGCGGTACGCCAGTTTCTGTGGCAGCGCCTGCAAAGCCGCCTGAACATCCGCACCGCCAGCTATGGCGCCGCCCATGGGCGCAACGAGGGCGTCATTGACGGAGAGTTTACCGAAGTTGATACGCGCGCCCCGCAGGTTGGCGGCGCGGCGAACGAGAATTCGGTCTGGCGGCAACACCCGCAGGATGATCAGAAATAAGGCAGGCGATAGGCATTGAAGCCCCTTGCCCTAACCGCTACCACTGTGGCGACCCTTATCAGGCCGGAGAAAAACAATGTCCGATAGCCCCGAAACCACGCCGCAAGGCGCAGCACCCGCCGCGGGCGAACCGGTTCGCGTCAACACGCGCATCCTGACGCAATATATCCGCGACCTGTCGTTTGAAAACGTCGTCGCCCGCAAAGGCATCACCGGCACCCCGCAGCCCGAATTGCAGGTGCAGGTTTCACTGGATGCGCGCAAGCGGTCGGATACCCAATACGAAGTCATCACCAAGCTGAACCTGACGTCGAAAACGTCGGGCTCGAACGAAGTGCTATTCGTGCTGGAGCTGGAATATGCCGGCGTCTTCCACATCGAAGGCGTGCCCGCTGAACAGCTGCACCCCTATCTGCTGGTAGAATGCCCGCGCATCACCTTCCCGTTCGTGCGCCGCATCGTGGCGGATGTTGCGCGTGATGGCGGCTTCCCGACCGTGAATCTCGATATGATCGACTTCTTTGGTCTGTACCGCAACGAGCTGGCGCGCCGCGCCGCCGCTGCAAAAGAAGGCGCAGAACCCGCGCCGCAGACGATCCAGTAATTACGAATTCCACGCCGCCTCTGGCCCGAGTTTCTCGACAAAGGCGGCGTGGGCCTTGGCCTCATCCTCAGTCAGACGTGTTGGCAGGGGGTTAGGGCGCGGCTGTGGGCGCCATGCGCTGCGCGTGACATTGCCCTGAGCGGGCGTGCTCGCCGCCGCTGAAAGGCCAAAGTCGGGCTGACGCCCGCCGATCAGCTCTAGATAAACCTCTGCCAGAATTTCACTATCCAGCAGCGCGCCGTGCAAGGTGCGTTTTGAATTGTCGATGCCAAAGCGGCGGCAAAGGGCATCCAGCGAGTTCTGCGCCCCCGGAAAGCGTCTGCGCGCGATCAGCAGCGTATCCACCGCGCGTGCAGGTGCGATCAGCGGCTTTTTCACCCAGCCCAGTTCGGCGTTCAGGAATTTCACGTCAAACGCCGCATTGTGGATCACAAGGTTCGCATCGCCGATGAAATCCAGAAAATCCTGTGCAACTTGCGCAAAAAGCGGTTTGTCCGACAGGAATTCGGCACTCAGGCCATGCACCTTGAACGCATCTTCGGGCATGTCACGCTGAGGGTTGATGTATTGGTGATAGGTGCGGCCCGTCGGCAGATGGTTCAGCAGCTCGACACAGCCGATTTCGACGATACGGTCACCGGTCTCAGGCTCGAACCCGGTGGTTTCTGTATCCATTACGATTTCACGCATCAGCCTCACCTGTGATCTGCTGCAGTATCTGCTGCACGCGGGCGCGGGCGGCATCGATACTGGTTGTCTCGATTATATAATCCGCACGGGCGCGTTTTTCAGCATCGGGGATCTGCCGCTGCAATAGCTGCTGGAACAGGGCGTCGTCCATCCCTGCCCGCGCCATGACCCGGGCGCGCTGCACATCGGGCGCCGCGGTGACAACGGTTACAGCGTCGAGCCACAGGTCTGCCCTGATCTCGAACAGCAGCGGAATATCGAACAGCAGCACCGGCGCATCCGCGTGTTCGGCAATGAAATCCGCGCGATCTGCGGCGGTCAGGGGATGGACGATATCCTCCAAAGCCTTGATCTGGCCGGGGTTGTCTTTCAGCAGTTGGCGCAACTTCAACCGATCCACCGCGCCGTCCTGAATTGCGGTGGTAAAAATTTTTGACAATGGCGCAACCGCCGCCCCGCCCCGCTGGTAAAGTTTGTGAACCACGGCATCGGCATCCCAAACGGGGACTCCCTCTGCCTTGAAAAGGCCAGCCGTTGTTGACTTGCCCATCCCGATCGAGCCTGTCAGCCCCAGCAGAAAGCTCATGCGAGGGCGGCCTGCCGCAGGGGCTCATCCACTTCGGGGCGCTGACCGAACCAGCGTTCAAAGCCGGGAACCGCCTGGTGCAAAAGCATCCCCAGACCGTCGACGGTGGTGGCACCACGCGCCTGCGCCTCGGTCAGGAAATGCGTCATCAGGGGGGTATAAACGATATCATTCACCACCTGCCCGCGCCGAAAACCCGACAGATCAAGGCGCAATTCCGGCTGCCCCTGCATCCCCAGCGCGGTGGTGTTGATAATTGTGGCCGCGTCGCCGATCGCCTCGCCCGATGTCACCCATTCAATTGTGCGAATGCGCGCGCCGAAATCTGCACGCAGCCCCTCGGCCTTTGACCGCGTGCGGTTGGCAAGGATCACCTCAGGCACGCCAGCCTCAAGCAGCGCGACAATCACCGCACGCGCAGCCCCCCCGGCCCCCAGAACCAGCGCGGGGCCCGAGGCGGGATTCCACTCTGGCGCCTCTTGCTTGATATTGGCAAGAAAACCGTAACCATCTGTATTATCTGCGTAAATTTTACCGTCACGAAAGGTCAGCGTATTTGCAGCCCCGATCAGCGTCGCGCGATCACTGATCGCATCCGCAAGTTCCAGCGCACGCACCTTATGCGGGATCGTCACATTCACGCCGACAAACCCCATCTGCGGCAGGGTGTGCAGAACCTGCGCCAGATCGCCATCTTCGACATGCAGCGGCACGTAATGCCCCGTCAAACCATAGCGGGCCAGCCAGTGGCCATGCACCTTGGGCGAGCGCGAATGTGCGATCGGGTTGCCGATCACGCCGGCAAGGGGAATGCGATGTTCAGTCATGACGGAATGATACCACGCAAGGATAAATAAGAAAGCAACTCGAGCAAAGGCAGCCCGAGCACATTGAAATAATCACCGTCAATGCGTGTGAAAAGACGCACCCCTTCGCCCTCAAGCTGATAAGCGCCGACGCATTCACCAATCGCGGGCCAATTGCGCGCAACATAGCTATCCAGATAGCTATCGGACGCATCGCGCATGGCCAGGCGCACCTCGCCGACATGGCGCCATTGCGGTTCGCCATCCTTGTAAATAACGGCCGCAGACAGCAGCTTATGCACTTTTCCGCGCAGCAGTTTCAGTTGTGCCAGCGCGTCGGCCGGTGTTTCCGGCTTGGACAAAATCTGACCGTCAATCTCTAGGATCTGGTCGCAACCAATCACAAGCGCGGCAGGCGCACGCATCGCGCCGCGCATCGCCTTCATCTCGGCCAAAGCATCGGCGATATCGCGTGGCTTTGCCCCCTCGGCCTGCAGCGAGGCACGAATGGTTTCTTCATCCACGCGCGCTTGCTGCACACGGAAGGTGATTCCAGCCTGTGTCAGCAACTGCGCGCGAATGGCCGAGCCAGAGGCCAAAATGATGTCGGGCTGATTTGCCATCCTGTGTATAAATCCTTGGATAACTCTGCGCGGGACTCTGTCGAGAATTTCGCCGAAATCTGCCCCGCACCTTCGCGGTGGAGAAAGCCCTGAGTCCCCCCCTGATTCAAGCCCGATTCCTCCACAGTGGATAAGGATAAACCAAGCGTTGTTGAAAGGCTGCACTTTCTCTCATAATTTTCAGTTAAATAACTGATATATTTAGATATATATCACAGTACATCGAACCGCAAAAATCCTGATAAGCCTGTGGGTAAGTCAAGAATGACCACTTATCCACTGCCCTACTGAATCATCAATCTTTCTTTATCTTTATCTTATTAAGGATAGAGAGACCGGTTGCGCCTTGGTTGACTCACCGGGCTTGATACCCTATGTCAGGGCCAAGCTTCCCCGTTCGGGGCAAAAGCTCTCCCTTTTACATTGACGCGCGATTTGCTGGTCACCAGCCATACAGGCGATTTCCATGAGCGAAGAATTCCGTTTGAACCTTTCCGACCTGAAGGCGCGTAGCCCCAAGGATCTGCTGGCGCTGGCCGAAGAGCTGGAAATCGAAAACGCATCGACGATGCGTAAAGGCGACATGATGTTCGCCATCCTGAAAGAGCGCGCCGAAGAGGATTGGACCATCGGCGGCGACGGTGTGCTGGAAGTGCTGCAAGACGGCTTTGGTTTCCTGCGCAGCCCCGAGGCAAACTATCTGCCCGGCCCCGATGACATTTATGTCAGCCCTGACATGATCCGCCAATATAGCCTGCGCACCGGCGACACCGTATCGGGCGTGATGCAAGAGCCGTCCGAGACCGAGCGTTATTTCGCCCTGATCACGGTCGAGACGATCAACTTCGAAGATCCCGACCGCGCCCGCCACAAGGTTGCTTTCGACAACCTGACGCCGCTTTATCCCGACGAGCGCCTGAAGATGGAGATCGAGGACCCGACTATCAAGGATCGCTCGGCCCGGATCATTGATCTGGTCGCACCGATTGGTAAGGGCCAGCGCGCGCTGATCGTGGCGCCGCCGCGCACCGGTAAAACCGTGCTGCTGCAGAACATCGCCCATTCGATCGAGGTGAACCACCCCGAGTGCTATCTGATCGTGCTGCTGATCGACGAACGTCCCGAGGAAGTGACCGACATGCAGCGTTCGGTGAAGGGCGAGGTTGTGTCCTCGACCTTTGACGAGCCTGCGACCCGTCACGTCGCTGTGGCTGAGATGGTCATTGAAAAAGCCAAACGTCTGGTCGAGCATAAGCGCGATGTCGTCATCTTGCTGGATTCGATCACGCGCCTTGGTCGCGCCTATAACACGGTTGTGCCGTCCTCGGGCAAGGTGCTGACCGGCGGTGTGGATGCAAACGCCCTGCAACGCCCCAAGCGCTTCTTTGGTGCTGCGCGTAATATCGAAGAAGGCGGCAGCCTGACCATTATCGCCACCGCGCTGATCGATACCGGCAGCCGCATGGACGAGGTGATCTTTGAAGAATTCAAGGGCACCGGTAACAGCGAGATTGTGCTGGACCGTAAGGTCGCAGATAAGCGCGTCTTCCCGGCTGTCGATATTCTGAAATCGGGCACCCGTAAGGAAGACTTGCTGGTTGATGCGAAAGATCTGCAGAAAACCTATGTGCTGCGCCGTATTCTGAACCCGATGGGCACAACGGATGCGATGGACTTCCTGATTTCCAAGCTGAAGCAGACCAAGTCCAATTCCGACTTCTTCGACTCGATGAATTCGTAAGGCCCTGTGATGGATACGATCTTCGCACTGGCCACCGCCCGCGGCCGTGCGGGGGTCGCTGTCATTCGACTGTCCGGGCCTGCGGCGCGGACAGCCGTTGAACAATTGGCCGGTCCCCTGCCCGTTCACGGTCGCAGCTTGCGATTGCTGCGCGAGGGGGCTGAGGTGGTCGATGAGGCCTTGGTGCTGAGTTTTGATCACGGTCGCAGCTTTACCGGCGAGGTTGTGGTCGAGCTGCATTTGCACGGCAGTCCCGCGATTGTGCAGGCGGTCTTGCGCATCTTGGGGAATAACGCCGATTTGCGCGCAGCCGAAGCGGGTGAATTCACGCGCCGCGCATTGGAAAATGGTCGCCTTGATCTGGCCCAGGTCGAGGGGCTGGCTGATCTGATCGACGCCGAAACTGAAATGCAGCGTCGCCAAGCGATGCGCATTTTTCAGGGTGCGATGGGCGCCAAGGCGAATGTCTGGCGCGCAAAACTGCTGCGCGCCGCGGCGCTGATCGAAGCCACGATTGATTTCGCCGACGAAGATGTCCCCGTCGATGTCCGCCCCGAGGTCGAGGGACTGCTGGTGGATGTTCTGATCGCGCTTGAGGCAGAGGTGGCTGGGGTTTCCGTCGCCGAACGTCTGCGCGATGGGTTCGAGGTTGCGATTGTCGGCCGCCCGAATGTCGGAAAATCTACGCTTCTCAATTATTTAGCGGGTCGCGATGCGGCGATCACCTCTCATGTTGCAGGCACAACCCGCGATGTGATCGAGGTGCGCATGGATATCGCGGGTCTGCCCGTGACATTGCTGGATACCGCTGGACTGCGCGAGACGGCGGACGAGGTCGAGCAGATCGGCATTGCTCGCGCGCGTAGCCGCGCTGAACTTGCCGATATTCGTGTTCATATTGTTGCGGCGGACGAGCTGCCCGAGCTACCCATTCAACCCGGTGATATCGTGCTGCATCCGCGCGGCGACGAGACTGGTGATGTGAACGGGATTTCCGGCCTGACCGGTTATGGTGTGCAGCGGCTGACCGGACATATCGAACAGGAATTGTCTGCGCGCGTCGCCTCGGTCGGGGTCGCCATGCGCGAGCGGCACCGGCTGGCGATGGTGCATGCCATAACGCTGATGGCCGAGGTTATTGACCTTTTGCCCGATGCGGTAGAAAAGGCCGACTTGGTTGCCGAGGATCTGCGCCTCGCCATCCGCGCTATCGATTCCCTTGTCGGGCGGATCGATGTCGAGGATATTCTAGGCGAGATTTTCTCCAGTTTCTGCATCGGCAAATAGGAGTGTTTCACGTGGAACATCTGGATTTCGATGTTGTCGTTGTTGGTGGCGGCCACGCCGGGGCCGAGGCTGCCAGTGCAGCTGCGCGCAAAGGGGCGCGAACGGCCCTTGTGACATTGTCGCAGGCAGGCATCGGTGTGATGTCCTGTAACCCTGCGATTGGCGGTCTGGGGAAAGGGCACCTCGTGCGCGAGGTTGACGCGATGGACGGTGTCATGGGCCGCGTCGCCGATTACGCTGGCATTCAGTTCCGCATGTTGAACCTGAAAAAGGGTCCAGCGGTACAGGGCCCCCGCGCACAGGCCGACCGTGCACGTTATCGCACACAGATGCAGCGCGAAATTATGGCGACCCCCAACCTGACTGTCGTTCAGGGCGAAGTCGTTGATCTTGTTGTAAAAGACGGTGTTGTTACTGGCGTTGAACTTGCGGATGGCGCGCAGATTGCGACCCGCGCTGTGGTGCTGACGACCGGCACGTTCCTGCGCGGCGTTATTCACATCGGTGATAAATCCCACGCAGGTGGCCGCATGGGCGAGCAGCCCTCGGTCCGTTTGGCGGAACGGATGCGCGCGCTGGCCTTGCCGCTGGGCCGATTGAAAACGGGCACCCCTCCCCGTCTGGATGGTCGCACGATTGACTGGTCGGTGTTGGAAAGTCAGCCGGGCGATGATGTGCCGGTGATGTTTTCATTCTTGAACAAAGTGCCACCCGCACGCCAGATTTCTTGCGGAATCACGCATACGAATGCGCGCACGCACGATATCATTCGCGAAAACCTATCACGTTCGGCGATGTATGGCGGCCATATCGAGGGGATCGGCCCGCGTTATTGCCCCTCGATCGAAGATAAAATTGTGCGCTTTGCGGACAAGGAATCGCACCAGATTTTCCTCGAGCCAGAAGGGCTGGACGATCATACGGTCTATCCCAACGGAATCTCGACGTCGCTGCCACAGGATGTTCAGGCCGATTATGTGCATTCTATCAAAGGGTTAGAAAACGCCGTCATTACCCAGCCCGGCTATGCGATTGAATATGACTATGTCGATCCGCGTGCGCTCAGCGCCTCGCTAGAGGTCAAGGCCCTGCCTGGCCTATACCTTGCCGGTCAGATCAACGGCACGACCGGATATGAGGAAGCCGCCGCCCAGGGGCTGGCCGCTGGACTGAATGCTGCTGCCAAAGCATTAAGCCAAGAGGCCATGATCTTCAGCCGCGCAAATTCCTATATCGGCGTGATGATCGACGATCTGATTACCCGTGGCGTGACCGAACCCTATCGCATGTTCACCTCGCGCGCAGAGTTTCGCTTGTCGCTGCGCGCGGATAATGCGGATCAGCGCCTGACAGAATGGGGTCGCGAGAATGGCGCGGTGAAGGACGCGCGTTGGCAGGCCTATGCCGCCAAGCGCGATGGCCTGAATGATGTCCGCGCGCGGCTTGAGGGCGTGAAATTCACCGCCCGCGCGCTGGCGGCGGCTGGCGTCAACATTAATGCGGATAAAGAAAGCCGTGACGGTCTTGGTGTACTGGCGTTGTCGGATACCAGCTTTGATACGATCATCAGCCTTGCGCCCGAGATGTCTGACGTGCCGGGTGATATACAGGCGCAGATCAAGCGTGACGCCCTTTATTCCAGCTATATGGATCGGCAGAACCGTGACATTGCCGCGCTGCAGCGTGATGAAAATCTGACCATTCCGGCTGAAATGAGTTTCACTGCCCTGCCCGGCCTGTCTAGCGAACTCGCCCTGAAACTGGGCCGCATTCGTCCCGGTAATATGGCGCAGGTCGCTAAAATCGAGGGCATGACGCCCTCGGCCATGTTGCTGATCTCCATCGCGGTGCGCCGCTTTGGCGCAATGAGCCAGTCGGCATGACGGATCTGGTGAACCTCCTCCCTAACGTCAACGTTTCACGTGAAACCGAGGCGCTGCTGCGCGAATTCGCCGCGCTGATCCTGAAATGGACGCAAAAGATCAATCTGATCTCTGCCGCATCCGAGGACGAGATATGGCAACGCCATATCCTTGATTCCGTTCAGGTTTATACGGCGCTTCCCCAGGATTTTCAGTGGAAAACCTGGGCAGATTTCGGCAGTGGCGGCGGCCTTCCGGGCATTATAATCGCCGTTTTAGCGCGCGAAACGGGTGGTCAGGTTGTGATGGTCGAAAGCGATCAGCGCAAGGCGACCTTCTTGCGCACCGCTGTTCGCAGCCTTGGATTGACCAATGCGCGCGTCGAATCCAAACGCATCGAAGCGCTACCGGCGCTATCGGCGGATGTCATTTCGGCGCGTGCGCTTGCGGCGCTGGACATGCTGTGTGCTTTTGCGGCGCCCCATTTGCAGACCGGCGGGATCTGTCTTTTTCCCAAAGGCCGCCGCGCCGGCGCAGAAATACAGCAGGCCCGCAGCCTCTGGACCTTTGACCTGACCGAGATTCCAAGCCAGTCTGGCGACGGCACGATTCTGCGGCTAGAGGGGCTTCGTCATGTCTAAGATAATCGCCATCGCCAACCAAAAGGGCGGCGTGGGGAAGACGACGACGGCAATCAATCTGGCGGCAGCCTTGGCTGAAAATGCACGTCGCGTGCTGCTGATCGACCTTGATCCGCAGGGCAACGCCTCGACAGGGTTCGGAATCACGCCCGATCAGCGCGATACCACGACCTATGATGTGATATTGGGCGAGGCAAGCCTGGCCGCAGCGACGCAGAAAACCGCGTTCGAAAACATATGGTTAGTGCCCGCGACAACGGATCTGTCATCGGCAGATATCGCGGTTGTTGACGATGAACGACGCTCGTTCCTGCTGCGTGATCGTTTGCGCGGCGCAGTGAGCGCGTTTGATTACGTGCTGATCGACTGCCCGCCGTCGCTGAACATTCTGACGATCAATGCAATGGTTGCCGCCCATTCAGTGCTGGTACCGCTGCAAAGCGAATTTTTCGCCCTCGAGGGGTTGTCGCAGCTGATGTTGACCGTGCGCGAAGTGCGATCCGTTGCGAATGCGGACCTGCGGATCGAGGGTATCGCCCTGACCATGTATGATAAGCGCAACAACCTGTCGCTGCAGGTCGAGGCTGACGCGCGCGACAATCTGGGCGAGCTGGTTTTCCGCACCGTAATTCCGCGTAATGTGCGGCTGTCGGAAGCGCCCTCTTTCGCGATGCCGGTTTTGTCGTATGATCCGACCTCAACCGGCGCCGAAGCCTATCGTCGACTTGCCGAAGAACTTATCGCCCGCGAAAATTAAAAGGAGCTGCCATGGCCGAAAAACCCGTCCGAACCCGTGCTTTGGGCCGTGGATTGTCGGCTTTGATGGCTGATGTCGCCGCCGATACCAACGAAGAAAAACCGCGTAGGCCTGATATGCGTGTTCCAATTGAACATGTTCACCCCAACCCTGATCAGCCACGTCGTCATTTCGACGAAGAGGCTTTGGACGAGCTGACCGCCTCGATCCGTGAAAAAGGCATTATCCAGCCGCTGATCGTGCGCGCGGACCCCGGTCGGCCGGGGCAATATCAGATCGTCGCGGGTGAACGCCGTTGGCGCGCGGCGCAGCGCGCCCGTCTGCACGAGGTTCCGGTCGTTCATCGCAGCTATTCCGACACGGAAGTGTTGGAAATCGCAATCATCGAGAATATCCAGCGCGCAGATTTGAACGCGATTGATGAGGCCGCCGGCTACCGTCAATTGATGGAGCGTTTCGGCCATACGCAAGAGCAGATGGCGACCGCCCTTGGCAAAAGCCGCAGCCATATCGCGAACTTGATCCGTCTGCTGCAACTGCCTGATACCGTTCAGGAAAAGGTTGTACTGGGCGCGCTGTCTGCGGGCCATGCCCGCACGCTGATCGGGCACCCAAAGGCCGAAGAGCTTGCACAGCACATTGTCACGCGCAACCTTTCGGTGCGCGAGGCCGAGCGTCTGACCCGCGATCCCGCCTCGCCGGGGTCAAAGCCGCGTCCACGCGCGACAAAGTCCGAGCAGGCGAAGGACGCCGATACTGTCGCGTTGGAAAAAGAACTGTCTGCGACATTGAAAATGGATATCAGCATCGACCACCTTCCGGGCCAGGAAAGCGGATCGATTACACTGAGATATAAGGATTTGGCGCAGCTGGACGACGTGCTGCGGCTGCTGTCTGGCGGCTAATCCGCCAGAACTTCGCGCAAAATCGCGTTCAGAACAGGGCGACCCGCAGTGGTCGTCCGCAGGCTATCCCCCACCTGTTCCAGCATGCCGATCTCGATCACGCGGTCGATATTGGCTTGCAGGCGCGCGCCGCCCAAACGGTAGAGCCGTGCCTTACTGATGCCTTCAGACAGGCGCAGGCCCATCATCACGAATTCTTCCAACTGATCGGTCGGTGTCAGCGCTGCGCGAACGGTTTCTGATTTCCCCGTCTTTTCAACGTCTTCCAGCCAGCGTCCGGGCGCGAGCGGCGTCTCGGTCGCATAGCGCTGGCCGTTCAACGTCAACCGTCCATGCGCGCCGGGGCCAATGCCCGCATAATCGCCATAGCGCCAATAGACGGAATTGTGCCGGCTTTCGGCCCCTGCCCGTGCGTGGTTGGAAATCTCATAGGCGGGAAAGCCAAGCCGATCTGCGACCTCTTGCGTGATGTCCCACATCTCGTCGGCGTTGTCTTCGTCGGGCAATCCGCGCAGCAGGCCGCGATCATAGCGCGCGCCAAAGGCTGTATTCGGCTCGATCGTCAGTTGATACAGCGACAGGTGATCGACCGCCATCGACAAGGCTTCGCTGAGTTCCGCCCGCCAATCTTCTGGCGTTTGATGTTGTCGGGCGTAAATCAGGTCAAAGCTGACGCGGTCGAACACGTCGCGCGCAATGTCAAAGGCGGCGCGGGCCTCGGTCACCGAATGCATCCGCCCCAGCGCTTTCAGATCCCGCTCGTTCAGCGATTGCACGCCCATCGAGATGCGGTTGACCCCGGCGTCGCGATAGCCATGAAAACGCCCCGCCTCGACCGAGGTTGGGTTTGCTTCCAGCGTAATCTCGACATCATTCGCCAAGCTCCAGCGGGCGCGGACGCGCGAGAGCACGCGATCAACAGTCTCGGGCAGCATCAAACTGGGCGTGCCGCCGCCAAAAAAGACCGAGTTCAGCACCCGCCCTTCGGTTTCAGCGGCGATGCGGTCAATCTCGACCTCATAGGCGGCGGCCCAGCGGGATTGGTCGATATGCTGCGCGACATGGCTGTTAAAGTCGCAATAGGGGCATTTGGCCATGCAAAATGGCCAATGGATATAAAGGCCAAAGCCCCCGTCGCGCCAATCCTCTGAGCCGGAAAAACTATGCAAAGCAGCCCTTTACCAGTTTCTCAAACGCATTGGCACGATGGCTGATGAAGTTCTTTTCAATCTGGTCCATCTCGCCAAAGGTTTCTGTCATCCCGTCGGGCAGGAAAATCGGATCATAGCCGTGACCATGTTCGCCGCGCGGCGCGACGATTTGGCCGTGGACTTCGCCTTCGAACACTTCGTCATGGCCGTCGGGCCAGGCCAACACGAGGGTACAGCAAAATTTGGCACGCCAAGGCGTCGCGGCGCCGGTGGCACGCAGCTCATCATGGACGCGCGCCATCGCCATGACGAAATCGCGCCCATTCGGCCCTTCGGACCAATCGGCGGTATAGACGCCGGGCGCGCCATCAAGCGCCTCAATCGACAGGCCGGAATCATCCGCCAGCGTCGGCAGACCCGTGGCCTTGGCGCCTGCATGTGCCTTGATCCGGGCATTCTCGACAAAGGTGGTGCCGCTCTCGACCGGTTCGGGCAGGTTGAAGTCCGCGTTCGAGACGATATCCATCCCGAACACATCCAGCAGCGCGCGGATCTCGTCCAGCTTGCCACGGTTATGGGTCGCGACCAGCAGCTTTGCGCGTTCCAAACGGCGGGTCATTTCACCGCCTCTAGCTGCGCGGCGGCCAGCCATGCATTGCCCTGCGTCGCCAGATCAAGCAACGTATCCATCTGCGCACGGCTGAATGTGGCACCTTCGGCGGACATCTGAATTTCGACCAGACGATCGGCAGTCATGATGAAATTGCCGTCAACGCCCGCTTCGCTATCTTCGGGATAGTCCAGATCCAGCAGCGCTTGCCCGGCATAGATGCCGCAGCTGATCGCCGAAACCGGCGCCGACAGCGGATCGCTAATGATGACACCTGCTTTCAACAGCTTGTTCACCGCCAAACGCAAGGCGACCCAACCGCCGGTGATGGCCGCACAGCGCGTGCCGCCGTCGGCCTGAATCACATCGCAGTCGATGGTGATCTGACGCTCGCCCAAGGCCACACGATCCACGCCCGCACGCAGGGCGCGGCCTACAAGCCGTTGAATTTCTTGGGTACGGCCGGATTGTCCGTCTTTTGCCTCGCGCTTCATCCGCGAATGGGTCGCGCGGGGCAGCATGCCGTATTCTGCGGTCACCCAACCCAGCCCCGAGTTCTTCAGGAACGGCGGCACGCGCGCGTCCAGCGATGCCGTGCACAGCACATGCGTATCGCCCATTTTGATCAGGCACGACCCTTCGGCATGCCGGCTGACGCCGGTTTCAATCGTGACTTTACGCATTTCATCGGGCTTGCGGCCGCTGGGACGCATGGGACACCTCATATCTGTCGCTCTAGCGGGGGACATAAACCCCGAATGCCCCGACGCCAAGGGCGTTTGGCGCTTTGCCTGATTGAGTTTTCCCCCCGCTTTTCCCATATTACGGTGAGAGGCCAAAGATGTCTGATAAAACGCTACCTTTAGACGAAATGAACGCCCGCTCGCGCGAGGTGTTTCGACGCGTTGTTGAAAGCTATCTTGATACCGGCGCGCCGGTGGGGTCGCGCACGCTGACGCGCAATATGACGGAAAAGGTCAGCGCCGCGACCGTGCGCAATGTGATGCAGGATCTGGAATATATGGGTCTGCTGGGTTCGCCCCATATCAGCGCGGGCCGTGTGCCGACGCAGGCGGGTCTGCGGATGTTCGTTGACGGGCTGATGGAGGTGTCCGACCTGTCGGGTGATGACCGGCAAAAGCTGGATGCGACGCTTTCGGGCGAAGGTGATGTGGCATCGGCGCTGGATCGCGTGTCCTCGGCGCTCTCGGGTGTGACGCGCGGGGCCAGCGTTGTGCTAACGCCCAAAACCGACAGCGCGCCGATACGGCAGATCGAGTTTGTCTCACTCTCGCCCGACCGCGCGCTGGTGGTGCTGGTGTTTGCGGATGGCCATGTTGAAAACCGCTTGTTCACGCCGCCAGCGGGTCTGACCCCCTCTGCCATGCGCGAGGCCGCGAATATGCTGAGCGCGATTGCAGGCGGCCGGACGCTGAGCGATCTATCGGTGGTGGTTGCGGCTGAAATCGATGCGCGCCGGCAAGAGATTGACAGCCTGGCAAGCGCGCTGGTGCAGGCGGGTGTGGCCGCCTGGGTGCAGGAAAAGGGCGAAAAGACCGGCCGTTTGATCGTACGCGGCACGGGGAATCTGTTGGCCGATACGGATGCGGGCGAGGATCTGAACCGTATCCGCAACCTGTTTGATGATCTGGAACGCCAAAGTGATATCGCCGAATTCCTCGATTTGGCCCGTTCTGGCGATGGTGTGCGCATTTTCATAGGGTCAGAGAACAAGCTTTTCTCTTTGACGGGTTCCTCTTTGGTGCTGTCTCCCTATATGAACGCTGACCGTAAGATCGTTGGCGCCATCGGCGTCATCGGACCGACACGACTGAATTACGGTCGGATTATTCCGATCGTGGACTATACCGCGCAACTAGTTGGCAAGCTGATTGCCGAGCGTAGCTGAGGAAGAAAGATGCAGGACGACAACAAGGATCTCCAGTCGCTGGACGAAATGCTGGAAGAGGCCGAGGCTGAAGAACTGGAAGCCGAGGATCTGGCCGCCACGCTGGAAGCCACCCTTGCCGAGCGGGACGAGCTGAAAG
Organism: Ketogulonicigenium vulgare WSH-001; assembly: GCF_000223375.1. Taxonomy (NCBI): domain Bacteria; kingdom Pseudomonadati; phylum Pseudomonadota; class Alphaproteobacteria; order Rhodobacterales; family Roseobacteraceae; genus Ketogulonicigenium; species Ketogulonicigenium vulgare. The sequence goes on along the minus strand of NC_017384.1, from coordinate 2,364,464 downwards.
ACCGCTTGCTGCGCGCTTTTGCCGATAGCGAGAATATGCGCAAGCGCGCCGACCGCGACCGCCGCGAGGCCGAGAATTATGGCGGCTCGAAACTGGCGCGCGATATGCTGCCGGTTTACGACAACCTGACCCGCGCGCTCGAGGCAATCACCGACGAGCAGCGCGAGGCGAATGCTGCCCTCATCGAGGGGATCGACCTGACCATGCGCGAGCTGGTTGCCGTTTTCGCCCGTCATGGCATCAAACAGATTGCCCCCGCAGCCGGTGACAAGTTCGATCCGCAGCAGCATGAGGCGATGTTCGAAGCCCCCGTCCCCGGCACCAAATCCGGCGAGATTATTCAGGTGATGCAGGTCGGCTTTATGCTGCACGACCGTTTGCTGCGCGCGGCAAAGGTCGGCGTCTCGTCTACACCCGCCTAATGTGAGTGGCCCGCCCCCAAAAGGCGGGTCATTTCTTTTCCAGCAGGCCCTGCAATTCATACACCAGATCCAGCGCGGCGCGCGGGGTCAGCTCGTCCGCGCTCATGCCGCGCAGGCGATCCTCGACCGCTGATGGTTTCGCTTTTGCTGGCGGAGGTGCGGCGGGGATGGCGGCGAACAGCGGCAGATCGTCGATCAGTGCTTTTGGTTTATCGCCGGTGCGCTCGCCGGCCTCTAGCGTCTCCAGCACGGTGCGGGCGCGCGCGACGACCGATGCGGGCAGGCCCGCAAGGCGCGCCACCTGCACGCCATAACTGCGATCGGCGGTGCCCATGCGCACCTCGTGCAGGAAGATCACATCCCCCTCCCATTCGCGCACAGTGACGGTGGCATTGGCGACGCCGTCCAGCCGCTGCGCAAGTTGGGCCATCTCGTGGTAATGGGTCGCAAAGATCGCGCGGCAGCGGTTCACCTGGTTCAAATGCTCTAGCGTTGCCCAAGCAATTGATAAACCATCATAAGTTGCCGTGCCGCGCCCGATTTCATCCAGCACGACCAGCGCGCGGTCATCGGCCTGGTTCAGGATCGCAGCGGTTTCCACCATTTCGACCATAAAGGTCGACCGCCCCCGTGCGAGGTCGTCGGATGCACCGACGCGGCTGAAAATCTGGCTGACCATGCCGATATGGGCGGATTCTGCCGGAACATAGCTGCCCATCTGGGCAAGGATCGCAATCAGCGCGTTCTGGCGCAGAAAGGTCGATTTACCCGCCATGTTGGGGCCGGTCAGCAACCAGATGGAATCCTGGCTCAGATCGCAGCTATTGGCGACAAAGGGCTGCCCCGCCTTGCGCAGCGCCTGCTCAACCACCGGGTGACGGCCGCCGGTGATCGCAAAGGCGCGGCTGTCGTCCACCTGCGGGCGCACCCAATCCAGCGCCAGCGCCAAATCGGCCTGCGCGCAGGCCAGGTCGATCTGCGCCAGCGCGCGCGATAATGCGCCGATGGGGCCGGATTGATCCAGAATCGCCGCGCGGAACATATCGTAGAACCGCTTTTCCAATCCCAGCGCATGGCCGCCCGCGTTCAGGATACGGGTTTCCAGCTCGGACAGTTCCAGCGTGGTAAAGCGGATCTGGTTCGCAGTGGTCTGGCGGTGAATGAACGTCTCGTTCAAGGGCGGCGCCAGCATCTTTTCGGCATGGGTGGCGGTGGTCTCGATGAAATAGCCCAGCACGTTATTATGCTTGATCCGCAGGCTAGAGACGCCAGCGGTTTCGGCGTAGCGCGCCTGCAGGCTGGCGACAACGCCCCTGCCCTCGTCGCGCAGACGGCGGGTATCGTCCAGCTCTGCGTCATAGCCACCCGCGACAAAGCCACCATCGCGCGCCAGCAAGGGCGGCTCGGCCACAAGCCCGGCGTCCAGTAGGCCCAAAAGATCATCCAGCCCGCCAAGCGCGGCAAAGGCTTCGGCCAAACCATCGGGCAGCGCGTCGGTTGGCAGTGCTGCAATCGCGCCGGCGACCGCGATCGTATTGCGGATCGCCGCCATATCGCGCGGGCCGCCGCGTTCCAGTGCCAGACGTGACAGCGCGCGTTCAATATCATGGACGCTTTGCAACTGGTCGCGCAGCCGTTCCGCCAGCATTCGGTTTTCCAGCAGATAGCCCGTTACCTCTAGCCGCGACTGGATCGTCGGCAGATGGCGCGAGGGGGCGGCAAGGCGCCGCTCGAGCAGGCGGGCGCCCGCCGCGGGTCTGGGTGCGGTCGATGGCGTCCAGCAGCGATCCAGCGCGCCCGCCACCTTGCGCTTGCGTCAGCTCTAACGACTTGCGGGTCGTGGCGTCGATCTGCATCAGGCTGTTCAGCCCCTCGCGCACGGGCGGCCGGATCAGCGGAAGCTTTCCTTTTTGCGTAATTGCGATGTAATCGGCAATTGCACCCATGGCGGCAATCTCGGCGCGGGTAAAGCTGCCAAAGGCATCCAGCGAGGCCACATTATATAGATCGCACAGGCGTTTAGCCGCATTGGTGCTGTCAAATGACGCGCGGCCCAGTGTGGTCACCGTTGCACCGGCACTGCGCGCAATTTCATCGCTGGCACTGCCATCGGCCAGCAGCATCTCGCGCGGGGATAGACGCGCAAGTTCGGGCGCAAGACGGGCGGGCGGGCATTCCATGACCACCAGCGCGCCGGTGGAAATGTCGACCCAGGCCAGCGCCCCCTCGTCGCGCACCTCGGCATAGGCGGCAAGATAGTTGTGGCGGCGCGCCTCGAGCAGGCTGTCCTCGGTCAAGGTGCCGGGGGTGACAAGGCGCACCACGGCGCGATGCACGACGGATTTTGATCCGCGCTTTTTCGCCTCGGCGGGATCTTCCATCTGCTCGGCGACGGCGACGCGAAACCCCTTGCGGATCAGGGTCAGCAGATAGCCTTCGGCGGCATGGACAGGCACGCCGCACATCGCGATATCCTCGCCCATATGCTTGCCGCGTTTGGTCAGCGCGATATCCAACGCAGCGGCGGCGGCCAGCGCATCGTCAAAGAACATCTCATAGAAATCGCCCATGCGGTAGAACAGCAGCGCATCGGGGTTTTCCGCTTTGATGGTCAGATATTGCGCCATCATCGGGGTTGCGCCGTCAACGGCTACCACGTCGCTCATTCTTCTCTCCGCTTTGGGCTTTGGTCTTTTATGCGGGATTTTGGCCCGCGCTGCCAGCCGTAACGCGCGATCTTGCCCAGTGGCGGCCCGATCCATTAAGGATGGAGCAACGCGGGATGAGGAACGCAAAGCATGACAATCTGGAATTTGGGGTCGATCAACGTCGACAACACCTATGCGCTGCATCATATCGTAGCGCCCGGCGAGACGATCGTGGCCAGCAACCTGCTGACCGGACTGGGCGGCAAGGGCGCGAATATGTCGGTTGCGATGTCGCGCGCGGGCGGCAAGGTTGTCCATATCGGCGCGGTTGGTCGCGATCTGGATTGGCCGGTGGCACGCCTTGCCGAATATGGCGTCGATACGGGTTTTATCGCCACGGTGGACGAGGCGACGGGCCATGCGATCATCACGGTCGACCGCTCGGGCGAAAACGCGATCATCGTCTATTCGGGTGCGAATAATGCCGTCCCCCTTGAGGTGCTAAAGGCCGCGCTGGCCGAGGCGAAGATCGGTGACCGTTTTGTCATGCAGAACGAGACCAATAATCAGGCCGAGGCCGCACGTCTGGCCCGCGCGGCCGGTCTGTGGGTTGCCTATGCCGCTGCGCCCTTTAGCGCGGCTGCAGTCGAGGCTGTCCTGCCCCATATCGACTTTCTCATCCTGAACGAGGTCGAGGCCGCGCAGCTACAAGAGGCCACCGGCAAAGCGCCGCAAGATCTGGGCGTGCGCGATGTGATCGTCACTTTGGGCGGCGATGGTGCCGCCTGGTATGGCGAGGATGGCGTGCAAAAGTTTCCCGCCATCAAAGTCACCCCCGTGGATACCACCGGCGCGGGCGATACGGTCACCGGCTATATTATCGCGGGCCTCGACAATGGTTTGCTGATGCCCGAGGCGATCAATCAGGCGATGAAAGCGGGCGCGTTAATGGTCATGCGCCATGGCACAGCCGATGTGATCCCGAAACTGCCGGAAGTTCAGACTTTTTCGGTTTGAACGCTTGCGACAGGGGCTGATCCGGTGCCTGATGGGTGAAAATCCATCAGGTGAGCCGCACTATGTCCACGAACACCCATGTCTCGACCCATAAGGCCGAGGAAGACGCCCGCAACGAATCCCTGCTTTACTATGTGAACGGCCGCATCGTGCCACGCGCCGATGCCGTTGTTTCCATTTACGATTCCGGCTTCATGCTGGGTGATGGCGTGTGGGAGGGGATGCGCCTTTACGACGGCAAATGGGCCTTTATCGACGAGCATATGGAGCGTCTGTTCGAGGCCGCAAAGGCCATCGACATGGATATCGGCATGACACCGGATGAGGTGAAGCAAGCCGTCTATGACACGCAGGCGGCGAACCAGATGCAGGGCGATGTGCATTGCCGGTTGATGGTCACGCGCGGCGTCAAGACCCGTCCCTTCCAGCATCCCCGCCTGTCGCAGCAGGGCCCGACCGTCGCGATCATTATGGAGCATTCCAAGCCCTCGATCCCGCGCCCGATCCGCCTTGCGACTGTGCCGCATCTGCGCGGCCTGCCGATGACGCAGGACCCAAAGCTGAATTCGCATTCCAAACTGAACTGTATCCTTGCCTGTATCGCCGCCGAAAAGGCGGGCGCGGACGAGGCGCTGATGCTGGACGTGCACGGTTTTGTGAACACAACCAACGCCTGCAACTTTTTCATTGTGAAAAAGGGCGAGGTTTGGACCAGCACCGGCGATTACTGCATGAACGGCATCACCCGCCGCAAGGTGATCCAGGTCTGCCGCGAAAATGGCATTCCGGTGCATGAGCGGAACTTTTCGCTGGTTGACACCTATGTCGCGGATGAGGCGTTCTTGACCGGCACTTTTGGCGCGCAAACGCCTGTCGGCACGATTGATGGCCGCACCATCGGCACGGGCGAGATGGGCCCGATGACCCTGCGCCTGCGCGGTCTTTATAAAGAACTGGTAAACCGCACATGACGACCCGCATCGCCATGTGGTCGGGCCCCCGCAATCTGTCGACCGCGCTGATGTATGCTTTTGGCGCGCGCGGCGATTGCGATATCTGGGACGAGCCATTCTATGCCGCCTATCTGAAGGCGACCGGCATTGACCATCCGATGCGCGACGACATCATCGCCGCGCATGAGGATGACCCCGCCCGCGTTGCCGCCGCCTGTCGCGGCCCTGCCCCGCACGGCGCACCGGTATTTTATCAAAAGCATATGACGCTGCATATGGTGGACGGCTTTGACCGCAGCTTTATGCGCGACTGCATCAACGTGTTCCTGATCCGCCATCCGGCACGGGTCATTGCCAGCTATGCCCGCAAACGTGATCAGCCAACGTTAGATGACATCGGATTTCCGCAACAAGAACAACTGTTTGATGAGGTAACCGGCTGGCTGGGACATCGCCCGGTTGTGGTCGACAGCCACGATATCCGCGCCGATCCGGCTCGCACGCTGGCTGCGCTTTGTGCCGCAATCGGCATTCCCTATACCGACAATATGCTGCGCTGGCCCGCTGGCGGCCATGCGGATGATGGCGTTTGGGCGCCGCATTGGTACGGCGCGGTGCATGGGTCCAGCGGCTTCGAGGCGCCCGAGGGTGATCTGCCGGTCTTAAGTGGTGCGTTTCAGGCGCTCGCCGATGCGGCGCTGCCCTATTACCAGCGTCTCGCGCAGTATCGGATCACGCCTTAAATATAAGGTCGCAATGCGTCCCGCACATGGCCCCCATGCAAAACTATGGGGTGCTGTGTGCAATTGCATACCGTATATCTGCCTATGGACGGACGAAGGAGATGCACCATGACGGACGCCCCGACCCAAACAAAGCCCGCAGCAGCGATCATCGCGAAACCTGCGGCAAAAGCCCAAGATAACAAAGCCGCCTGCGATGCTGCCGAAAAGGCACTGGCGCAGATGTATGGCTATTTCTCGCGCGCGGCCTGAAACAGCCAGCTTGATGCGGATAAAAATAAAGGCCGGGGGAAACCCCGGCCTTCTGTGTTTCAACCGCTTGAAACGGCTTACTTTTTCACGCGCGCATTGCGGTTTGCAACCAGACGCAGGCGCAGGGCGTTCAGGTGGATAAAGCCTGCTGCGTCCTTTTGATCATAGGCGCCTGCATCTTCCTCGAACGTCACGTGCTTTTCGGAATACAGCGAGTAATCCGACCAACGTGCGATCGTGCGCGCAACGCCCTTGTACAGTTTCAGGCGGACGGTGCCGGTGACATATTCCTGCGTGTGGTCGATCAGCGCCTGCAGGGCCTCACGCTCGGGGCTGAACCAGAAGCCGTTATAGATCAGCTCGGCATAGCGCGGCATGATGCTGTCTTTCAGGTGACCCGCACCCGAATCCAGCGTGATTTGTTCGATGCCGCGGTGGGCTTCCAACAGGATCGTACCGCCGGGAGTCTCGTAGACACCGCGCGATTTCATACCGACGAAACGGTTTTCCACGAAATCCAGCAGGCCGATGCCGTGTTTCGCGCCCAGCTCGTTCAGCTTGGTCAGGATGCTTGCGGGGGACATCGCCTCGCCGTTGATGGCGGTGGCGTCACCCTTTTCAAAGGTGATTTCGATGATTTCGGGCGTGTTCGGCGCATCTTCCACGGCGACGATACGCTGCGCGACATAATCGGGCGCTTCCTCGGCGGGGTTTTCCAGAATTTTGCCTTCGGACGAGGTGTGCAGCAGGTTCGCATCGACCGAGAACGGCGCCTCGCCACGTTTGTCCTTTGCAATCGGAATCTGATTTTCCTCAGCAAAAGCAAGAAGTTGCGTGCGCGACATCAAATCCCATTCGCGCCAAGGTGCGATGACCTTGATCGCCGGGTCGAGGGCGGCGACGCCCAGTTCGAACCGCACTTGGTCATTGCCCTTGCCGGTCGCGCCGTGCGCAACTGCATCGGCACCGGTGGCCTGTGCAATTTCAACCAGCTTTTTCGAGATCAGCGGACGCGCGATCGAGGTGCCCAGCAGATAGAGCCCCTCATAAACCGCATTGGCGCGGAACATCGGGAAGACAAAGTCGCGCACGAATTCTTCGCGCAGGTCGACGATATGGATATTCTCTTCCTTGATGCCCAGCAGCAGCGCCTTTTGGCGCGCGGGCTCCAGCTCTTCGCCCTGACCTAGATCGGCGGTAAAGGTCACGACTTCGCAACCGTATTCGGTTTGCAGCCATTTCAGGATGATCGAAGTATCGAGACCACCGGAATAGGCGAGCACGACCTTTTTCGGTGCGGGCTTTTGTGCGGACATTGCAAGGCTCCGTCGGAGTGAAACAGTTTTGCGATGGGTCTAGGGCGTTTTTTACAAGGCCACAAGGGCGTCCGCGTGAAACCGCAACTGGACGCGCATTCGGCGGCGGTCTAATGAATGACGCATGAGCACTTTTGTCGAAAACGCCCGCGCCGCGACGCTTGCCCTGCGCGATCTCTTTCCCGAGACGCCTCTGCAGCGCAATGATTACCTGTCCCAGCGATATGAAGCCGATATTTGGCTGAAACGCGAGGATCTGACGCCCGTGCGCAGTTACAAGATTCGCGGCGCTTTTACGGCGATGCGGATGGTACTGGCGCGCGATCCGGCGCAGTCGCATTTTGTCTGTGCAAGCGCAGGCAACCACGCGCAGGGTCTGGCCTTTGCCTGCAAGCATTTTGGCGTGAAAGGCACGATCTTCATGCCGGTGACGACGCCGCAGCAAAAGATCGACAAGACGCGCGCCTTTGGCGGTGAAAACGTGCAGATCCGTTTGATCGGTGACTATTTCGATCAATCCCTGTCGGCGGCGCAAAAGTTCTGTGCCGATCAGGGCGCCTATTTCCTTGCGCCTTATGATGATCCTGATGTGATCCTAGGCCAATCGACCATCACGGTCGAGATCATGGAACAACTGGGCCGTGCGCCCGATGTGATGATCGTCCCCGTCGGCGGAGGCGGCCTGTCAGCGGGCACCACCAGCTATATGCGCGCCATCAAAGCGGATACGAGTTTCCGTTTCGTCGAGCCGACCGGTGCGGCCAGCCTGTCGGCGGCCGTCGCTGAACACGCGCCTGTCACGCTGAACAAGGTCGATGGCTTTGTCGATGGCGCAGCCGTCGCCCGCATCGGCAAGCATAATTTTGATGCGCTGGATTGGGTCAGCTCGGGCTCTGTCCTGCGCGCGCCCGAGGATCGTATCTGCGCCACGATGATCGAGGTGCTGAATATCGAAGGCATCGTGCTGGAGCCTGCAGGGGCCCTGTCGATCGATGCGCTGCAGGACATCGCCGATCAGATCCGCGGCAAGACCGTGGTTTGTGTGGTGTCTGGCGGTAATTTCGATTTCGAACGTCTGCCCGAAGTCAAAGAGCGCGCCCAGCGGTATCGCGGGCTAAAGCGCTATTTCATCCTGCGCCTACCCCAGCGCCCCGGCGCGCTGCGCGATTTCCTGATGATGCTTGGTCCCGATGATGATGTGTCGCGGTTCGAATATCTGAAAAAGAACGCACGCAACTTCGGGACGATCCTGCTGGGTCTGGAGACGACCAAGCGCGAGAATTTTGATATCCTGCTGAAACGCATGACCGAAGGCGGCTTTGGCTATCAGGACATCACCGAAAATGAAATGCTGACCAGCTTCTTGCTGTAGGGCCATGAGGGAGAAAACATGACCACGAATGCAAGCCTTGGGCGCGAGACTGTCCGTCACGGGATTTCCATGGTGCTGCGCAATTGGCGTCAGGCACTGGCGGTATCGGTCGGGCCGGCGCTGATCGGCATCGCCTGTTTGTTTGGCCTGCAATTCGCCACGGGCGTCGATGTCTTTGGCCTGATGACCTATAGTCCCGGCCCCGAAGAGGTCCCCTCGTTCGAGGAATTGCTGACGGCGTTGATCATATTCGTCGTCTTTATCTTTATCTCGGCATGGACGGCGGTGTCGTGGCACCGCTTTGTTTTGCTGGAAGAATATCCCGGACTGCTGCCCCGCATCCCGCAAAACGAATTGGCGGGCTATATGTGGAAGACGATTGTCGTCTCGGCCATGCTGGTTTTGATCCTTGTGCCTGTCAGCGCTGTGATCGGCATTATGATGATGGGACTGGTGTTCCTGCCCAGCATCATCGTCGGCACGCTGGGCGGTTTTGCCATTACGCTGGTGGTCATGTGGCTGTCGCTGCGCTTTGGCCTTGTGTTGCCAGCGGCTTCGGTCGGCGCAAAGATGGGCGTGTTTCAGGCCTGGCGGGCGACGAACCCTGTGTCGGGCCAGATCTTTGTGATCGCGGTTATTGTCACGCTGCTGAATGTGGTGCTGTCGCTGATCGTATCGGTGTTTGACGGTATCTCACCAATGCTCAGCTTTGGGCTGAATATCGGCGTTTTGTGGTTCAGCACGCTGCTGGGCCTGTGCCTGCTGACCACGCTTTACGGTGTATTGGTCGAGGGGCGGGAACTGCCCGCCCACTGATTACAGCAGGCGGCGCAGCCAAGCGCGCTCGCCGCTGTTTTCCAACATCTCCAGCGCATCGGCGATATCCATCCAAAGAGCGGTATGGCCGGGCTCGCTGGGGGCGCTGATCTGGCGCACGGGCCGCGCCACATAAAGCATACATAGCTTTTCTGCCCATAGATCATATTCCGGCATGTAGCAGAACCGACGATAGGCCCCGACGCGGCGCGGTTGGGTGATGTGCCAACCGGTTTCCTCGCGCACTTCGCGCATCAGGCCCTGCGTCGGGCTCTCGCCTTTTTCAATCCCGCCGCCGGGCAATTGAAATTCGGCATCGGGCATTTGCAGCGTTGTCAGAATGGAATTGCCGCGCAAAATGATCCCATAGGCACCCGGGCGCAGCGTGTAACGGATGTCGGCGCGGACGGATTCGCCAAAACGGGGGATCATCGCATACCTCTTTAAGATTCTGGTTTACCGCCCTATATGATCGCGGTAACGCAATCCGTCCAGTTCGAGGATTATAAATGACCCAAGGCACCCAACTCGCCTGGGACGATACGGTTTTGCCGTTCCAGCTTGACCTTGCCGATGTGCGCGGTCGAGTGGCGCGGCTCGACGGCGTCCTGCAAGACGTGCTGCGCCAGCACAATTACCCCGCCGCGATCGAAGGTCTGGTGGCCGAGGCTGTCCTGCTGACCGCGTTGATCGGCCAGACCATTGACCTGCGCTGGAAGCTGTCCATTCAGGTGCGCGGCGATGGCCCGGCCCGGATTATCGCGACCGATTATTACGGGCCCAGCGAAGACGGCCAGCCCGCGCGCATTCGCGGTTACGCCAGCTTTGACCCCGACCGTCTGGACCCCGATGCCGAGCCCTTCAGCCTGATTGGCGAAAAAGGCTATTTCGCGATCCTGATCGACCAAGGCGAAGGGACCGAGCCCTATTCGGGGATCACCTCGCTCGAGGGCGGCTCGCTTGCGGCCTGTGCCGAGGCCTATTTCCGCCAATCGGAGCAGATCCCGACGCGGTTCGCACTGTCCTATGGCCGCTCACACGAGCCGGGCCGTGGCGAGCGGTGGCGTGCGGGCGGCGTGATGCTGCAGCACATGCCCAAAGCCTCGTCTTTGCTAAAGGTCGGTGAAGGTCAGGTCGCGCCTGTCGCCCTGCCCGAAACCGATGACGGCGAAAACTGGAACCGCGCCAATGTTTTGTTGGATACGGTCGAAGAGCTCGAGCTGATCGGCCCGAACGTGACCTCGACCAGCCTGTTGACGCGCCTGTTCCACGAAGAGCAGCCCCGCGTGTTCGAAACGCAAGCGGTGCAGTTCGGCTGTTCGTGTTCCGAGGATAAGGTGCGCCAATCGCTGTCGATCTATTCGCAAAAGGATATTGCGCATATGGTCACGACCGAGGGCACCGTCACCGCAGACTGCCAGTTCTGCGGCGCGCATTATGTGCTGGACCCAAAGACCGTCGGCTTCGTCGGTGACAAGCCGCCAGGTTTCTAAAACAACTTTCTAAACCATTCCCCGCGCGGGCGCGATCTGCGCGGGGATTTTTACAGGTCTGCCGATGAAGTTAGACGCCGATTGGCTGCACCACAGCGCTTTGCAGGACATATGTGCCACGCTGACCGGCGCGGGACATCAGGCGTGGTTTGTGGGTGGCTGTGTGCGTAATGCGGTGATTGGCGGTGGCGCGACGGATGTCGATATGGCCACTGACGCAACGCCTGCGCAGGTTAAAGCCGCATTATCCGGTCTTCGCACCGTTGATACCGGCATCGATCATGGCACAATCACCGTGCTGACCGCGCAGGGCCCGGTCGAGATCACCACATTTCGCCGCGATGTCGAAACGGACGGGCGCCATGCGCGCGTCGTATTCGGCACCGACTTGGCCGAGGATGCGGCGCGACGCGATTTCACCATGAACGCACTTTACGCCGCGCCCGATGGCACGCTGGCCGATCCGGTGGGCGGCCTGCCCGATGCCCTGTCGGGCACCGTTCGTTTTATCGGCGATGCGCCGACCCGCATCCGCGAGGATTACCTGCGCATCCTGCGGTTCTTCCGCTTTCACGCGTGGTACGGCGAGGCTGGGGCGATTGATGCGGACGGTCTTGCCGCCTGCGCCGAGCTTGCCGACGGGATCGAGGGGCTCTCGCGCGAACGCGTCGGGGCCGAGATGCGCAAACTGTTGTCCGCGCCCGACCCCGCGCCCGCCATTGCGGCGATGGCGCAGTCGGGCGTGCTGCTGCGTATCCTGCCGGGCGCGGGCCTCGGCACCCTGCCCGCGCTGGTGCATATCGAGGGGCTAATGGCCCTGCCGCCCGCGCCCATGCGCCGCCTTGCCGCGATCGGCGGCGAAGATGCGGCTCGCCTGCTGCGCCTGTCGAATGCCGAGGCGCGCGTGCTGGCGCAAATGCAAAACCCGCAGCCATTGCATGAGGCGGCCTATCGGTATGGCGCGGATATCGCGCTGGATATGGCCGTGATTACCTATGCCAGCCTGTCGCAAATGCCGCCCGCTGATCTGCGCGCCCGCGCGGGTTGGGCGGCAGCGCAAAAATTTCCGCTTAAATCCAGCGACCTACCCCTGTCCGGCCCCGCATTGGGGCAGGCCCTGCGCGCGGCTGAAGCGCGCTGGATCGCATCCGATTTCTCCCTAGGCAAAGACGAACTGAAGGGTTGACCATGCCGATTATCGAGGCGCTGACACATCACGCGATGGGCCGTCTGGCCGATGGTACTTTGGTGCCGCGCACCCTGCCCGGCGAAGAGGTCGAGGTGAAGGATGACGGTTCTGCCCGGATCATCACCCCCTCGCCTCGCCGCGTGGCACCGCCTTGCCGTCATTTCAAAACCTGTGGCGGCTGCGCCATGCAACACGCGGACGATGCCTTTGTCGCGGACTGGAAGGCCGAGATTGTCGCCCGTGCCCTTGCCGGTCAGCAGTTGAGCGGCGAGATTGCGGGCACCCTTACCTCGCCCGCCCGCAGCCGTCGCCGCGCAAAATTCACCGGGCGCCGCAACAAATCCGGCGGTGTCATCGGCTTCAAGGCGCGCGGTTCGGACATGCTGGTCGAGGTGCCCGATTGCCAGTTGATCGTACCGGAAATCGCCGCGCTGATGCCCGCACTGGCCGAGGTTGCGAACCTTGCCGCCTCGCGCAAGGCGGAGGCGGGCCTTCTGGTCACGCAATCCACCGCCGGTGCCGATTTGCAGGTCGAGAGTGAACGGACGCTGACGCCCGAGCTGGTCGGCGATCTGGCCCGCATCGCGGAACGTGCGGGTTTTGCGCGAATCACCTGGGGTCAAGAGAGTGCTGTTTTGCGCGCCCCGCCTGTCCAAAACATGGGCGCGGCCCCCGTAGTGCCGCCGCCCGGATCATTTTTGCAGGCGACCGCCGAGGGGGAAAATACCCTGCTAAATAAGGTGCGCGAGGCCATAGGTGATGCGTCCCGTGTGGTCGATCTGTTTGCGGGCTGCGGCACATTCTCGCTGCCCCTTGCGAGTAAAACCGAGGTTCACGCCGTCGAAAGTGTCGCCCCCATGATCGAGGCACTGCAGCGCGGTTGGCGCGCCGCGGGCGGCTTGCGCAAGCTGACGACCGAGGTGCGCGACCTGTTTCGCAACCCGCTTTTGCCAATTGATCTCAAAGACTTTGACGCGGCGATTATCGACCCGCCCCGCGCCGGGGCCGAGGCGCAGGTGCGCCAACTGGCTGCCGCAAGCGTGCCGGTGATTGCCATGGTATCGTGCAATCCCGTGACCTTTGCCCGCGATGCGCGCATTCTGGTCGAGGCGGGTTTTCAGATGGGCCCGATCTGGGTCGTCGATCAGTTCCGCTGGTCGACCCATGTCGAGCTGGTGACCCGTTTCACAAGGGTGTGAGGGCTATCGCCGCGAATTTTGCACACTTTGCGAAACGCCCGTCCTGCGCTATGGAAAGAAAAAAACCACGGCATCAATGCCGCGCAGCGTAGACGAGCAGGACAGTGACAGAATTTACCCGACGCGCCCTTCTTGGCGGCGCCGCCCTCTTAACGGTAGCAGCATGTGCGCGGCGCCCTGACGGCCCGCCGGTGATTATACCTGACCCCAATACGCCGGTGACGCATTTGCTGGCCTATAAGGGGAACCGTAGCCTCTATCTGATGGCGAATGATACGGTCGTGCGCAGCTATAATTTCGGCCTTGGCTTTCAGCCCGTGGGGCACAAACAGTTCGAAGGCGACGGTAAAACGCCCGAGGGGATCTATACGATGGATCGCCGCAATCCGCGCAGCGCCTATCATCTGTCGGTGGGTATTTCCTATCCGAACCTTGCTGATCGCGAATATGCCAAACAGTATAATCGCAGCCCCGGCGGCGATATCTTTATCCATGGCACACCGCAGCGCTTTGTGGGCGCGGGCGACTGGACGGTCGGCTGTATGGCCGTGACCAATGCCGAGGTCGAAGAGATCTACCGCCTGGTACCGCTGGGTGCGCGCATCCACATTTTCTCGTGATATCAGCGGGTTGAATGATCGCCCTTAACGGGCGATCACCAATGTCCACCAGATTTTGCCGCCGTCTTCTTGCAGCCAGGCAAGGCCCATGCGGGTCGCGCTGCTGTCCAAAATGACATCACGGATATCGGGGTTTTCCATCCAGACCGACAGGGTTTGGATCTCGTTCTCGTAGGATTCCGAGATTGCCTCGCCCACCAGCGCGCCCGGATAGCCGACGCGGCGCAGCCGATCCAGCGGCGACGAGCCGTCCGAGCCAAAGTGCCACGGGCGGTTCTGAATCGCCATGTCGCGCGAATGGGTCGCGGCGGCCGCGTTCAGCTGCGCATCCAGTTGCAGGGGCGATGCGCCGCGCGCAGACCGCAGCGTATTGATCGATTCCAGCATACGGAACGGGATCGCGGCGGCCTGCTCGGGCCCGATGCGATAGATGGTTGGCAGCGGCAGGCCGTCAGGCCCGATGCGTGCACGCGTAGCGCCGCTGGTGCAGGCGGCGACAAAGGACAAAGCAATCGCAGACAAAAAAGCACGGCGCAGCATGGTCTTCCCCTTGGGTTGTTGTCCTCTCTTTATCTGCTTCACTGTTGCGCTTCAAACCCTCTCACCAAATTTGACACTTGTGTGAATTGCGGCAAAGGCGCGGGCACTCTATTTGCGGTATGAGCAAAGAATCCCGAAGGGGCAGGAGCAACGACATGGAAGACACGTTCAAAACAGGGCTGAGCCGCCGTCGCTTCATCGCATCAGGCGTGACATTGGGGGTGGCCGCGCTGGCGGCACCGGCGCTTGCCATGGAAAACACCACGCAGATGGAGGCGCCGATTTCGCAATCGGTGCAGCGTAACGTCTCGGCGTTCCACATGCGCGATTGGCGGCCCTATTTCACCGATCTGCGCAACGGTGCCATCTTGTGCGATCTGGAATCGCGCGCGGTGCACTTTTGGTCGCAGGACGAAAGCATCTATCGCCTGTATCCCTCGTCCGTCCCGCTGGACGAGACGCTGACCCGCCGCGGCCGCACCCAAGTCGTGGAAATGCGCGAGAACCCGACCTGGCGTCCGACCCCGTCGATGCGCGAGCGTAACCCCGAATGGCCCGCCGTGGTGCCGGGCGGCGATCCGATGAACCCGCTGGGCGTGCGCGCGCTGTATCTGTCGTGGGAATATTACCGCATTCACGGCACGCATGACACGCGCAAGATCGGTCGTCCGTCCTCGAACGGCTGTGTCGGTCTTTATAACGAGCACATCATCGAACTTTACGGCTTTGCCCGTAACGGCACCCAAGTTTACGTGCTGTAAAGTGAAAACGCCGGCCTTGGGGCCGGCGTTTTGCATTCAGATCCAACCCTTTAGGTTGTCGGTGACAAGGCGCGTCAGCAACGCGACGTGATCGGGATTGGCGTTCAGGCAGGGGATATAGGTGAAGACCTCGCCGCCGGCATGTTCAAAGCTCTCGCAGATCTCGCCGTTGATTTCTTCCAGCGTCTCGATGCAATCGGCCGAAAATGCGGGCGAGCAGATGGCGATGCTTTTTTTGCCTGCTTTGGCCAGCTCTGCGACGTGGTCGACGGTATAGGGCTTTAGCCATTCCTCGGGGCCAAACCGCGACTGAAAGGTCGTGATGATCCGATCCTCGTCCCAGCCCAGTTCCGCGCGCAAAAGGCGCGTGGTCTCAAGGCATTGGTCGCGATAGGGGTCGCCCATGCGGATATAACGCTCGGGCATGCCGTGATAGGTGCAGACCAACAGGTCGTGTTCCTTGCCCGACGCGGCAATGCCGGTGCGGATCGAATTGGCCAGCGCGGCGATATAGTCCGGCTCGTGGAAATAGGGCTGAACGGTGCGGATCGCGGGCTGTTTCAGCGTCTTTTGCGCGGCCTCGAACAGTTTGTCATTGGCGGTCGCGGTCGTTGCGGTGGAAAACTGCGGATAGAGCGGGAAGAACACGATCTTGTCGCAGCCCGCATCGACCATCTCTTGCAGCTTTGCCGGGGTCGAGGGATTGCCATAGCGCATACAGAAATCAACCACGACACGGTCGCCGAATTGCGCGTGCAGCGCGGCGCGGATGCCATCGGTTTGATCGCGGGTAATGGTGCGCAGCGGGCTTTCATCCCGCTCGTTATCCCAGATCAGCTTGTAATTGGCGCCGGTCGCATAGGGGCGGCGCGACAGGATCAGCAGTTGCAGGATCGGTTGCCACAGCCACGCAGGATAGTCGATGACCCGTTTATCCGACAGGAATTCATTCAGATAGCGGCGCACTGACCAATAATCGGTTGCGTCCGGGGTTCCTAGATTGGCGATCAATACACCGATCTTGCTGTCACCTTGGGTCACGTTCAACATCTCTATCTCTTGTCCTGATCCAATGCGGGTTCAGTCAGTTATTTTGGGCGCGCCGTCAACCGATGACGGGGCAAGGCGGGCCAGAACCTCGGAAAGGTGATGGCGGGCACTGCCGGGGCGCAGGGGTTGCGGTTGGTCGGGCGAGGGCGCCCATCCGGTTAAGAATACGATCTCAAAGGTTGATCGGATCTTTCCGTCCATGTCGGAAAAGCGATCATTCATGATCTGGGCCGTGCGCAGAAACAGGGTGCGCGGCGTCGGGCGGCGCAGGCGGGCAGCCAGCGCGTTCTGCTCGCCCATGCCGCGCAGATCGGCGGCCAGCGCGAATAGATGCGGATGTGTCACCTCCAGCGTTACGCTATCGGCCACCGGCAGAGCCAGCCCCGCACGTTGCAGCAGCGCACCAAGGTCGCGGATCTCGCCCATCGGCAGCACGCGCGGCGACAGGCCGCCGGTCAGCGCGACCTCGGCCTCGGCCAGCGCGGCGCGCAGTTGATGCAGCGTTTGGCCGCCAAACAACGGCGCGATCAGCAAGCCGTCAGGGCGCAAGGCGTGGCGGGCCTGCACCAGCAGACCGATCGGATCATTCGCCCAATGCAGCAGGCTATCCAGTACGATCAGGTCATGGGCTGCACCGGGCAGGGGCAGGTGATCGCCTTGGGGCGCCTGCGCGGGCAAATCGGGCCAGAGCGCAGGAAAATCCGTCACTACCAGCGGCGCCGTAAAGCTTCTGTTAACCAGCGCGAGCCTCTCCTGCACCTCATCGCGGATGATCTCGCGCAGGAACAGCGCGGGGGCGCGCAAAGCGCGGCGACGGTGCAGGGCAAGGGCGGTCTGATCGGTCAGTCGTTCCATAGGGTATGGTTTAGCGCGCGGGGCAGGGTGATGCAAAAGATGATCGTCGGTCGGCTGATGGATCGAATTGCGCATGTGATCTATCCGCCCGGCTGCATGGGATGCGCCGCACCGGTGGTGGGGGAAAATGCGCTGTGCGGGCCCTGCTGGGCTGCCGCGGGTTTTATCGCCGGGGCAAGTTGTACACTGTGTGCGGTGCCGCTGCCGGGGGCGGGCGATGCAGTCTGCGATGCGTGCCTGTATCACGCGCCGCCCTGGGATCGGGGGCGCGCGCTGATGGTATATGAGGGATTGGCGCGGCAGTTGATCCTGCAGTTGAAACACGCGGACCGGACGGATCTGGCACCGGCCTTGTCCAGTTGGTTGATGCGGCGCGCAGGTGATTGGTTGCCCGGCGCGGTGATCGTGCCGGTGCCGCTGCATTGGACGCGGTTGCTGCGGCGGCGCTATAATCAAGCGGCGCTGCTGGCGCAGGGGCTGTCCGCGCGGGGGGGCGCGGATGTTGCGGTCGATGCGCTGGTGCGGCTGCGGCGCACAAAGGCGCTGGAGGGGCACAGCCGCGCGGCGCGTTATCGCGCGTTGGATGGTGCGATTCACCCGCACCCCCAGCGCGGCGTGCGGATGCAGGGGCGAGATGTGGTGATCGTCGATGATGTGATGACCAGCGGCGCGACACTGGCGGCGGCAACCTTGGCCGCACGGGCGGCGGGTGCGACATCGGTTTCGGTTCTGGCACTGGCCCGCGTGGTGAAATCGCGTTAACCTATGGCGATATGCCGTCAGGAGACGCCGATGAAACCCGTTCAAATCTATACCACCCCGACCTGTGGCTATTGCGCCGCCGCCAAACGCCTGTTGACCAGCAAGGGCGTCAGCTATGCCGAGGTGGATGTCGCTGCCCATCCCGCGCGCCGCGCCGAGATGATGGAGCGCGCCGGCGGCCGCCGCACCGTGCCCCAGATTTTCATTGACGGTCAGCATGTTGGTGGCTGCGATGACCTGTATGAACTGAACGAGACGGGCAAACTTGACCCGATGTTGCAGGACTAAATGATGCGGGCCGGGCTGATCCAACTGTCGGTGGGCGATGATCCGGCCCAAAACCTTGCGCAGACGCTGCCGCTGTTGCGCGATGCTGCGGCGGACGGCGCGGGGTTCCTGCTGACGCCCGAGGTGACGAATTGCATCACCCCCTCCGCCGCCCGCCGTGCCGAGGTGCTGCGGCGCGAGGCGGACGACCCCACACTGGATGCCCTGCGCAACGAGGCGGCGCGGCTGGGCGTCTGGCTGTCGATCGGCTCGATCTCGGTAAAAACCGACGAGGCGCGCTATGCCAATCGCAGCTTTATGATTGATCCCACCGGCCGGATCGTCGCGCGCTATGACAAGATCCATATGTTCGATGTGACGGTCTCGGCCAGTGAAGTGTATCGCGAATCCGCGACTTTCCGCCCCGGTGACACGGTTGTTCTGGTCGAAACGCCCTTTGGCAAAGTCGGCGTAACGATCTGTTATGACGTGCGTTTTCCAGATCTTTACCGCAGTCTTGCGCAGGCGGGGGCCGATATCTTGCTGGTGCCTGCTGCCTTTACCCCCGCGACGGGTGCCGCGCATTGGCACACGCTGCTGCGCGCCCGCGCGATTGAAAACGGCGCCTATGTGCTGGCGGCGGCGCAAACCGGCACGCATCCCTCTACCGTGCCTGTTGATCAACCCCGGCGCACCTATGGCCATACCTTGGCCGTCTCGCCTTGGGGTGAGGTCCTCGTCGATGCGGGCGAGGCGGTCGGGTTCACCTGCGTCGATCTGGATCTGGCTGCGGTGGCCGATGCCCGTGCGCGCATCCCTGCACTGACCCATGACCGCCCCTATACGCTGGACATAAAATCATGAGCGGCGAGGGCGACGACCTTGCCATCGTGCTGTTTTCCGAAATTCTGATGCTGGAGCAGCTTGTCTCGACCGCGCTGAGCCGTGCCCTGCCGCGCGGGATGGAGCTGTCGCATTTTTCGGTGCTGAACCATCTGGCGAATACCGGAGGCGAGAAAACCCCCGCCCAGCTTGCCCGCATCTTTCACCTGACCAAAGGCGCGATGACCAATACTTTGCGCAAATTGGAATGGGCGGGTTGGGTGCATATTCGTCCCGATTGGGATGATGCACGGCGCAAACTGGTTGCGATCAGCCCGGCCGGTCGCGCCGCGCGCGACGCCGCCGTTGCCGCCATCGGCCCCCTGGTGACCGAGGCCGCCAGCGCCGTCGGCCCCGCCAAAGTGCGGGCGGCGCTGCCGGTGCTGCGGGACCTGCGCCAGAAAATGGCGCAGCTCGAGGCGGCGGATTAGTCGCGCACGGCGGCTGTGACGTAATTCACTGACAGATCGCGCGCCGACAGGCTCCAGCTCCAAGCAATTGGGTTGAACACCATGCCGGTGCGATCAATCGCGCGCAGGCGCGCCTGCGCTAGCAGATCATACAGCTCGTTCGGGGTGATGAACCGCTGCCAGTCATGCGTGCCTTTGGGCAGCCAGCCCATCACATATTCCGCGCCGACAATCGCCATGGCAAAGCTTTTGGGTGTGCGGTTCAGCGTGGAACAGATATGCAAGCCGCCCGGTTTCAGCAGGTCATAACAGGCGCGCAGAAAGCCAAGGGGATCGGCCACATGTTCGATCACTTCCATATTCAGCACGATATCGAATTGCTCGTCCGCGGCCGCCAGCGCTTCGGCGGTGCCGATGCGATAGTCGATATCCAGCCCGACCTGCGCGGCGTGAACCTTCGCCACCGGAATATTGCGCGGGGCAGCGTCAACGCCCACGACCGTCGCCCCAAGACGCGCCATCGGCTCTGACAACAACCCGCCGCCGCAGCCGATATCGAGCAGCCGCAGTCCCGCAAAGGGCAGATCATCCGACAGATCGCGCCCGAAATGTGCCGCAATCTGGGCCGTGATATAATCCAACCGGCAGGGGTTCAGCATGTGCAGCGGTTTGAATTTGCCGTTCGGATCCCACCATTCTGCGGCCATCGCCTCGAATTTTGCGACCTCAGCGGGGTCAATGGTGGTTTTGGTCTCGGACATTTGAATTTCCGCTCTGGCAACTGGGGTGCGTTACATGCATCTTTACCCTATCTACAGCGCTTGGCCAAAGGACGCCACGGACAAGGGACATGGATAAAGAACTCGGACACAGATCAGCGACGCCGCAGCTATTTGCGCCGCAGGCCCCCTATGACCAGCGCATGCTGGACGTGGGCGATGGGCATTCGATCTATGTCGAGCAGGTGGGTAACCCCGCCGGTATTCCTGTCGTGGTGCTGCATGGCGGGCCGGGGGGCGGGTGCAGCCCCGCGATGCGCCGCTATTTCGACCCTGCCATTTATCGCGTCGTGCTGTTTGACCAGCGCGGATGTGGCCGCTCGCGCCCGCATGCGCAGGTGGC
Source organism: Ketogulonicigenium vulgare WSH-001 (assembly GCF_000223375.1). Lineage (NCBI taxonomy): Bacteria > Pseudomonadati > Pseudomonadota > Alphaproteobacteria > Rhodobacterales > Roseobacteraceae > Ketogulonicigenium > Ketogulonicigenium vulgare. The sequence continues at coordinate 2,343,775 of NC_017384.1, read as the reverse complement.
GGCCAATACGACATGGCATCTGGTTGCGGATATCGAGCTGATTCGTGCCACGCTGGGCATTGAAAGCTGGGTGGTATTCGGCGGCAGTTGGGGCGCAACGCTGGCGCTGATCTATGCGCAAAGCCATCCGACGCGCGTACGCGCGCTGGCGCTGCGCGGTGTGTTTTTGTCGACGCAATCGGAACTCGATTGGTTCTATGGCGGCGGCGCAGGGCAGTTCTGGCCGGCGCAATGGGATCGCTTTAGCACCGCTATCCCGAAAGACGAGCGTCACGATTTGATCGCCGCCTATCACCGTCGCCTGTTCAGTGGCGATTACGCGACCGAGGTTGCCTTTGCGCGCCTGTGGGCCGGGTGGGAAAATGCGCTGGCCGCGATTGACAGCGACGGCCATCCGTCCGAGCCGCCCGCCGAATACGCCCATGCCTTTGCGCGGCTGGAATGCCATTATTTCGCGAACGGCGGTTTTCTGGATGCACAGACGGGGATCATGGCGCGGATGGATCGGATCGCCGATATCCCCGGCATTATCGTGCAGGGCCGGTATGACATGATCTGTCCGCCCGCCGCTGCCTATCGCCTGCATCAGGCCTGGCCGGCCAGCCGCCTTGTGATGGTGACCCGCGCCGGTCATGCTTTGTCCGAAAGCGGCATCACGACCGAGCTGCTGCGCGCCATGGATTTCTTCGCGGAGATGGAGCCATGGTAGAGCAAGGCCTGCGCCCCATCCAACGTATCAGCCGCCGGGGATTGATGGCCTCGGGCATGTTCGCGGGCCTTTTCGCGGCGGCGGGCAAGCCGGTGTCGGCGGGCACAGGCGGCACGTTGCGCATTGCGCTGCCGGGCGCGGATGCCGCCGACAGTTGGGATCCGCGCGGCCACGGCGGGTTGTTCATGCAGGTTGCAGCGCAGGGGGCGGTGTTTGACTGCCTGACCGAGGTGGCCGCCAGTGGCGAGCTGCGCGGCGAGTTGGCCGAAAGCTGGGAATGCTCTAGCGACGCCACCCGCTGGCAGTTCAAGCTGCGCCATGATGCGGTGTTTCACGATGGACACGCGCTGACATCTGCAGATGTGGCGGCATCACTGCTGGTGCATCGCGGGGGCGCTTTGGCGGGCTTTATCGTCGATCAGATCGCCCATATCGCGACGCCGCGCGCGGATGTTGTGGATATCACGCTGCACGCGCCACATGTCGATTTTCCGTTCCTTCTGGCTGCGCCGCAGTTGATCATCGCGCCGGGTGGCGATTTCAGCGCAGGTGTCGGCACCGGGCTTTACCATGTCGTGGATTTCCAGCCGGGCCGCAGTGCCGCATTGCGCCGTGTGCCGCAGCATTACAAAGACGGTCAAGCGGGCTGGTTCGCCGAGGTCATGTTGACAGCCGCAACCCCCGATGTGGCGCTGCGCGGTCTGCGCGCGGGTGATTTCGACGCGATTGGCGATCTGGACGAGGCGACCGGCGCAGAGGCCGCGCAGGATCACCGCCTTGCGCTGGCGGTCACGCGTGGCAATCGCAAGTTGGTCATTCCGCTGGCGGCCCGCGATGCGCTGGCGGCGCGCGGTGTCGATCGCGCGGGCTATGCTGGATCGCTGGGGATGATTTCAGGCGATCACCCGCTGGGGCCTGCGCAAGTGTCGCTGCCCGCCAGCGTCGATTTTGATCCCGACCTTGCGATGCCGGCGCTGGCCCCCCCGCAGCTTTTCAGCGGCGGCTTGACCGAGGATTGGGCCTTTTCGCTGGCGGCGCAAACCGGCGGGCCGCTGGCGGCGCTGGGCGCGGACCCCGCCTTTGCCAACCTGCTGCAAGCCGCCCGGGCCGAGGGCGACTCGGTCCGCCGCGCGCAGATTTACACCCGCCTCCAGCATATGGCCGAGACGGAAGGCGCCGCGCTGTGGCCCGCCGCGCTGCCCTATATCGACGCGCATTCCCGCCGCCTGTCACATGCGCAGGCGCTGGGCACACTTGCGCCCCTGGACAGCGCGCGGATCGCCGAACGTTGGTCTTTCGCCTAAGGGCGTTTGCCTCAGTGCTTGACCTTTGGGCCTGCAGCGGCTATCTAGCCCTCAACAGCGGCGTCTTGATCCAACGGGTCAGGGTTCCACCGATTGATCTCAACGGGCCGCGCGCCCGTTTTTTTGTTTTAAGGGGTCCAGAAATGTCAGACCTGATTGCCCGCGCGGCGATTGACCGTCGTGTCGCAGAAATCGTTCAACCCGTTATCGAAGATATGGGCTTTGAACTGGTGCGTATTCGCGTGATGACCGGCAAGGAAACCACCTTGCAGATCATGGCGCAAAAGCCCGATGGCACGATCGAGGTGGATGATTGCGCCGCAATCTCGACCGCCGTTTCGGCTGTTCTCGATGTCGAGGACCCGATTGTCGAAAACTACACGCTGGAAGTGTCCTCGCCGGGGATCGACCGCCCGCTGACGCGTCTGAAGGATTTCGATCTGTGGGACGGCTATACCGCCAAGATCGAAACCGAAGAGCTGATCGACGGTCGCCGCCGTTTCAAGGGCGAGCTGCGCGGTACCGAGGGTGATGAAATCCTGATCGAGCTGGACGACGCGGCCGAGCCCGTCACCATCGGCTTGAAATTCGAATGGCTGTCCGATGCCAAGCTGGTCCTGACGGACGAGCTGATCCGCGACGTGCTGCGCGGGCGCAAGGATGCCGGTCTGATCAACCAAGAACAGTTCGATGAGGTGGAAACCATCATCGACGCCGAAGAAGACAGTGATGATGCGACACCCGTCGCCCCTGAGGAGAAACACTGATGGCAATCACCTCTGCCAACCAGCTGGAACTGCTGCAAACCGCTGAAGCTGTTGCACGCGAAAAGCTGATCGACCCCAGTCTTGTGGTTGAAGCGATGGAAGAATCGCTCGCCCGTGCGGCCAAAAGCCGTTACGGCGCCGATATGGACATTCGTGTCCATATCGACCGCAAGACCGGTCGCGCCCATTTCAGCCGGGTGCGCACCGTGGTCGAGGATGATGCGGTCGAGAATTACCACGCCGAAATGACGGTCGATCAGGCCAAGCTGTATATGTCGAACCCTGAGGTCGGCGATATCTTTGAAGAAGAGATCCCGCCGGTCGATCTGGGCCGTATTGCCGCCCAAAGCGCCAAGCAGGTGATCTTGCAAAAGATCCGCGAAGCCGAGCGTGATCGCCAATACGAAGAGTTCAAGCACCGTCAGGGCACGATCATCAACGGCACCGTCAAGCGCGAAGAATACGGCAACCTCATCGTCGATGTCGGCGCTGGCGAGGCGATTCTGCGCCGCAATGAAAAGATCGGCCGCGAAAGCTATCGCCCGAACGACCGCATCCGCTGCTATGTCAAAGATGTGCGCCGCGAAGTGCGTGGCCCGCAGATCTTCCTGTCGCGGACCGCGCCCGAATTCATGCGCGAGCTGTTCAAGATGGAAGTCCCCGAGATCTATGAGGGCGTCATCGAGATCAAAGCCGTGGCCCGTGACCCCGGTTCGCGCGCGAAAATCGCCGTGCTCAGCAACGACAGCTCGATCGACCCGGTCGGTGCCTGTGTCGGTATGCGCGGTAGCCGTGTGCAGGCCGTCGTCGGCGAGCTGCAGGGCGAAAAGATCGACATCATTCCGTGGAACGAGGACATGCCGACCTTCTTGGTGAACGCGCTGCAGCCCGCAGAAGTCACCAAAGTCGTGCTGGACGAAGATGCCGAGCGTATTGAAGTTGTTGTTCCCGATGACCAACTGTCCTTGGCGATTGGTCGCCGCGGTCAGAACGTGCGTCTGGCCAGCCAGCTGACGAACCTCGACATCGACATTATGACCGAATCCGAAGAGTCGAAGCGTCGTCAGGCCGAATTCGAGGCGCGCACCAAACTGTTCATGGAAACGCTGGATCTGGACGAGTTCTTTGCCCAGCTGCTGGTCGCCGAAGGGTTCACCAACCTCGAGGAAGTCGCCTATGTCGATCTGGACGAGCTGACCACGATCGAAGGCGTCGATGAAGCCACCGCAGGCGAAGTTCAGGCCCGCGCCCGTGACCATATCGAAAGCCAGAATGAAAAGGCCCTCGAGGCAGCCCGTGCACTGGGTGCCGAAGACAGCCTGATCAGCTTCCCCGGTCTGACCCCGCAAATGGTCGAGGCTTTGGCGAAAGATGGTGTGAAAACGCTGGAAGATTTCGCCACCTGCGCCGACTGGGAACTGGCGGGCGGCTGGACGACGGTCGAAGGCAAGCGCGTCAAAGACGACGGCGTGCTGGAGCCTTTCGATCTGAGCCTGGAAGAAGCGCAAACCATGATCATGACCGCGCGCGTGTCGCTGGGTTGGGTCGATGCGGCTGAACTTGAAGCTGCAACCGAAGAAGAAGAGGAGGCCGAGGACTGATCGGTTCTCGGGTAAGGACAAAGGCATGACCAGAGGCGGACGCAATAATCAGCGCGACGAGGCCGAGCGGCGTTGCATCGTTACGGGCGAAGTGCAGCCCAAGGCGGGGCTCGTGCGCTTTGTCCTCGGGCCTGACAATACGGTCGTGCCCGATCTGCTGGAACGCCTGCCGGGCCGGGGCATGTATGTCTCGGCCACGCGGGCGGCAATCGCAGCGGCGGGGCGCAAGGAATTTGCCCGCGCCGCAAAGGCTGCTGTGATCGTTCCAGAAACGCTTGCAGATGATGTGGAACGTCAGCTTGTGCGCCGGGTGATCGATCTGATCGCATTGGCGCGCAAAGCAGGCATCGCGATCTGCGGATTTGAAAAGGTCAAGGCGCAGCTTGATAAGGCGCAGTTTGATACCCGCGCCGTGCGGGTGCTGCTGCAGGCCGATGACGGATCAGAACGCGGCAAGGCTAAATTATGGACGCCGACAGGTGCGCGCTATTTCAGCTGCCTGTCCGCCGAAGAATTGGGTTTTGCATTCGGTCGACAAAGTGTAATACATGGCGCGCTCGCGGCTGGTGCATTGAGTGACCATGTTGTAGAGGACGCCTCGAAGCTGCGTGGCATGCGCGAGGATGACGGCAGTCAGGGGATTGCCGGGAAGGATATTGAAGCCAGATGAGTGATAGTGACGGCAAGAAGCCCCTGGGGCTGCGCGGGTCCGGTTCGGCGCCCGGCAATGTAAAACAGAGCTTCAGCCACGGCCGCACGAAAAATGTGGTCGTTGAAACCAAGCGCAAGCGCGTTGTGGTGCCAAAGCCTGGTGCCGCTGCGGGATCTGCTGGTGCTGTTGCGGGCGGTGATCCAACCCGTCGTCCGGCTGGCATCACCGATGCCGAGCTGGAACGGCGCATGAAGGCACTGGCGCTGGCCCGTGCCCGCGAAGCTGATGACAATGCGCGTCGCGCCGCCGAAGAGCAGGCCCGCGCCGAAGAGCGCGAGCGTCGTCGTGCCGATATCGAAGCCAAAGAGCGTGAAGAGCGCGAAATGGCGGCAGCGGCCGAAGAAAAGCGCAAGCGCGAAGAAGAAGAGGCTGCCCGCAAGGCCGCCGAGGCTGCTGAAAAGCAAGCCGAGAAGAAAGTCGCCCCCGATCGTCGCCCGGCCCGCACCGCAGCACCTGCTGCTGCAGCGCCGACGACGACGCCCGCTGATGCACAGGCCGCAGCCGGTGCAACCGGCCCGCGCAAAACCGATCGCGACCGCACCGATGTGCGCGCCGATGCACGCGGTGACAAAACAGCCAAGGCCAAGCCGGGCCGCGAGGACGAAGGTCGCCGCGCCGGCAAGCTGACCGTTGCACAGGCAACGGACGGCGAAGGCCGCCAGCGTTCGATGGCCGCCATGAAGCGCAAGCAAGAGCGTGCGCGTCAAAAAGCCATGGGCGGCACGGTCGAGCGCGAAAAGATCATCCGCGATGTGCAGCTTCCCGAAGCGATCACCGTGGGCGAGTTGGCCAACCGTATGGCCGAGCGTGTGGCTGATGTGGTCAAGTTCCTGATGCGTAACGGCATTATGGCGACGACCAACCAGTCCATCGACGCAGATACCGCGCAGCTGGTTGTCGAAGAATTCGGCCACCGTGTTGTGCGCGTCTCGGATGCTGACGTCGAGCAGGTGATCGATACGGTTGTCGACAAGGCCGAAGATCTGTCGCCGCGTCCGCCGATCGTGACCATTATGGGCCACGTCGACCACGGCAAGACCTCGCTGCTGGATGCGATCCGCAAGGCGAACGTGGTCTCTGCCGAAGCGGGCGGTATCACGCAGCACATTGGTGCCTATCAGGTGACGACGGATAGCGGGGCGGTTCTGACCTTCCTCGATACGCCCGGTCACGCGGCGTTTACCTCGATGCGGGCCCGCGGCGCGCAGGTGACGGATATCGTCGTGCTGGTGGTGGCTGCTGATGATGCGGTCAAACCGCAAACGGTCGAGGCGATCAGCCATGCCCGTGCAGCCAACGTGCCGATGATCGTGGCGATCAACAAGATCGACAAATACGAGGCGAACCCGCAAAAGGTGCGCACCGATCTGCTGCAATACGAAGTCGTTGTCGAAGAAATGGGCGGCGATGTGCAGACGGTCGAGCTGTCGGCGAAAACCGGTCAGGGCATCGACACCCTGCTGGAAGCCATCGCGCTGCAAGCCGAGATTCTGGAACTGCAAGCCAACCCGAACCGTGCCGCCCATGGCGCCGTGATCGAGGCGAAGCTGGACGTGGGTCGCGGCCCCGTTGCCACGGTTCTGGTGCAAAACGGCACGCTGCGTCAGGGCGACATTTTCGTGGTCGGCCAAACCTGGGGTAAAGTCCGTGCGCTGGTCAACGACCAGGGCGAGCGTGTGACCGAGGCTGCGCCTTCGGTTCCGGTCGAGGTTCTGGGTCTGAACGGCACGCCGTCGGCAGGTGACGTGTTGAACGTCGTCGAAACCGAACAGCAAGCCCGCGAGATCGCCGACTACCGTGCGCAAGTCGCCAAAGACAAACGCACCGCCGCTGGCACTGCGACCCTTGAACAGCTGATGGCCCGCGCCAAAGCCGACAAGGACATCGCCGAGCTGTCGGTTGTGGTCAAAGCTGACGTGCAAGGTTCGGTCGAGGCTATCGTTCAGGTGCTTGAGAAGATCGGCAACGAAGAGGTGCGCGTGCGCGTGCTGCATTCGGGCGTCGGTGCGATCACCGAAAGCGATATCACGCTGGCCGAGGCTTCGGGCGTGCCGGTTATCGGCTTTAACGTCCGTGCCAATGCTGCGGCCCGTAACGTCGCCCAGCAAAAGGGTGTCGAGATCCGCTATTACTCGATCATCTATGATCTGGTGGACGACATCACCGCTGCCGCATCGGGCCTGCTGAAAGCCGAAGTGCGCGAGCGCTTTATCGGTTACGCCTCGATCCGCGAAGTGTTCAAGGTTTCGGGCGTCGGCAAGGTTGCTGGCTGCCTGATCACCGAGGGCGTGGCGCGTCGCTCGGCTGGCGTGCGTCTGCTGCGTGACAACGTGGTGATCCACGAGGGCACGCTGAAGACGCTGAAGCGCTATAAGGACGAAGTGTCCGAAGTGCCATCGGGTCAGGAATGCGGCATGGCCTTCGAGAATTACGAAGACATTCGCGCAGGCGACGTCATCGAGATTTTCGAGCGCGAAACGGTCGAACGCAGCCTGTAAGGCAGCATGAATGTTCTGAAAAGGCGGCCCCTCGGGGTCGCCTTTTTCTTTATGTGGTGCGCCTCATGATAGACATGAATATTATGAGGCGCCCGCATAGTTGACTTACCCGCCGGCTGAGGCGATCTAGCCCTTTATGCGCGGGCCTTTCCTGTAAATTCAGGGGCAAAGGTCTGCTGAATGTAAGACGGCCTGCGTTGGCGGGCCGAAGTAAGGGGTAAGTCGCGATGACGACTGAAACAACCATCCGCCGCCGCGCGCCGTTCCGCGCCGATCACGTCGGCTCGCTGCTGCGTCCCGCTGCTGTGCAGGCCGCGCGCCAGCCGGGCGTGCCCGCCGCTGACCTGCGCGCCGCAGAAGACGCCGGTATTCGCGAGCTGGTGCAGCTGCAAAAGGACGCCGGCCTTGGCGTTTTCACCGATGGCGAGGCGCGTCGCGCCTTTTGGCATTACGATTTCATGGGCCTGCTGACCGGCCTTGATATGAAGCCGTCGAACCGCAGCCTGCCGTTCAAGACCGAACACAAGACCACGCCGGTCGAGCCGCATCTGACCGGCGCGCTGGATTTCCCCGCTGATCACCCGATGCTGGAACATTTCACTTTCGTGCGTAATCTGGTGAAGCCGGGCGAGGGTATTGCGAAAATCTCGATCCCCGGTCCTTCGGCGCTGCATTTCCGCACGCCGACCGAGAATATCGAATACGCGCCCTATCTGGATCAGGAAAAACTGTTCCACGACACGGCCGAGACCTACAAAAAGGCCGTGCAGGCGTTTTACGACGCCGGTTGCCGTTACCTGCAGCTGGACGACATCTTCTTTGCCTATCTTGGCGATGAAAAGCAGCGCGAGGAGCGCCGCGCCATGGGCCAGGATCCCGACAAGCTGATCGCCAGCTATGCCGCGATGCTGGAAGCATCGATCAAGGATCGTCCCGCCGACATGGTGATCGGTATGCATATGTGCCGCGGCAACTTCCGCTCGGCCCATGTGGCCGAGGGCGGCTATGACGCCGCTGCGGATGCGATCTTCAACCACACCTCGGTCGATGTCTATTTCATGGAATATGACACCGAACGCGCGGGTGGCCTTGCGCCGCTAAAGCTACTGCCCAAGGGTGACAAGCGCGTCATGGCCGGATTCATCACCACCAAGACGGGCGAGCTGGAACAGGCCGATTGGCTCAAGCGCAAGTTCGACGAAGCCGCGCAATATGTCGATATCGACCAATTGGGCATCGCGCCGCAATGTGGCTTTGCCTCGACCGAACACGGCAATGCAATCACCGTCGACGACCAAAAACGCAAGCTGGAGCTGGTCGTGAACACCGCCCAAGCGATCTGGGGCGAGAACTAAGCCCCCGGCGCCCCGGCCTTCGGGGCGCCCCTTTTCCCAAAGGACATGACATGACCAGATTTCCCCGGCTGGCCGCTGCCGCCGCACTGCTTTTTGCTGCCCCGGTTTTGGCGATGCCTGCCGCGGCTGAAACCCTGCGTTTTGCCCATTTCGTGGCGCCGACCCATACGCTAACCGAGGCGATCGTAACCCCGCTGACGACAGGCGTCGCGGCGTCCGGCCTCGAGATCCGCACCTATCCCGCGGGCGAGCTGGGCGCAGGCCCGGCCGAGCAATATATCCGCGCGGTGCAGGGTGTTGCCGATATCGTCTGGGGTCTGCCGGGCTATACATCTTCGCAATTCCCGCTGTCGATGCTGACCGAATGGCCGGGCGCGCTGCCCCAGGGCATGACCGGCGCTGATTTCTTGTGGAACGGCGTCGATGCAGGCCTGCTGGCGCGCGAATATCCCGCGACCGTGCCGGTGGCGCTGTGGACGGCCGAGGATGCCGTTCTTGTGCTGCGCGACCGCATTGTCCGCCAGCCCGCTGACCTCGCGGGGCTGAAAATCCGCGTCTCTAGCGCAGTGTCGGGGCAGGTGGTGCAAGCCTTGGGTGCCAATCCGGTGCAGATGCCCGCAGGCGATGTGTACAACGCGCTGCAACCCGGGCTGATCGACGGCGTTGTGATCGGCTCCAGCGGCATCAGCGATTTCCGTTTTGACGAGGTGCTGGGCCATGTTGTGACCGGCATCCCGCTGGGCAACCAATCCTTTTTCGTCGTCGCCAACGCCGCCCGCATCGCCCGCCTGCCCGCGGCCGAGCGCGCGGCATTCGAGGCGGCATCGGGCCGCGATCTGTCCCGCCATGCCGAGGCTTTGTGGAACGCCAAGGGCGAGGCGGCCATCGCTGGCCTGCGCGCCCGCGACGCCGCGATCGTCATCGACCTGACCGAGGCCGAGATCGCCGCGTTCGAAGCCATCCTGCTGCCCCTGACCGAGGCCGCTGTGACGGATCAAGGCCTGAGCGATGCCTTTGCCACCATGCGGGGCGCTGAATGACCAAGGCGCTGACCCTGTTCGGCCATCTTGCCGCGCTTTGCGCCCGACTTGCGGGCGCAGCATTACTGGCGATGACCGCGCTGCTGCTGGCGGATGTGGTGGGGCGGGCCTTTGGCCATCCGCTGTTCGGCGCGCAGGAACTCGGCGAGATGGGCCTGCTGATCGTGATCTTTGGCGCGGTGGCGCTGCTGGATCATCGCGGCGGCCAGATCCGCGTCGACCTGTTCGCCAGCGCCATGCCCAAGTGGTTGCAGGCGAGTGTTGATCGCCTCAGTGCGGGGCTGACCGCCGCGCTGTGGTTCACCTTGGCCTATGCCACCGTCCAATCGGCGCAGTTGTCGCAGATGTTCGGGCTGAAATCCAACATTCTGGGCCTGCCCAAGGCCCCTTTCCAATATGCGCTCGCCGCCTTCGTCGCGATTGCGGGCGTGGGTGCGCTGCTGCGGCTGTTTCAAAAGGTGAAACATGATTGACACCTTGGCCGGCCTCGCCGGTGTTTTCGCGCTGCTGGCGCTGATCCTGCTGCGTATTCCGGTTGCGGTTGCGATGTTTGCGGTCGGCTTTGTCGGCATCACGCTGATGTCCGGCCTGCCGGTCGCGATGGGGCTGCTGGCGTCGGAAAGCTATACATTGGCCAGCAAGTTTGAACTGGTGGTGATCCCGCTGTTCATTCTGATGGGCAATCTTGCGACCCGCACCAGCACCAGCCGCGCGCTTTATGCGGCGGCCTATGCCGCTGTCGGGCGGATGCGCGGCGGCCTTGCGCAGGCAACGCTGGTGGGCTGCGGTGCGTTTTCAGCGCTCAGCGGCTCGTCCATCGCCTCGGCACTGACGATGGGCAAGGTCTCGCTGGCCGAGATGGAGCGCTATCGCTATTCCCCGCGCCTTGCCACTGCGACCGTCGCGGCGGGCGGCACGCTGGGGATTTTGATCCCGCCCTCGACCGGGTTCGTCATCTACGCCATCCTGACCGAGCAATCCATCGGCCGTCTGTTCCTTGCGGGCTTCCTGCCGGGGCTGCTGCTGCTGGTGCTGTTCATGGTGACGGTCGCGATCATCTGCCGCCTGCACCCCGAGGCTGGCCCTGCGGGCGAGGCCGTGCCGCGCGCCGCCGCAATCCGCGCCTTTGCCCAGGCGTTGCCCGGCCTGTCGATCATCCTTGTGACCATCGGCGGGCTTTATGCGGGGCTGTTCTCGCCCGTGGAATCCGCCGCCGTAGGGGCGGGGCTGCTGGCGATCATGGGCCTTGCGCGGCGCGAGATTAACCTGCGCGATCTGTGGGATGCGGGCCGTGATGCGGCGCTGACTTCGGCCACGGTGATGCTGATCCTGATCGGCGCGCATCTGTTCAACCCGTTCATGGCGCTTAGCCATATTCCGCAGACGATTGGCGGGTTCCTGACAGGCTCGGGCTTTGCGCCTTGGGTTGTTATGGGATTGATTATCCTATGCTATATCGTGCTGGGCATGTTCATGGACGGCTTTGCCATGCTGGTGCTGACGCTGCCGATCTTTTTCCCTGTCATTACCGCCCTGGGGTTTGATCCGATCTGGTTCGGTGTGATTGTGATGATCGTGCTGGAGATGGGGCTAATCTCGCCGCCCGTGGGGATGAACGTGTTCATCGTGAATTCCGTCGTGCCCCATGTGCGCCAGACCGAGATTTTCCGCGGCGTCGTGCCGTTCTGGCTGGCGATGATTGTGGGGGTTCTGATCCTGTCGTTCTTCCCGATGATCGCGACCGCGCTTCCCGATCTCGTGATGGGGGCAAGCCTGCGCTAGGGCGCCTTTGGTTAGGCACGATCTTTACTTGGGTCAGATCGTGCCTAACTATGCTTCTGTCAAATGACAGAAAGCTTCATAGAATGACTGATCTTTTCGGCTCATACCAGCTGGGTAAGCTGGTGTTGAAAAATCGCGCGGCCATGGCACCGATGACCCGCGCCCGCGCCCCGCAGAACGTCCCCGCCCCTGAAATGGCCCGCTATTACGCCCAACGATCCGGTGTCGGCCTGATCGTCACCGAGGGCACGGTCGTCAGTGCCAGCGCCTCGGGCACCGTTGATTGCCCCGGTATCTGGTCCGAGGAGCAGGTCGCAGCCTGGCAGCCCGTCACCGCCGCCGCCCATGACCAAGGCGCTGCGATCTTTACCCAGCTTTGGCATGTTGGCCGCGTCAGCCATGAGCTGGTGCAGCCGAACGGCGCGCAACCTGTCAGCGCCAGCGCCAAACAGGCACAGGGCGCGATGGCCTATGTGCGCCACCCCGACGGCACGCATGGCTTTGTGCCAGCCTCGGTTCCCCATGCGCTGACGATTGACGAGATCGCAGGCGTGGTCGAGGATTTCGCGATTGCCGCCGAAAACGCCATCAAGGCCGGTTTCGATGGGGTCGAGATCCACGGCGCCAATGGCTATCTGGTCGAGCAATTCATCAACGCCACCGTCAACGACCGCGACGATATTTATGGCGGCTCGATTGAAAATCGCATTCGGTTCGCGCTGGAGATTGTCGATGCTTGCGTCGCGCGTATTGGCGCGGATCGTGTCGGCATCCGTCTGACGCCGTTTGGCCGTGTCAGCGGTATGGCGGGCTATGAGGGCGAGGGCGAGACCTATCTGGTGCTGGCGCGCGCGCTCTCCAGCCGTGGCCTCGCCTATGTCCATCTGATGGATCAGAACGTGGGCGGCACCTGGACCTTGCCCGAGGGTTATCTGGCGCAGTTCCGCGCCGCCTGGAATGGCCCGCTGATCCTGGCGGGCGGTCTTGATCTGGAAAAGGCGAATGCGCTGCTAGAGGCAGGTTTGATCGACATTGCCGCCTTTGGTGTGCCGTTGATCGGCAACCCCGATCTGATCGCGCGTTTGCGCAACGGCTGGCCGCTGGCCACCCCCGACCGCGCCACGTTTTATGGCAGCGGATATGAGGGATATACCGACTATCCGACCTATACGCCGGTTTCGGCCTAGGCATGAAAAAACCTGCTACGCATGGCGTAGCAGGTTTAGTATTCCAACAGTCCCCGGATGTATTTCTACCTCGGGGTCATACGGCTGTTACACCGATGCGCCAGACACCAAACGGTTACCAACGCGTAGTACCAGGCGCCCATCCTCCAACGCCCGAACCAGCTGTCCTTGAACAAAAACGCTGGCAGTCACTTTGATCGTCCGTAACATGACATCCTCCCAAATGCCGTGCGTTTATGCACATTGCGGGTGTGATGACTATTTTGCAATCAAAAAGTAAACAATTTGAAAATAAAACCGCTGCGCTATAGGGCGCGCAGAGAAGGCAGCAGTGGCAGGTCAGCGGGCGGCATCGGATAGTCATCCAAGCTATTGATATCGGCCCATTCGATCGCCTGGCCTTCGCGGCCATGCGGGGTGCCCTGCCAGTCGCGGCACAGGTAAAGCGGCATCAAAAGGTGAAAATCGGGATAGCTATGGCTGGCAAAAGCCAAGGGTGACAGCGATTGAGCGCTGGCGGTAATCCCCAATTCCTCATCCAATTCGCGAATCAGCGCGACTTCGGGTGATTCGCCGGGCTCGATTTTGCCGCCCGGAAACTCCCACAGCCCTGCCAGCGACTTTCCGGCAGGGCGCTGCGCCAGCAGCACGCGCCGGTCTTTGACCAGCGCGACAGCGGCAACCAGAACCAGCTTCACGAGCGGTAATCCGCGTTGATGTCGATATAGCCATGGGTCAGATCGCAGGTCCAAACGGTGCTGCGACCCTCGCCCAGACCCAGATCGACGCCGATGACCAGCTCTTGCTGTTTCATATAGGCAGATGTCGCATCCTCGGAATAATCGGGATCGCGATAGCCATTGCGGGCGACCCAGATATCGCCAAAGCGGATCGCCAGCAGGTCGCGATCTGCGGCAGCGCCGGATTTGCCGACCGCCATCACGACGCGGCCCCAGTTCGCATCCTGACCTGCGATTGCGGTTTTCACGAGGGGCGAGTTCGCAATCGCCATTGCCACCTTGCGAGCGTCCAGATCGTCAGCCGCGCCGGTGACCTGCACCTCGATAAATTTGGTCGCGCCTTCGCCGTCGCGGACGACTTGCAGGGCAAGATCGCGCATCACATCGGTCAGGGCGGCGGTGAAGTCCGCATTGCCCGCAACTTGCACACCGCTGGCACCGGTTGCGGCAACCAGAACCGTGTCCGAGGTCGAGGTGTCGCTATCGACCGTGATGCAGTTGAAGGTGCTGTCGGACGCGCCCGACACAGCCGCCTGCAGGCTGGCGTGGTCGATCAGCGCATCGGTAAAGATATAGACCAGCATCGTCGCCATATCGGGCGCAATCATGCCCGAGCCTTTGGCGATGCCGGAAATGGTGACGGTCTTGCCGCCGACATTCACCGTGGCGCTGGCGCCTTTGGGGAAGGTGTCGGTGGTCATGATCGCACGGGCTGCCGCGTCGATGGCACTGCCGTCCAATGCGCCTTGCAGCGCGGGCAAGGCGTCGATGATCCGCTGGTGCGGCATCGGCTCGCCAATGACGCCGGTGGACGAGGTGAAGACGCGGTCTTCGGACAGACCCAGCAGTTCGGCGGTCGCAGCCGAGATCGCAGCGACCGAAACCGCCCCCACCTTGCCGGTGAAGGCGTTGGAATTTCCGGAATTTACGACAATGGCCGCCCCGCCCGTGGCAGGCAGGCCGTTTTTGGCCTGACAATCCAGCACGGCTGCCGAACGGGTGGACGAGCGTGTGAACACACCCGCCACCACCGCGCCCGCGTCCAGCACGGCCAGCATCACATCGGTGCGCCCCTTATAGCGCACGCCGGCCGCAGCCGTTGCAAAACGCACCCCCGCAATCGCGGGCAGGCTGGGGAAGGCGGCAGGGGCAAGAGGCGAGACGGCCATCGTCATTATTCCTGGTTCAGCAGTTCGACGTTGAGAAGTGCGGTCGGGTCAAAGGTGGTCAGATCTGTGCGCGACACCTCGGACTCTGCCTCAAGACCGTTCAGAATTTCGGTCAGCGTGTCCTGACGGACTTGGCCTTCCAGTTCGGTGCGGATCTCGGCGATCGTGGGCAGCGATTGCGGACGGGCTTCGTGCACGGTGATGATGTGGAAGCCAAATTGCGATTCAATCGGCGCGGACAGCGTGTCGAACTGACCCGCTTCGCCCAGCTCCACCACGGCATTGGCAAAGGGCTCGACCATCATTTCGGGGGCGAACCAGCCCAGCTCGCCGCCAGCGGCGCCCGAACCGGTATCCAGCGACAGCTCTTGCGCGACGGTTGCGAAATCCTCGCCGGCGTTCAGGCGGGCGATGACGGCATCTGCCTCTTCCTGGGTCGCGACCAGAATATGCGCGGCGCTGTATTCATTGCCGGGGGTGACGCCGTCGAAGGCGCGGTCATAGGCGGCTTGCAGCGTCTCGTCGGTCACAGCATCTGCCAGCAGATCCTGCACGGCTTCATAGGACAGCAGCTCGCGGCGCTGATTGGCAAGGGCCATCTCAACGGCGGCAGGAACCTCGGTGACCTGTTCAGCCAGCAGTTGCTGTTGCACCATCTGATCGACAAGGCTGGGCAGCAGCACATCCGCGGGCAGCTGGCGATATTGCTGCGGCAGGGCCGAATAGGCCAGCAGCATCTCGCCCAAAGTGATATCAGTGCCGTTGACGCTGGCGATCACAGTGTCGCGCGTCGGCGCTGCGGGGGCGTCTTGTGCCAGTGCGGGGGCAAGCGCCAGCAGCGACAGCGACAGGCCGAGAGCGGCACCGCGGCTGGCGGTAAACAGGTTACGTTTGGCCATAAAATCTTCCTTGTTCGGTCGCTAAACTGCGGCGACGTTGACACTAAGACACCAGCCCCTTACATCCCCAACGGGCTTTGGCTGCCCTTGGGCCGCCGTTTCGGGGCCTACCGGCGCCTTATTACGCCTTGGGCGCCGACACGACAAGCATCGCGGCCCTCACAGTCGGATGAAGTAGCAGGCGCGTATAGAGCAGTCGGGGACGACGAGACATGCTGGGATTTGAAACGCTGACGCGAAAGATCTTCGGGTCGGCAAATGACAAGAAAATCAAGGCAACGCGTAGCCTTATTGCGAAAATCAACGCACTCGAGCCGCAGTTTCAGGTCCTTGATGATGCCGGGCTGATCGCAAAGACCGAAGAATTCCGCAATCGCCATGCCGGCGGAGAATCGCTTGATGCGCTTCTGCCCGAGGCGTTTGCAAACTGCCGCGAGGCGGCGCGCCGCACATTGGGCCTGCGCGCCTTTGATGTGCAGCTGATGGCGGGTGTTTTCCTGCATCAAGGCAATATTGCCGAAATGAAGACGGGCGAAGGCAAGACGCTGATGGCGACTTTCCCGGCCTATCTGAATGCGATCCCCGCCAAGGGCGTCCATATTGTTACGGTGAACGACTATCTGGCCAAGCGCGACGCTGCGATCATGGGTCGGGTCTTTGCTGCGCTGGGGATGACCACTTCGGTTGTCTATCCGCAGCAGCCCGATGGCGAGAAAAAAGACGCCTACGCCGCCGATATCACCTATGCCACGAATAACGAGCTGGGTTTTGACTATCTGCGCGACAATATGAAGGGCGATCTGGCGCAGATGAACCAGCGCCCGCATTTCTATGCGATCGTCGACGAGGTCGACTCGATCCTGATCGACGAGGCACGCACGCCGCTGATCATCTCGGGTCCCTCGCAGGATCGCTCGGATCTGTATCTGGCCATCGACAAGGTCATCCCCGAGCTGACCGCCGAGCATTACACCGTCGATGAAAAAGCACGTAACGTCACGCTGACCGATGAGGGGAACGAGTTCCTCGAGGATCGCCTGCATCAGCTGGAAATCCTGCCCAAGGACCAGTCGCTGTATGATCCGGCCAGCACGACCATCGTCCACCATGTGAACCAAGGTCTGCGCGCGCATATCCTGTATGCCCGCGACAAGGATTACATCGTCCGCGACGGCGAAGTGGTGCTGATCGACGAATTCACCGGCCGTATGATGGTCGGTCGCCGCCTGTCCGAGGGCCTGCATCAGGCCATCGAGGCCAAAGAAGGCGCCAAGATCCAGCCCGAGAACGTGACGCTGGCGCAGGTAACCTTCCAGAACTACTTCCGTCTTTACAAAAAGCTGGCCGGCATGACCGGCACCGCGCTGACCGAGGCCGAAGAATTCGGCCAGATCTATGGTCTGGGTGTTGTCGAAGTGCCGACCAACCGTCCGGTGGCCCGTGTCGACGAGCATGACCAAGTCTATCGCACCGCGCGCGAAAAGTTCGAAGGTGTGGTGGCCGAGATCAAGACCGCCCATGCCAAAGGTCAGCCGATCCTTGTGGGCACCACCTCGATTGAAAAGTCCGAGCTGCTGTCGAGCCTGCTGCAGCAAGCCGGTATTCCGCATAACGTCCTGAACGCCCGCCAGCACGAGCAAGAGGCGCATATCATCGCCGATGCGGGCCGTTTTGGTGCGGTGACGATCGCCACAAACATGGCCGGTCGCGGCACGGACATTCAGCTGGGCGGCAACGTCGACATGAAGGTTCTAGAGGCTGTCGCCGCCGATCCGAATGCGAACCCCGATGCCTTGCGCGCCCAGATCGAGGCCGAGCATGCCGAGGAAAAGCAGAAGGTGAAAGAGGCGGGCGGCCTGTTCGTTCTGGCCACCGAGCGCCACGAATCGCGCCGCATCGACAACCAGCTGCGTGGCCGTTCCGGCCGTCAGGGTGACCCGGGGCGGTCGAACTTCTTCCTGTCGCTGGAAGATGACCTGATGCGGATCTTTGGCTCGGATCGTCTGGATTCGGTGCTGTCAAAGCTGGGCATGAAAGAGGGCGAGGCGATTGTGCACCCTTGGGTGAACAAATCGCTGGAACGCGCGCAGGCCAAGGTCGAAGGCCGCAACTTTGACGTCCGCAAACAGCTGCTGAAATTCGACGACGTGATGAACGATCAGCGCAAGGTGATCTTCAGCCAGCGCCGCGAGATTATGGAAGCGCAGGATCTGTCGGAAACCGTTGGCGATATGCGCGAACAGGCGATCGAGGATCTGGTTGGCGATTTCATGCCCTATGGCAGCTATGCCGACCAATGGGATCTGGAAGGGCTGCAAAAGGCTGTGGCCGAGCGTCTGGTGCTGGATCTGCCGCTGGCCGATTGGCTAGCCGAAGAAAATATCGACCCCGAACAGGTCCGCGACCGTATTATCGAGGCTGCGGCCAAGCGCGAGACCGCGCAGGTCGAGGCCTTTGGCGTCGATACATGGCGCTCGGTCGAGAAACAGATGTTGCTGCAGGTTATCGACGCCAAATGGCGCGAGCATCTGCTGCGTCTTGAGCATCTGCGTTCTGTTGTCGGCTTCCGCGGCTATGCGCAGCGCGATCCGCTGAACGAATATAAGAACGAAGG
The DNA here is from genome assembly GCF_000223375.1 of Ketogulonicigenium vulgare WSH-001. Taxonomy (NCBI): domain Bacteria; kingdom Pseudomonadati; phylum Pseudomonadota; class Alphaproteobacteria; order Rhodobacterales; family Roseobacteraceae; genus Ketogulonicigenium; species Ketogulonicigenium vulgare. The sequence goes on along the minus strand of NC_017384.1, from coordinate 2,325,398 downwards.
CTTCCAACTGTTCGAAGAGCTGCTGGAATCTTTGCGTCAGGAAGTGACGACCAAGCTGGGTCAGATCCGCCCCATCTCGCGCGAGCAGCAAGAGGCGCTGATGAACCAGATGCTGGAGCAGCAGCGCCAGCGTGCCGCCGCCGAGGCTGCCGCCGCAGGCGCGCCCGCAGCCCCCAGCGCCCCGCAAGTGGCTGTGCGACCGGTGGGTCTGCCCACCGCCGCACCTGCCGCCCCAGAGGCTGCTGGCCCGCGTCCGGGCTTTGATGAGAATGACCCCACCACTTGGGGCAACCCCTCGCGCAATGATCCTTGTCCCTGCGGTTCGGGCAAGCGGTTCAAGAACTGCCACGGGGCCCATTGATGATGCGGGCGGGCGTTGTTTTGGCTGTGATGCTGACAGCGCCCGCTGCGCTGCCATGGGTCGCGCCAAGCGCGGCACAGGCGCGCGATTGCGGGGTGGATCTGACGGTCCAGCCCGCCGCCACCGCCGGCCTTTTGGACATCACGCTAGATGCGCCATGTGCGCCGGGCCAGATGGCCACCATTTTCCACGATGCGTTATCTTTTCAGAGCGTGCTCGATAACGAGGGGCACCTTGGGGCACAAATCCCGGCGCTTGCGCGTGAGGCGCTGGTGATGGTCAGCCTGCCCGACGGTACCAGCGCGCTGGCGCAGACGAGCGCAGATTCTGGCCCGCCCCTGACGCTGTTGCTGCCCGAAAATGCCGCCGCATCGCTGTTCAGCATTCCCGAATCCACCCCCATTGGTCAGGCCGGGTTTTATTGGTCCGGCGCGCAACCGGTGCAAATCCGCGTTGATGACGCGCTATGCGGACAGGAACTGCTGGCGTCGGTGCTCAGCGTGGATGGCGATCATCAGACCACCTTGCGGCCCTTGCAGGTTGCACTGCCCGCTTGTGATGCGGCTGAGGGGCTGACCGTCTCCCTCTCGCTGGGCGGCTAGATCAGCCCTTCGGCGCGAAAGCTGATCTCGCGCGCGCGGCCGATGACCAGATGGTCATGCAATGTCAGCCCAAGCACGCGCAACCCTTCGTCAATTTGCTTGGTGATCGCGATATCCTGCGGCGAGGGGGTCGGATCGCCCGAGGGGTGATTATGCACCAAGATCAGCGCCGAGGCGTTCAGCTCTAGCGCGCGTTTCACCACCTCGCGCGGATAGACAGGCACGTGATCGACCGTGCCGCGCGCCTGTGCCTCGTCTGCGATCAGGATGTTCTTGCGGTCAAGAAACAGGATACGGAACTGTTCAATCTCGCGGTGGGCCATGACGGTATGGCAATAGTCCAGCAGCGCGTCCCAGCCCGATAGCACAGGCCGCTGCATGACGCGCGCACGGGCAAGGCGGTGGGCGGCCGCCTCGATAATTTTCAGCTCTGTCACGACCGAGGGGCCGACCCCCTCGATCTGTTCCAGCCGCTGCGGCGGGGCAGAGAGCACGGCGTTGAAATCGCCAAAGCGTTCCAGCAGGCGGCGCGCCAGCGGTTTCACATCTTGTCGCGGGATGGCGCGGAACAGCACCAGTTCCAGCAGCTCGTAATCGGGCAGGGCATCCGCACCGCCCGCCATGAACCGGCTGCGCAGGCGCGTGCGGTGGTCGCGTATGTAACTGGGCAGCTTGCCGACCTCTGCGGGCGCGGCGGTTTCGTCCGTGTCCCGGCCCGCATCGAACGGTAAAAAAGAGTCCTGAAATCCCGCCATAGCGCAACCTTGCGGCAGGATTGGTGAATAATGGGTTAATCTTCACGAAAAGCTGATGACAAGCCTTGTTGCGGGTCCCTGTCGTTCCTATCTCGCGACGGAAAACTATCATTCAGGACGGGAGAACTATGGACGTCGCGCTAAAGTATTTCAAATGGCCCTTCATCGTGACGGCCACAGGTTTGATCCTGTCGTTCTGGCTGGGCTGGAACTCGGGCCCCGGCGGGATGTCCCCCGCACTTAGCTTCCTGTTTGTCGGTATTGTGCTGGCGATCTTGGAAATTTCGCTTTCATTCGACAATGCGATTGTGAATGCGAACAAGCTGAAAGACATGACCCCCGTCTGGCAGCGCCGCTTTTTGACCTGGGGTATTCTGATCGCCGTTTTCGGTATGCGGGTCGTGTTCCCGGTGCTGATCGTGGTGGTCGCGGCGCGGATCGGGCCGATTGAAGCGATCTGGCTGGCCGCAACGGATGAGGCGCAATACGCCGCCATCATCAACGAGGCCCATCCCTCGATCGCAGCGTTTGGTTCGACCTTCCTGATGATGGTCGGCCTGAAGTTTTTCATGAACAGTGAAAAAGACGTCCACTGGATCGGTGGGTTCGAGCGTTGGCTGAACCATTTCTCGAGCGTGCGCGGTTTCGAAGTGGCGCTGGTGCTGGTCATCGTCATGATCTTCAGCAATTTCGTCCCCGAGGGCGAAGAGCTGACGTTCCTGACATCGGCCATCTACGGCCTGCTGACCTTCCTGATCGTCGAGGTAATCGGCCACCTGTTGGATGAGCAGCAAGCCGCGCTATCGACCGCCGCCAAGGGCGGTTTCGGCGCGTTCCTTTACCTGGAAGTGCTGGATGCCAGCTTCAGCTTTGACGGTGTGATCGGGGCATTCGCCCTGACGCAGAACCTGTTCCTGATCGCCATCGGCCTGGGTATCGGTGCGATGTATGTGCGTTCGATGACCATCATGCTGGTCGAGCGCCAGACCCTGGCGCAGTTCCGTTACCTGGAACACGGCGCGTTCTATTCGATCCTGATCCTGTCGGTGATCATGCTGATCCAGACGCTGCACATTCATGTGCCAGAGGTGATCACGGGCCTGCTGGGCGCGGGCTTTATCGCCACCGCGCTTTGGGCCTCGATCCGGTACAATCGGGCGGCGCTGAACAAATAAAAAACAGCCCGTGGCGAGTGATCGCCACGGGCTTTTCTTTTCCTATCGCGCAGCGCCCCAGCTGAGCGAGGCATGGCGGCGGGCAAAAGATTCCAGCAAGAAGCCGATCATCAGCAGCGTTAGACCTGCCCAGAATGCATATTCCCAGTTCGTATTGCGCGGCGTGTAGTTCACGAAAACAAAGCCGCGACATTGGTCGATGATATGGAACAGCGGGTTCCACAGGAACAGCGGCAGCATCATCGCGGGCAGTGAATTCGCGAGGAACATCTTGCCAGACGCGATCATGTTGATGCGTTGATACGCGCTCGAGACCATGCTGATAAAATTGGGAAACCATACTTTCAGCGAGTAGAACACCATTCCAATGCCGACGCCGGTAAACCAGGCTAGCAAAACCATCCCGATCGCGGCAATAGGATGGGCGATATGTAATGGCGCAATTACTGCGTGATACAAAAACAGCACAACGATCAAAGACAGAATCTGCAGATATAGCGCTGCAAGTGCCGCAGAAAGAATGATGATCAGTGTGTTCAGCGGCCGATGCAGCGACATCGGCGAGGTTGGCCCCTGCGCGCCTGACACGGCACCGATCGCCTTTACATGGGTAAAGAACACAAAGATGCCAGATAGCATGTAAAGGATGAAATCCCCTGGCAGCCAGGAATCGTTCATCCGCATAACCGACATCATCAGATAGAAGCCCAAAAGCATCAGCATCGTCTGTGCGATGTTCAGCAGCAGCGCGATGATCGGATTTCGATGGGTTTTTCGCACGTTATAGACGGTTTGGTGGTAGGTCAGCAGCAGCATGCTCCAATAGCTGGGCGTTCCCGCATGCGTGGATTGACTGGGCTGCATCACGGCTCTCCTGATCCAAGATCACGGTCTGTCGGCGGGTTTGCCGCTTTTTCGGGCGGTTGCATCTGTATTCCTTGCCGACAGATGTATAACGCATCATAAATGCCGCTGTGATTGTAGGCAACACTGGGGTCCGGTCGTGAACTTTGAGACGCTGACGCAACAGATGCGCAGCCTTGCTTTGCAAGCAGGTGCCGAAATTCTCCGCATTTACGAGGGTGAAGATCTGGGCGTTAGCCTTAAATCCGACGAAAGTCCCGTAACCGCCGCGGATGAAGCTGCCGATAAAGTGATCGCGGCGGGCCTGCGTGCCGCCTTTCCAGACGTTGCGCTGGTCACTGAAGAGCAATCCGCGACGCATGGTCAAAGTTTAAGCACATTCCTGATCGTCGATCCGCTGGATGGTACGAAAGAGTTTATTCAGCGTCGCGGCGATTTCACGGTGAATATTGCCTATGTGAAAGACGGCGTGCCAGTGCGCGGTGTGGTCTATGCGCCCGCGAAAGGCCGCCTGTTTTATACGCAGGCCGATGGCACTTCGGTCGAGGAAATCGGCCCCTTCGGCGATACGCCGGGCCCGGTGCAGGCGCTGACGGTTTCGACGCCTGATAATGCGGCGCTGATGGTTGTTGCGTCGAAATCGCACCGCGATCAGGCGACCGATGATTACATCGCGAAATACGCCGTGCGCGATATGACCAGCGCCGGATCATCGCTGAAATTCTGCCTTGTCGCGACCGGCGAGGCTGATCTTTACCCCCGTCTAGGCCGCACCATGGAATGGGATACGGCGGCGGGGGATGCTGTGTTGCGCGGTGCGGGCGGCACTGTGCTGAACTTTGACGATCACAGCCCGCTGACCTATGGCAAGGCCGGTTTCGCCAATCCCTTTTTCATTGCCGCTGCCCCCGGTGTCGAGCTGAAAGCCTGAATAAATCAATGTCCGTTCTGGTCGTAATTCCCGCGCGATTCGCGTCAACGCGCTACCCTGGCAAGCCACTGGTTGCGCTAAAGGGCGCGGATGGCACTGCAAAAACGCTGATCGAACGCTCGTGGCTGGCTGCGATGTCGGCCAGCGGCGTGGACCGCGTGGTCGTTGCCACCGACGATGCGCGCATCAAGGCCGCCGCCGAGGGTTTCGGTGCCGAAGTCGTCATGACCGCCACCACTTGCCGCAATGGAACTGAGCGCTGCGCCGAGGCGCTGGACGTGCTGGCGGCCCAGTATGATATCGTGGTGAACCTGCAAGGCGACGCGCCGTTGACCCCGGCCTGGTTCGTCGAAGAGCTGGTTGCACAGCTGCGCGCCGCGCCCGAGTTTGACGTCGCAACGCCCGTACTGCGGACCCATGGCGCCGCGCTAAATGGTTTTCTTGAGGATCGCCGCGCGGGCCGTGTGGGCGGCACGACCGTCGTTTTCGCCGCCGATAAACGCGCGCTCTATTTCTCGAAGGAAGTGATTCCCTATCGCGGGAAAACCTATGCCGATGATGACGAGACACCTGTGTTTCACCATGTCGGTGTCTATGCCTATCGCCCGGCGGCGTTGCAGCGCTATATCGCTGCGGCGCCCTCGGCCCTCGAGGATCTGGAGGGGCTTGAGCAATTACGCTTCCTCGATATCGGCGTGCCCGTTCTATGCGTCGAAGTCGAGGCACGCGGTCGCGCCTTTTGGGAGCTGAACAATCCCGAAGACGTGCCGCGTATTGAAACAATGCTGTTTCAGATGGGCCTTAACTAAGACTGTGATCCACCTTTTTGCGGTGGGCCACGGGCGGCCTTGATTGCCGCACAAAAGCGTTACAACATTAGCCTGACAACAGGCACGATTTTAAAGAACAGAGAGAGATTTCCAATGAGGAAAGTTCGCAAAGCTGTATTCCCCGTCGCAGGTCTGGGTACCCGTTTTCTGCCCGCTACCAAGGCCGTGCCAAAGGAAGTTCTGACGCTGGTTGACCGCCCCTTGATCCAATATGCGATCGACGAGGCCCGCGAGGCCGGTATTACCGATTTCATCTTCGTCACTGCGCGCGGTAAATCTGCGCTGGAAAACTACTTCGACCAGAACCCTGAACTTGAGCGCGCCCTGCTGGACGCCGGTAAAACCAAGCTGCTTGAGGCGCTGGCCCCCAGCAATATGGACAGCGGCGCCATTGCCTATGTGCGCCAGCACAAGGCGCTAGGTCTGGGTCATGCGGTTGCCTGTGCGTCCAAGCTGATCGGGGACGAGCCCTTTGCCGTTATCCTGCCTGATGATGTGATCGCGGCGCAGCCCTCGTGCCTCAAGCAGATGGTCGAAGCCTATGAAGAGATCGGCAATGAAGGCTGCCTCGTTGCGACGATGGAAGTGCCCGATTCGATGATCTCTTCCTATGGCGTGTTGGATGTGAAAGCTGGCGAGGGCCGTCTGGTCGAGGCCAAGGGCATGGTTGAAAAGCCAAAGCTGGGCACCGAGCCGTCGAACCTTGCGGTGATCGGCCGTTATATCCTGTCGCCGCGTGTTTTGCAGAACCTGACCGAGATCAAACCCGGCGCAGGTGGCGAGATTCAATTGACCGACGCCATTGCCGCCGAATTCGCCAAAGGTGGCAAGGTCTGCGGTTACCGTTTCGATGGTCAGCGCTTTGACTGCGGATCGAAAGCGGGTTTCTTGCAGGCGACGGTGCATTTCGGCCTGAACCATCCCGAGCTGCGCGAAGAGCTGGCTGATTACCTGCGCCACATCGTGAACGACGAACTTGGTGCAACGGTCTGATCAGACCTCGGGGCTAATGGGTCGGCTGCAGCAGAAAATCGCTGCGGCCGATCATAATATCCGTTTGGATTTGCGGCGCAGGCGGTTGCTGCGCCGGTCGCTGAAGTCACGCGGCGTGATGCGCCCGCTGTACGATCGCACCGCCGCTATCGGTGCGGATGACATTCTGGCAGTTGTTGTGCTGCGCAACGAAATGCAGCGGTTGCCGCATTTTTTGGAACATCACCGGCAGCGCGGAATCAGCCATTTCCTATGTGTCGATAACGGCTCTGACGACGGATCGCGTGATTATCTGGCCGCGCAACCCGATGTTTCGCTGTGGGTTACAGATGCGGCCTATCGCAATGCGCGCTTCGGTCTGGACTGGGCCACATCTTTGTTGGCGCGCTATGGCCACGGCCACTGGTGCCTGACGCTGGATGTGGATGAGCTGCTGATCTATCCCTATTACGAGACGCGCGATCTTTATGCGCTGACGCATTGGCTGCGCGGGCAGGGATTGGATCGCTTTCCCGCGATGATGCTGGATCTTTACCCCAAAGGCCCGCTGGGCAGTGCTGCCTCTGCGCGCAACCCGCTGGATCAACTCCAGTGGTTCGATGCCGGCAATTATACCATCGCAGTGCAACCCAAGATGCAGAATCTATGGATACAGGGCGGCGTGCGATCGCGTGTCTTTTTTTCAGATGCGCCGCAAAAAGGGCCAACACTGACCAAAGTACCGCTGATCTTTTGGCATCGTGATTATGTTTACGTCAATTCGACCCATTCGGCACTGCCTGCGCGGCTGAATTGGTTCTATAACGAGGCTGGGGAAATGCCCTCGGGTGTGCTGCTGCACACGAAGTTCATGGATACGATCGTCGCGAAATCCGCCGAAGAGCTACAACGTGGGCAGCATTTTGCCCGTCCGGCGCAATATCGTGATTATCATGCGGCGCTGACCCAGCATCCTACGCTATGGTCAGAACATTCGACACGTTTGACCAGTTGGCGGCAACTAGAGGCGCTGGGTTTGCTATCGCGAGGCGGGTGGATATGACGCTCGCTTTTAAATAGAAATCCGGGCAAAATGCCGTTTATGCTAAGTTTTTGTATCTTTCTTGTGACCTGCCAGTGTGTTTTGTGAATGCCCCTGACCCCCGGACAATTGAACCGTGCCAATTCTTGATACCTGGCGACTTCGAAATCAGCGACTGCTGGGGCTGCTGCGGGCACGGATCCGCGGGCGGGACCTGAAGCTGACAATGGACCGCACGGCGCAGATCGCGCCCGATGCGATCTTGCTTGTCACCACAGTGCGCAATGAACGCGTCCGCCTGCCATATTTCATGGATTATTACCGCAAAATGGGCGTCGGCCATTTTCTGGTCATTGATAACGGCTCGGATGATGGCACGGTGGAATATTTGCGCGATCAGCCGGATCTGTCGCTGTTCCAAACCAATGCCAGCTATGCGCGGGCGCGCTATGGTATTGATTGGATGAATGATATTTCGCGCCGCTATGGCACGGGACATTGGATCATCACGGTCGATGCGGATGAATTGCTGGTCTATCCCCATTGCGATACGCGCCCCTTGCGCGCGCTGACGGACTGGCTGGACGCGCTAGAGCTGCGGTCATTTTCCGCCATGCTGCTGGACACCTATCCCGAGGGGCCGATTGCAGCCGCCACCTATCGCGAGGGCCAGAACCCGCTGGAAGTTGCGCCATGGTTCGACAGCGGCAATTATGCGATCAGCCGCAACCCGCGCCTGAAAAACCTTTGGATTCAGGGGGGTGTGCGGGCGCGTGCTTTTTTTAGCGATAATCCCATCGGTGCGCCGGCGCTGAACAAGATACCATTGGTTAAATGGGCCTCGCATATGGTCTATGTCAGCTCGACCCATATGCTTTTGCCGCGGGGCTGAATCTGGTTTACGATAGCTGGGGTGGGGAAAAGGCGTCAGGTGTGCTGATCCATACGAAATTCGTCGGCACCTTGGTCGCGCGCGCAACCGAAGAGGCTGGGCGTGCCGAACACTATCGCGGGGGGGCCGAATATCGCGCCTATACCGAGACGCTGGATGATGACACGCGGCTGTGGTCGGATCAAAGCGTGCGTTATATCAATTGGCGGCAGCTGGAAGTGCTGGGCCTGATGTCCAAGGGGAATTGGGCATGACCCTTGGTATTGTCATGCTGGCGCATCGCGACTTTGACCGTGTGGCCCAATTGGTGCGGTTCTGGGTGCGTGGCGGTAGTCCGGTCGTTGTGCACATCGATAAAAAAGTGCCGCGCGGAATTTATGATGCTTTTGTCACCGATATCGCCGATTTGGGGGATCGGGTGGCTTTTGCCCCGCGCAAAGCCTGCGAATGGGGGCAATGGGGGATCGTTGATGCGACGCTGGCGGCATCCGACGTCATGCTGCGCCGCTTTCCCGAGGCGACACGTATCCTGCTCAGTTCAGGCTCTTGCCTGCCGCTACGTCCATCGGCGGAATTGCAGGCGTTTTTGGATGAGCGTCCGGGTGTTGATTTCATAGAAAGCGCCACCACCGCCGAGGTGCCGTGGATCGTCGGCGGTCTGTCGGATGAACGTTTTTCCCTGCGGTTTCCATTCTCGTGGCGCTATCAGCGGCGGCTGTTTGATATTGCGGTCGGCTCGCAGCGCTTGCTGCGGATCAAACGGCGTATGCCGGCGGGGATCGTACCGCATCTGGGGGCGCAATGGTGGTGCCTGACGCGCACAACGCTGGATGCGATTGTGAACGATCCGCGCCGGCGCGAATTTGATAGCTATTTCCGCTGGGTGTGGATTCCGGATGAAAGCTATTTCCAGACCTTGGTGCGGCTGCATTCGAAACAGATCGAAAGCGCCTCGCTGACGCTGGCGAAATTCGACCGGCAGGGACGGCCTGCCGTGTTCTATGACGATCACCTGCAGCTGCTGCGCCGCTCGAACTGCTTTATGGCGCGCAAGGCATGGCCGCGTGCAGATGTTCTGTACACTACCTTTTTGGAGGATCGCCCCGTCGATCCGGACCGCGGTTTGCCAGATCCGGGTAAGATCGACCGGCTCTTTGCCAGCGCTTCGGATCGGCGCGGACGTGGGCGGATCGGGCTTTATATGCAAAGCCGCTTTCCCGCGACCGGGCGCCGCGACATCCTGACCGCCGCCCCCTATGCCGTGTTCGAAGGGTTCTCTGAGGTCATCCAAGGGTTCGAGCCATGGCTGCAACAGACCGCAGGCGGGCGCGTCCACGGCCATCTGTTCGGGCCTGAACGCGTTGAATTCGCGGGCGGCGTGTCGATTTTCGCAGGCAGTATGTCCGACAGCGCGCCGCTGCGCGATTATAACCCAGCGATGTTCCTGACGAACCTGATCTGGAACACCCGGGGCGAGCGGCAGGTCTTTCAATTTGGCCCGGCAGATAATCAGGCGATCACCTGGGCGATTGCCAAGGACAGAAACGCCAGTATCTGCGTGATTTCAGGCGCTTGGATCGTGCCGATGTTCCGCGCGGGCGCCAATGCCGAACGCATCCGCGCGCAGGCGGCCGAGCTGCAAAAGCTGGAGGCCGAACATATCGAGGCGCTGCGATCGGACTGGTCGCGCACGCGGGTGCGGGTTTGGTCGCTGTCTGAATTCCTGATCGACTATCGCGCCGTCATGCAAGAGGCGATGGTCAATATCGGCGCGGGGCATGTCTCGCTGACTGATCTGCCGCCGCTCTATGAGCTTGAAGGTCTCAGCGAGTTCCTGCAAGAGCTGAAGAATTCCGGAATGCACCCCTATTTAATGGGCGATCTGACCCCGACGGCGCGCGCCGCGGGCAAAGCACGCCCAAAGCCCTATCTACCAAGGTGATCAATGCCCGATTTTGACAGCTTTGTCGTATTTGCCGAAATGCGCACGGGATCGAACTTCCTCGAGACGAATTTGAACACAATTCCCGGTGTCGCCTGTCTGGGCGAGGCGTTCAATTCGCAGTTCATCGGCTATCCCAATCTGACCGAGCTGTTGGGTATCAGTTATGAGGATCGCCTGGACGATCCTGCGCCGCTGTTGAAAAAAATACGCGGCAAGCCAGATGGCGTGTTGCAAGGATTTCGTTTTTTCAGCAATCACGACCCCCGCGTTTTGGGGAAAATCCTGCCTGACCCAAAGGTCGCAAAGATCATCCTGACCCGCAACCCGATCGATAGCTATATCAGCCGCAAGATCGCGTCGGCGACCGGCCAGTGGAAAGTGACGAATATCACCAAGGCGCGCCGCGAGGTGGTCAGCTTTGACAGTCCCGAGTTCGAGGCGCATTTGCAGGCGCATCAGGAATTCCAGTTGACCCTGATGCACGGGTTGCAGGTCACCGGCCAGACCGCCTTTTACATCGATTACGACGATTTGCATGATCTGCAGGTGCTGAACGGGCTGGCCGCTTTCTTGGGCGTCGCAGGGCGGCTTGAAATGCTCGACCAGAAGGTGAAAAAGCAAAACCCCGAAGATATCGCTGACAAGGTCGAAAACTTCGCCGAAATGGAGCAATCGCTGGCGCGGCTGGATCGTTTCAACCTGTCGCGCACCCCGAATTTTGAACCCCGTCGTGGCCCGGGCGTGCCGGGTTATATCGCCGCTGGTAAAAGCAATCTGTTGTATCTTCCCATTCTTTCGGGGCCGGTTGATCAGGTGGTGGGGTGGTTGCAGGCATTGGATAACGTCGCGCCGATACAGGATTTCACCATGCGCAGTATGCGCCAGTGGATGCTGGCGCGCCCCGGTCATCGTAGTTTCACCGTGCTGCGCCACCCGTTGGCGCGCGCCCATGATGCGTTTTGCCAGCATATCCTATGCGAAGATGGCCAAGGTTTCCGCCAGATCCGCAACAATCTGGTCCGCCAGTTCAACATGCCGATCCCTGAGGGCGATGTCATCGTCCATGCCGATGATCTGCTCCATGCCGAGGCGTTCAAGATTTTCCTAGGTTTCCTGAAAGCGAACCTGTCCAGCCAGACCGCGCTGCGCATCGACCCGTCTTGGGCCTCGCAGGCGAACTTGCTGCAAGGTTTCGCGCAATTCGTCGTGCCCGATATGGTGCTGCGCGAGGATGAATTGGCCGAGGGTCTGGCGCTGATCAGCATGCAGATCGGCCATAGCAGCCCACCTGACCTGCAGCCGCAGCCCGACCCCCACGCCGCGCGTTTGGCGCGGATCTATTCGCCCGCGCTAGAGGGTCTGGCGCGCGAGGCCTACGCCCGTGATTACATGGCCTTTGGTTTTGGTGATTGGCGGCCGCTGTCAGCGATCTAACAGCGCCGCGGTATCTGTCAGCGCGGCGAAATCCGCGCCAAGATGCGCCATGGTCACGTCGAAGATCACTTGCGCGGATTGGTTTGCATGGGGCAGCGAAAACCCCAGCACGGCGTCGGTCGGCACCGTCATGCGAAAGCCCAGATCCGCGCCATGGCGCACGGTGCTATTGATACAAAAGCCCGCAACCGCACCGACCACGGTCAGATCGCTCAGGCCATTTTCGCGCAAATGGGTCTCTAGCCCGGTCGATGTAAAACTGGACGAGGTGGTTTTCACGAAAACCGCCTCGCCATCCGCCGCAAGGGCGCAGGGCATTGGCGGGAAACCCGCCGCATCGGGGTGGAAGTCCGAGGCGGGGTGATCCTCGCGGTGGCGGATATGGATGACCGGCAGGCGCTGTGCGCGGAAATGCCGGGCAAGCGCCGCGATCTTGTCGCCAGCATCTGGGTTCACGCTATCCTGCCCGCGATCCAGCCGGTGCTGCATATCCATCTGCATGTCGATAATGATCAAAGCCCGCATCATGCGCCCCCGCTGCACATCTCGTTTCTAAAATCACACTAGCGTCATTGCGCCGGGCCGTATATGCCGCAAGGGCCGGTGTATCATCGAACCCGCCTGACGGGCTCGCCTGTTGGGCAAGCCCCGCGCGATTGGCGCCTTCGATCGACACGGCCCCATTTCTTGCGGGACACCACCAATGACACCGACTGAAAAGCCGTTCTGGCGGACTTTCCTTTTCTTTTTGCTGCCGATGATGGCCGCCAATATCCTGCAATCGCTGCAGGGGACGATCAACAACATCTTTGTTGGTCGGCTGCTGGGCACCGAGGCTTTGGCCGCCGCATCGGTGTTTTTTCCGATCATGTTCCTGTTCATCTCGTTCCTGATCGGCATGTCGGCGGGCGGATCAGTGCTGATCGGGCAGGCCTTTGGCGCGCGTGAGCATGAGAAGGTCAAGGCGATCACCGGCACCATCCTGACGGTCGTTGTGATTGGCGGCATCATCATCGGCGCGCTGACGGCAACTTTTGCGCGTGAATTGATGATGTTACTGGGCACGCCCGCAAATATTCTGGATGATGCGGTCCGCTTTGCGCGGATCAGCTTTATGTCGATGCCGGTGATTTTCCTGTTCTTCGTCTCGTCTGCAATGCTGCGGGGCGTCGGTGATACAGTGACGCCGCTTTATTCACTGCTGCTGTCGACGGTCATCGGCGCGTTCATCACGCCCGCGCTGATTCTGGGTTGGTTCGGCTTGCCGCAACTGGGGGTCGAGGCCGCGGCCTTTGCCTCGATGATCGCGTTTACGGTCTCAACCGTGGCGCTGGGGTTCTATCTGCATTGGCGGCGGCACCCAATGGCGCCCGATGCGGCGCTGGTGCGCAACCTGAAGCCCGATCTGAAGATCCTGCTGCTGACGCTAAAGCTGGGTATTCCGACCGGCATTCAGATGATGACCGGCGCGATTGCGGGCATCGTGATCGTCGGGCTGGTGAATGCGTTCGGATCGAATGCGACGGCGGCCTTTGGGGCGGTGAACCAGGTCCTCAGCTATGTGCAGTTCCCGGCGATCTCGATCTCGATCGCGGCGTCGATCTTTGGCGCACAGGCGATTGGTGCGGGCCGCGTCGACCAGCTGCATCGCGTGGCGAAAACGGCGCTGATCATGAACCTGGTGCTGACCGGCACGCTGGTTCTGATCGTCTATCTTGGTTCGGGCCTGCTGGTTGGGCTGTTCGTCACCGACCCCGAGGTTGTCGCCCTGAGCGAGCTGCTGCTGCATATCGTGACATGGTCCAGCATCCTGTTCGGGGCGGGCGCTGTGCTGGGCGGCATCATGCGTGCATCGGGCACGGTGCTGCCCCCGATGATCGTGGGTATTTTCTGCATCGTCGCCCTCGAGGTGCCGCTGGCGATCCTGTGGTCTCGTATGTTCGGCATTCAGGGCATCTGGTGGGCCTATGCCGTGAACTTCAGCATGATGATGGTGCTGAATGCGCTGTATTACTGGTTTGTCTGGCGCCGCAAATCCATCACGCGCCTGATCTAGCAGCCGCGCGCAGGGCCGCGATATTGCGGCCATAGACTTCGGGGGCGGCGGTGGAGCCGCCCTTGAACACGGCCGAGCCTGCGACCAGCACATCGGCCCCGGCGGCGATGATCGCGCCCGCATTGTCGGGGACGACGCCGCCATCCACCTCGATATGAATGGGACGGTCGCCAATCATGGCGCGCAGGGCCGCGATCCGGGGCAGCGCGGCGGGGATAAAGCTTTGCCCGCCAAAGCCGGGGTTCACGCTCATCACGCAGATCAGGTCAATGTCGTCCAACAGCCATTGCACGCCGTCCAGGCCCGTGCCGGGGTTCAGCGCGAGGCCCGCCTTTGCGCCCGCCTTGCGGATGGATTGCAGCGTGCGGTGGATATGGGGCCCGGATTCGGGGTGGACAGTGATCACATCCGCGCCTGCACGGGCGAAATCGGCAATCCAGTCATCGGGGCGCGCCACCATCAGATGCACATCCATGACCGTCCGAATATGCGGACGAAACGCCGCCGCCGCCACCGCGCCAAAGGTGATATTGGGAACGAAATGCCCGTCCATCACATCCACATGCACCCAATCGGCGCCCTGATCCTCGACGGCGCGAATCTCGGCCCCGAAATTGGCGAAATCCGCCGAAAGGATCGAGGGGGCAATTTTGGGGCTGCGATCAAAGGTCATCGGACATCCTGTGCAAAGCGTTGCTTTGCAGCTAATCACGTTCGCAGGAAGCCTGCCAGAGCCACCTTTCAACCGCTTGGGTTTCATGATGAAACCCTGCTCATCACGCGCTGCAAAGGAGTGTCAGATGAAATCTGTTCCGCGCTGGAAGGACCCTGCCATGGGGCTGTTCCGCATCATCGCCGTATTCGAAGGGTTCACCACCCTCGCGCTGTTTCTGGTGGCGATGCCGATGAAATATATCTGGGATAATGACAGCCTGATCCGGTCAACCGGGATGATCCACGGCTATGCGTTTTTGGCCTATATCATTGGGATGATTGTGGTTCTGCCGGGGCTGCGCACCGGCGTCATGGGCTGGCTGCGGACATTCCTGTTCAGCCTGTTCCCCTTTGGCACGTTCATCAACGAGACGTGGCTTCACCGCCAGCATCTGGCGGTGAAAGCTAATCTTACGCCAGCTGCGTAGCGGGCGCGTCGGTCAGAATCGTGTGCAAGGTTGCGGGGTCTGAATTCGCCCGCAGCTTTGACAGCACATTCTGGTCGCGCATCGTGCGCGACACCAGTGCCAGTGCCTTCAGGTGGTCGACCCCCGCATGTGCGGGGGCCAGAAGTGCAAAGACCAGATCCACCGGTTGGCGGTCAATCGCATCAAAATCCATCGGCTTTTCAAGGCGGATGAACATCCCTTGGACGCTATCGATGCCATCCATGCGGGCATGGGGCAGGGCGACGCCGTGGCCGACACCGGTCGGGCCAAGGCTTTCGCGTTCCAAAAGTGCTGTCACAACCTGTTCCGTATCAAGGCCATAGCAGGTTTCTGCCAGCTCGCCCAAGTCTTGGAACAGGCGCTTTTTGCTGCTCGAACTTGCGAGCACCTTGATTGCATTGGACTGAAGGATATCGCCAAGCTTCATAAGGGATCCTGTCTTTCCGGGTCTTATAATCCGGAGTTGCGCGGGTCGATCCAGCC
Source organism: Ketogulonicigenium vulgare WSH-001 (assembly GCF_000223375.1). Taxonomy (NCBI): domain Bacteria; kingdom Pseudomonadati; phylum Pseudomonadota; class Alphaproteobacteria; order Rhodobacterales; family Roseobacteraceae; genus Ketogulonicigenium; species Ketogulonicigenium vulgare. The sequence continues at coordinate 2,309,893 of NC_017384.1, read as the reverse complement.
GATATTACCATCTTCGCGACGGTAGACCACATTCAGCCCGCCATGTTTCTCGTTTTGGAACATCAAGACGTGGGCATCTGCCAATTCCATTTGCATCACGGCCTCGCCCACCGAAAGCGAGGGGATCTGCGTTGGCATGTCCGCCACGATCGTGGGGTGGTTGTCCTCGCTCTCGTGTTCGTCATCGTCCTCTATTGGCGCGAGGATATAGGAGGATCCGGCCAGAAGTTCAACCGGCAGCGGACGCGTGGCGTAATGGTCTTTCAGGCGGCGCCGACTGCGGCGCAATTGTTTCTCCATCCGATCGACGGATTGGCCAAAGGCGATATAGACCTCGCTGTCGCGACCGCGCGACTGGGCGATCAGACCCGATGACAAGTGGACCGTAATCTCGCATGTGAATTCATGGGCGATACGCGAGAAAAGCACGACGGCGCTGGTAGGCCGTGCGGCGTATTTCTCCATGATTTCGTCGATTTTGGTACGCACATGCAATTGCAGCGCTTCGCCGACATCAATCTGTTTTCCACTGATCTGATAACGCATGGATTCCTCCTGCTAGCGTTGCCGCCGCGGTTCTGCGGCGGACAGGTCCTCGACGGCACCCGCAAGCCGGGGGCGTCGCTCGTGGATCCTCCTTTCTTGCGGGGTTCCGTCACCCCTATTCACGCATCAGAGCTGTTACAAAGTCAACGAAATTGGATGTGACGTATTGTGATCCGCAAGGGTCAGCCCATTGAAAAGTCAGCGCCCAGATAGACACGGCGCACATCGTCATTTGCGATGATTTCAGCGGTCGTGCCTGACATCAGCACCTGTCCATCGTGCAAAATATAGGCACGATCCACGATCTCTAGGGTCTCGCGCACATTGTGGTCGGTGATCAGCACGCCAATACCGCGGGTTTTCAGCTGCGCAACCAATGCGCGAATCTCTGCCACTGCGATGGGGTCGACGCCGGCATAGGGCTCGTCCAGCAGCACATAGCTGGGGCCGGCGGCAAGACAGCGCGCGATCTCGGCGCGCCGCCGCTCGCCCCCCGACAGCGCCAGTGCGGGCGAGCGGCGGATATGGGTGATTGAAAACTCGGCCAGCAGCTCTTCCAGCTTTTCGCGGCGGCGGGCATGGTCGGGTTCGGCGATTTCCAATATCGCCATGATGTTATCCTCGACCGACATGCCGCGGAAAATCGACATCTCTTGCGGCAGATAGCCGATGCCAAGGCGCGCGCGGCGATACATCGGCAGGTTGGTCACATCGCGCCCGTCCAGGCTGACCTGCCCGTCATCGGCCTGCACAAGGCCCGCAATCGCATAGAAACATGTGGTCTTGCCCGAGCCGTTCGGCCCCAGCAGGGCGACAACCTCGCCGCGTTCCAATCGCAGGCTGACATCGCGGATCACGGTGCGGCGGCGATAGCTTTTGCGCAAATGGCGCACATGCAAACCCGTTTCGGGCGCGGGATGGATCAACGGGGCCATTTAATTCCCCGGCAGTCGGGTGCGGACATTGCCATCCAATTGCGCGGTGCCAGCGGCCAGATCCGCGGCCATCCGGTCAGAGGCCATGATCAGCCCGCCTTGGGTCAGCAGCACGTTATCTTCCAAAACCAGCGCGCCATCGCCGATATCATAGGTGGCGCGGTCGGATTCGGCAGCCTCGGTCGGGGTGGTGAATGTGACGCCGCCTTCCAGCAAAATACGGGTGATTTGGCTGGTCACGCTGCTATAGCTGACATTCGCGATCTGCGCGCCAATGCGGATATCGCCCTGAATAATCACTACATTGCCGCTGAAGATCGCGGTCTGGCTGCCTTGGTTCACATTCAGGGTTTCTGACGTAATCTCGACCGGTTGCGAGGGGTCAGCCCGCATCCCCGGCATAGCGATACTGGTTTGCGCCAGCAGCGCGGCAGGCGACAGCGACATTGCGGCGACAAGGCCAAGCGGGCGCAGCCAGTTCATTCAGTGCTTCCTTCTGTCGTCGGCGCATCTTCGCCCGGACGGGTTCCTTGCGGCAGATATAGCAGTCGCACGCCGCCCGAGAAAACCATTTGCACCCCGTTTTGTGCATTTCCCGACGTGGCAATCATATGGCCGGCGGTCAACTGCCCAAAGGGCGACCGCGCCTCCATCGCACCATCGGTTTCCAGCGTGGCTGCGGGCATGTCGATGGTCATCCCCGATGTTTCCATATGCAGGCCGTCGCCACTTTGGATATGCACCAGCCCGCCGAAATACGCGATTTGCGGCAGCGAGGCATAGGTGCCCTCGCCCGCGACCAGGCTGACGGTGCGCCCGCCCGGCAAGATCGCGTCTCCCTCGGGGCGCAGCATCCGCAGATTGCTGCCGAATGCCTCGCCTTCGGACCCGGGCAGGGGGCGCAACTCGTCCGCGATCACTGACAGGGTCGAGCCATCGCCCGCCACCCCGCTAAAGCGCGGCTGCGAGATGCGGGGGTCCTGCGCGATCTGGTTAATGTCGCTATAGGGGATTTCCTCGGGCGGGGTGTTTGAGCGCGCGAACAGAAATAGCGTCGCCATCATCGCCAGTGCGCCCATTGGCAGCACGACTTTCAGCATCGCGATCAGACGGGAATAGGCGTCTAGCCCGGATGGCATGGCCCGTTCCCTTCAGTGAAATGCGGCGCTTTTGATCGTCTCAATGTGCAAAGATGTCGTTTTCTTGCCAACCTTCAAGGTCGAGTCTAGCCCGCGTCGGCAGAAAATCAAAGCAGGCCTGCGCAAGGCCTGTGCGTCCCTCGCGCGCAAGCAGCGCGTCCAGATGCGCGCGCAGGCGGTGCAGATACAGCACATCGGATGCCGCGTAATCCAGTTGGGCGGGCGTCAGGCTGGCCGCGCCCCAATCCGACTGCTGCTGATGTTTCGAGATATCGACCCCGATCAGATCCTGCAGCAGGAATTTCAGCCCATGGCGTTCGGTATAGGTGCGCACCATTTTCGACGCGATCTTGGTGCAATAGACCGGCTGCGCCAGCGCGCCAAAAGCGTGATACATCGCGGCAATGTCAAAGCGGCCATAGTGGAACAGCTTCAGGATATTGGCGTCTTCCAGCATCCGCGCAAGATTTGGCGCACTGCGCTGGCCGGGGCTGATCTGGATCATATGGGCATTGCCATCCCCGCCCGAGATCTGCACCAGACACAGCCGGTCGCGGTGCGGGTTCAGGCCCATTGTCTCGCAGTCGATGGCAATAACAGGGCCAAGATCCAAGTCGTCGGGCAGGTCGTTTTGATACAGGAAATTGGCCATTTCTGCTCCGATCAGGGTTTCCCTGCAGATATCGCCCGACCCCACAGGGGTCAACCGCGATGCCATTGGCATTTTGTTAACCTTTTGGGTGCAAATGAGGGGTGCAGATATCAGGGGAATGGTTTGGAACAGGCTCGGATTGCGATCTTGCGCCCGAAATCGGTGCGCAGCGCCCTGCGCTACAGCCTGGGGCTGGGACGGCGCATCGAACTGGTCATTGGGCTGCGCAGCCTAAATCTGCACCCGATCAAGCCCGCCCATGCGGCAGATCAGTTTCCATTCATCGGTTGCGACCGGCTGGACGGATAGCCGCGACGATTTCACCAGCGCCATGTCCGCAAGCGCGGGTGTTGCCTTGATCGTATCCAGCGTGACGGGACGCGGCAGCTTTTCAACCGCAGTGACACTGACGCAATCCCAACGCGGGTCATCGGTTGTCGGATCTTGGGCGGCAGGCGCGATCACACGCATGATGCCGACGATCTCTTTGCCGATGTTCGAATGATAAAAGAACACCAGATCGCCGACCGACATTGCGCGCATATTGTTGCGCGCCTGATAGTTGCGAACGCCGCTCCATGCGCCGCCCGCAGGGCCAAGCGCCTGCTGATGATCCCAGCCAAATTCATCTGGTTCGGATTTCATCAGCCAATAGCGCATCAGCCGATGACCTTTTTCCATTCTTGGATCGTGACCTGTTCGAACAGGCCCGCCTTGCCATAGGGGTCACCCGCTGCCCAGTCCTTGGCCGCTTGCAGGCTGTCCGCCTCGATCACGATCAGCGATCCGACCATTTGGCCTGCCTCGTCCAAAAACGGCCCGGCAAATGCGACCTTGGTCGTGCCGAGGAACGCGACATGGGCGTCGCGATTGGCCAGACGGGTTTCAAGCGCGCCGGTCTTGTCGCGGCAGATAATGGCAAAGTGCATTCATTCCTCCTTCAGGGGCCGCGCCAGCAGATCCTGCATGGCGGCGGCTGGTGTTGTCTCGCCCCGGGTCAGTTGGGCGACCGTGGCGGTGATCGGCATCTCGATGCCCAGACGCGCGGCAAGTGCGCTTGCGGCGCTTGCGGTGGCGACGCCCTCGACAGTCATGCCTGCATCTGGCGCGCGACTCTCGCCCAGTGCAAGGCCAAAACGATAGTTGCGCGACTGCGCCGAGGTGCAGGTCAGCACCAGATCGCCAAGCCCCGAAAGACCGGCGAGCGTCTCGGGCCGTGCGCCCAAAGCCAGCGCCATCCGGCTCATCTCCGCATAGCCGCGCGTTAGCAGCGCGGCGCGGGCAGAATCGCCAAATCCAGCGCCGATGGTCGCGCCGCAGGCGATCGCCATGACGTTTTTCAGCGCGCCGCCCAGTTCTGCGCCGCGCAAGTCGGTGGTGCGGTAAAGGCGCAGGGTCGGGGTCGAGAGGGCAGCTTGCAGCATCTCGCCCACCGCCTCATCCGCGCAGGCCAGCGTCAGCGCGGTGGGCAATCCGCGCGCGATATCGGCGGCAAAGCTGGGGCCCGTCAGCACGGCGGGGATTGCATCGGGTACGGTTGCAGCAATGGTGGCGCTGGGCCCGTCCAGCGTTTCAAGGTCGATGCCCTTGGCGCAGGCCACCAGCGGGCGGCCCCCAAGGCGCGCGGCGTGTTTGATCAGGAACGGACGCAACGCCTGCGCCGGTACGGCCAGCAAAATGACCGAGGCTTGATCCAGCGCCTCTTTCAGCGAGGTGACATGCACATTCTTTGGCAGTTTGACGCCGGGCAGACGCGGGCTTTCGCCCGTCCAGTTCATCGTCGTCTCGGCCGTGATGTCGCGCACCCAAAGTTGCACGGCGCGCTGGGGATCAGCGCGGGCGATGGTCACCGCCAGTGCTGTTCCAAAGGCGCCTGCGCCAACCACGCAAATCGTCATGCTTTCGCTCCTTTTTTGCCAGCGCCGAGGAGGGGCGCGGCGGATGTATCGAGGGGCCAGCGCGGGCGGGCCGACAGGTCAAGGCCGCTGATCTGGCCGTTTTGCAGGGCCTCATAGCCCGCAAAAGCGATCATGGCGGCGTTATCGGTGCACAGCGCCAGCGGCGGCGCGACAAAATTCGCACCCATCTGCGCTGCAAGCTGCGTCAGTGCCGTGCGGATCGGGCCGTTTGCAGCCACGCCGCCCGCGACAGCAAAGGCGGGCGCGCTGGGCGCCAGCGCGAGGTATTCAATCAGCGCGCGTCGGGATTTCTCGTGCAAGATATCGACCACCGCCAGTTGAAAGGCGGCGCAAAGATCGGCGCGATCCTGCACCGTGATGCCGCCTTTTTCCTCCACTACCGCATCACGGGCGCGCAGCAGAGCTGTTTTCAGGCCAGAAAATGACATATCGCAACCGGGCCGATCCAGCAGCGGACGGGGCAGGGGAAAGCGGCGAGGATCGCCTTTTGTGGCCTCACGCTCGACCGCGGGGCCGCCGGGTTGCGGCAGGCCCAGAAGTTTCGCGGTTTTGTCAAAGGCTTCGCCCGGGGCATCGTCAATCGTGCCGCCAAGACGGCGGAAGTTGTCCGGCCCCTCAACCAGCAGAAACTGGCAGTGTCCGCCCGAAACCAGCAGCAACAGATAGGGAAAGTCCAACCCATCCGTCAGGCGCGGTGTCAGCGCGTGGCCAGCCAAATGATTGATCCCGATCAATGGCTTGCCGGTCGCCAGTGCCAGCCCCTTGGCGCACATGACGCCTGCCAGAACCCCGCCGATCAGGCCGGGGCCGGCGGTGACGGCGATGGCATCGATCTGATCCAGCGGCAGGCCGGACCTTTGCAGCGCGTCCTCGACACAGATGTCGACACGTTCGGCATGGGCGCGGGCGGCAATCTCGGGGACGACGCCGCCAAAATCGGCATGCAATTCGGTCTGGCCCGCGACGACCGAGGACAGGATCTCGGCATCTGATCCGTTGATGCGCAGCACGGCGGCTGCGGTATCATCGCAACTGGATTCAATGCCAAGGATGGTGAGTGCGGTCGTCATAGCAAGTGTCCCAAGGGGCGGGTTGCGCCCTGTCGCCCAGCAGGTAACATTTGCAGTCAAGCGAAACAACGGTGCGAGGGGCGAATGGCCGCGACATTGCTGCTGACCCGCCCGCTCGGCGCGGCCCAGCGATTTTTGGATGGGCTGGGGGTCGAGACGCCCCATCTGATCAGCCCGATCATGCGGATCGTCCCGCTGACCCCGCAGGTGTTGCGCGTGCCAAAGGCGCTGGTGCTGACATCGGAAAATGGCGCGGCGGCCTTGGCGCGCCTTGATCTGCCGCCCGGCCTGCCCGCGTGGTGTGTCGGCCTGCGCACAGCCGAGGTTGCCCGCGCCAATGGCGCCGATGCCATCGTGGCAGGCCCCGATGCCGCGCATTTGCTGCCCCGCATTCTGGCCGAGGGCGGAAATGGCCCTTTTTTGCATTTGCGCGGCGCGCATGTTGCCGCAGATGTGGCCGTGGCGCTACAGTCGGCGGGGCGTGTTTGCGATGCTTTGGTGGTCTATGATCAGCAGGATTGCCCGCTTTCACCCGCCGCCCTTGCGCTATTGAATGGCACAGCGCCTGTGGTTCTGCCGCTGTTTTCACCGCGATCTGCGGCTTTGGTGGCGAAAGCGGGGCCATTTGCGGCCCCATTGATCATCGTGGCCATCAGCCCGGCTGCGGCAGCATTGGCACCATCCGCCGCAAAGGTTTACGTTGCGCCCACGCCTGAACTTTCGGCAATGCAGCGCCTTGTCGCGCAAGCCGTTGGCGAAGCGGGTTGAAGCCCGCGCCGGGGCGGTTAGATTACAGTCTAAATAGCGTGATGGGAGAGTTCCATGCCAGATCCCGAGATCAAGCAAGACGAAGCTGTGCTCCCACCTGCGCCCGCGCGCGATCCGGCGCCCAGCGATGCGCCCAAACCCGTTGACGAGGTCGCGCCCAAGAAAGCCAGCGCTGCCGTGCCTTTGGTGCTGGCGGGGGTGGTTGCGGCGGCCTTGGGCTATGGTGCGGCTTACCTTGGCCTTGGGATGCAATTCAGCCCGCTTGCACAGCGGATGAGCGCGATTGAGGCGGATCTGGCCGCGCGCCCCGACCCCAGCGCCGCGCTGGATGCGCTGCGCACCGCCGTCGAGGCCCAAGGCGCCGCACAAACCGATATGCAGACCGCACTGGCGGATCAGATCGCCGCCGCGATTGCGCCGGTCGCTGCCCAGATCGAGGCGTTCGAGAGCCGTCTGAACACGGCCGAGGCAGCCCCCAGCGGTGCACCCATTGATACGTCGGCCTTCACGGCCGAGATCGACGCTTTGCGCGAACAGCTTGCGGCCCAAGGCGCGCAGTTGCAGGATTTCGCCTCCGCACGCGCGACCGAGGTGGCCGAGGCGACACAAACAGCCGTTGCGGCCGCGACCGCCGCTGCCAGCGATGCGCAACAACGTCTGATCGCTGCGACCCAAGACCGTCTGCGTGCCGCGATTGACAGTGGCGCAGGCTTTGCCGCGGCGCTGGCCGATCTGCAGGCCGAGGGTGTCGCGATCCCGCCCGCCTTGCAAAATATTGAAACCGTGCCGACCCTTGCGCAATTGCAGGACGATTTCCCCGCCGCCGCCCGTGCGGCGCTGGTTGCCGAACGCGGCAGTGAAAGCGGGTTGATGGGCTTTTTGCAGAACCGTTTTAACCTGCGCTCGGTCGCGCCGCGCGAGGGGACGGACGCGGATGCCGTTCTGTCGCGTGCGGGCGCGGCTGTTGCGACGGGCGATTTGACCGCAGCCTTGGCCGAGGTTGCAAGCCTGCCCCCGGGGGCGCAGGCTGCGATGGCTGAATGGACGGGCGCCGCGCAGGCCCGTTTGGATGCCGAGGCCGCCGTGGCCGCCATCTCACCGGCAGAATAGTGCAGAGGGAATGATGATCTGGTCACTGCTTAAAATCCTGACCTTCGTTGTGATCGTCACCGGTGTGACGGCCGGTGCCGTTTGGTTGGCAGAAATGCCCGGTGGTGCGGTTGTCACCCTTGGCGGGGTCGAGGTGACCCTGCGCCCGCTGGAAAGCGTCGTTGCGATTGCGATCGTGATGCTATTGTTCTGGGCGGTGCTGCGCCTGCTGGGTCTGCTGCTGGCGGTGCTGCGGTTCATCAATGGCGATGACACGGCCGTTTCGCGTTATTTCAGCCGTGGGCGCGAGCGTAAGGGTATGAAAGCCCTGTCCGACAGTGTGCTGGCGCTGGCCGCAGGCGAGGCGAAAGAGGCGCTGGCCCGTGCCAAAGTCGCGGATAAATACCTCGGCGCGCCTGATGTGACACATGTGCTGCTTGCCCATACCGCCGAGCGCGCGGGCGAGACCCATCTGGCCGAGGAAACCTATAAAGAATTGCTGACCAGCGATCGCACCCGCTTTGTCGCGTTGCAGGGGCTGATGAAGCAAAAGCTGACGGCTGGTGATACCGTCACTGCGCTGAAACTGGCCGAAGCCGCGTTCAAAGCCCGCCCCGAGAATGTCGAGGTGCAAGATGTTCTGCTGCGGTTGCAGGCTGAAAGCAGCGATTGGGCCGGTGCGCGTGCAACCTTGGGCGAAAAGGCACGGCGCGGCGCGCTGCCGCGTGATGTCTATCGCCGCCGTGATGCCGTGCTGGCCCTGTCCGAGGCGCAGGCCGTCTTTGACGACAAGGTGCCAATCGATGCGCGCGAACGCGCGATCGAGGCGAACCGTCTGTCCCCCGATCTGGTGCCCGCCGCCGTCATGGCCGCGCGCAGCTATATCAAGGATGGCAACCCGCGCTATGCCACGCGTGTCCTGCGCAAGGCCTGGGAAGTGCAGCCCCACCCCGATCTGGCCGAAGCCTTTGCCGAGATCATGCCCGACGAACGTCCCGACCAGCGTCTTGCGCGATTCGAGACGCTGACCAACCTGCGTACCGATCATGCCGAAAATAAAATGCTGCGGGCCGAGCTGCTGATCGCCAATGGTGATTTCCCGGCGGCGCGGCGCGCCTTGGGTGAATTGGTCGAGGGGGCGGATGCAACCTCGCGCTCGCTTGCGCTGATGGCCGCGATCGAGCGGGGCATGGGCGCTGACGAATCCGTGGTGCGCGGCTGGCTGACCCGCGCTTTGACGGCCCCGCGCGGGCCGCAATGGGTTTGCGGCCAATGCGGCAAGGTGCATGCGCAATGGCTGCCGGTCTGCGCGTCCTGCCATGGTTTTGACACTTTGGCCTGGACCACGCCGCCTGCCAGCGATTTCGCTATGCCAGGCGGCGCAGCAATGCTGCCGCTGATCGTTGGCGCGCCCGTTGCGCCGGTTGATCTGTCCGGCGATGTGGTTGAACAGGCGGTGAAACCGGCCCCAACGCCCGCGCCGCAGACCAAGGTCGAGGATGCGGAAGAAGAGGTCATTCTGCCGCCACCCCCTGACGTCGAGTTGCCCGAAGAAACCGATACACGACGCGCAAATTAGGTCTTTCCCTTGACGTTTCAGGATGCTATTTGCCGCGCGTCGCCGCTGTAGCTCAGCTGGTAGAGCACGTCATTCGTAATGATGGGGTCGGGGGTTCGAGTCCCTTCAGCGGCACCACTACCAAACAAAACCGCCGCCCCGGACAGGGCGGCGGTTTTGTTTTGGGCAAATGAAAAGGCCCCGCAGGGCCCCTTCGTTATTCCGGTGTTTTCAACCCCAGATGCGCGCGCAAGGTCTTGCCCGCATAGGATTTACGGTAAAGGCCGCGCTCTTGCAGCACAGGCACCACCAGATCGACGAAATCATCGACCCCGTCGGGCATGCTAGCGGGGATGATGTTGAACCCGTCTGCTGCGCCCGATGTGAACCATTTTTCCAGATCATCCGCGATCTCGTCCGGCGCGCCGACGACAATGCGGTGCCCGTGCGAGGCGATGGCCAGCGCCGCCAGATCGCGCAGGCGGTAATTCTCCTCGCGCGATTTTTGCAGCAGCATCTGCACGCGGCTTTGGCCGTGGACATTGGGACCGGGTTCGGGGACGGGGCCTTCGGGGTCATAGGTCGACAGGTCATAGCCCCAACGGCCCGAAAGCTGGCGGATACCGGCGGCGATATCGGTATTGTCCTGCAGCAGGGCGAATTTCTCGCGCGCCTCGGCATTCGTGCGGCCAACGATGGGCATGACGCCGGGCATGATCAGCGGCAGGTGGCCATCCGTGCGCCCTGCCGCAGCCTTGTACAGCGCGTCACGGAAGGCGAGGCCGTCAGCAATCGAATCCTGCGCGGTAAAGGCCACATCGGCGACCGAACCCGCAAGGCCGATGCCATCGCCCGAGGAGCCGGCCTGAAAGATCACGGGCTCGACCTGCGGCATGCGCGACAGGTTCAGGGGGCCGCGCACCTTATAGAACTGGCCCGCGTGGTTGATGTCATGGACGCGGTGACGGTCGACCATCGTGCCGCTGGCTTTGTCCAGCGCCAGCGCGCCCGGTTCCCACGAATGCCACAGGGCGCGGCAAACGGCGATATATTCGGCGGCGCGGGCATAGCGGGTGGCGTGATCCTCTAGCTTGTCCCAGCCGAAATTCTGCGCCGCGCGGTCGGATTGCGAGGTGACGACATTCCAGCCGACGCGCCCGCCCGACATATGATCGAGTGATGCGAACATGCGCGCGATATTCAGCGGTTCCGAAAACGAGGTCGAGACCGTCGCGACCAGCCCGATGCGGCTGGTGGTAGCGGCAATCGCGCCCAGCAGGGTCAGCGGTTCAAACCCGCCGGGGCGGCCCTGCTCGTCCAGCACCGGACCGACCAAATTATCGGCCAGAAAGAATGCGTCGAACAGGCCTTCCTCGGCCTTTTGGGCGGTGCGGATCGCCCAGGCCAGATCCTCGGGGTGGCCTTCGGCATCGTCGCGGCGCCACGCATAGGGGTGACGGCCCAGCGGCAGGTGGAAAAGGCCGAAATGCATCTGACGGTCTGTCATGGTCTATCCTTTAGGCGTGCTGCAAAGGGTTGCGGCGGAAACGGCTTTGGGCGGGATCGCTGTCGAGGATCGCGTCCAGAAGTTTGCGGGTATAATCATGCTGCGGTGCGCCAAAGACCTGATCGCGCGGGCCGGATTCGACGACCTTGCCCTGGCTCATCACCGCAACCTTGTCCGAGACGGCGTAAACACTGTCGAGGCCGTGGGCGATAAAGATCGTTGTCAGGCTGAATTCGGATTTCAGGCGCTGCAGCAGGGCCAGAATCTCGGCCTGAACCGAGACATCGAGCGCCGAGACAGGCTCGTCACAGATCAGCAGGCGCGGCCGCACCGACAGGGCGCGGGCAATGCCGACGCGCTGGCGCTGGCCGCCCGACAGTTGGTGCGGAAAGCGGGTTGCCATATCGGGGGACAGGCCGACTGTTTCCAACAGGCGGGCAGCCTCGTTCGCGGCCACGGTGCGGGACAGGCGGCTGAGGGCATAGAGGGGCTCGGTAATGATCGCGCCGATCCGCATACGCGGGTTCAGGGATGAAAACGGGTCTTGGAACACCATCTGCACATCGCTGCCAGCACCGGCGGGGCCATTGAGCAGGTCGCGCCCGTCAAACAGCACGCTGCCACTATCGGGGCGTTGCAATCCGGTGATGATCTTGGCCAGTGATGATTTCCCTGACCCCGATTCGCCTACGATGCCCAGCGTCTCGCCCGCCGCGAGTTGCAGCGAGACGTGATCCAGTGCCAGCGTTTTGCCGTCATAGCGCTTTGTAATATCGCGCAACTCTAGCAGAGGGGCTTTCGCGGCCTCGGGTGCGGCACTAGGCGCGCCGGTGCGGACCACAGCGGGCACATGGGGGGCAAGGCCGATCAGCTTTTGCGTATAGGGATGCTGCGGGCTGCGGAACAGTTGGGTCACGGGGGCTGCTTCGACAATCGCGCCGTGCTGCATGACGGCGACGCGGTCGGCGACCTGCGCCACCACCGACAAATCATGCGTGATGAACAGCACGCCTACGCCGGTCTGTGCCGCGGTCTCGACGATCAGCTCTAGCACCTGCGCCTGCACCGAGTTGTCGAGCGCGGTGGTCGGCTCGTCACAGATCAGCAGCGAGGGCTCGCCGGCCATGGCGATGGCCAGCATCACGCGCTGACGCATCCCGCCCGATAGTTGGTGCGGATATTCGTCCAACAGCTGTGCGGGGCGGGCAAGGCCCATGCGGGCCAGCAGGTCGGTTGCAACCGCGCGGCGCTGGGCGCGGGCGAGGCCGCGTTTATAGAACAGAACCTCGCCAATCTGATCGCCGATCGTCAGCACGGGATTGAGGGATGACAAAGGTTCTTGAAACACGATGCCGACCTCGGCCCCGCGCAGGGCGCGCCAGCCCTCCGGGGTCATCCGGGTCAGGTCGTGGCCGTTCAGCGTCGCAGTATCGGCGGTGAATTCAGCCCCGCGCGGCAGCAGACCCAGCGTGCTGAGGGCGGTCAGCGTTTTGCCCGATCCACTTTCGCCGACCAGTGCCACGATCTCATTGCGCGAGACATTCAGATCAACGCCGCGCACCAAGGTGGTGTGGCCCTCATCGCGCGGCAGGCTGATTGCGGCGTTACGATAGGTCAGAACGGGGGTCATGCCGGATGCCTCGGGTCTAGATAGTCACGCAGCCAGTCACCCAGCAGGATGATGCTGAAAACGGTCATGGTGACCGCCACGCCAGGGAAGGTTGCAACCCACCAGCTGGTGGCCAGCGACTGACGCCCCTCGGCCAGCATTTGCCCCCACGAGATACCGGGTGCCTGAATGCCAAAGCCCAGGAACGACAGCGAGCTTTCCAGCAGGATCACCGCGCCGATATTCAGTGTGGCAACGACGATAAAGGCGGGCAGGATGTTGGGCAGGATGTGCCGCCCCAGCAGCGTCGCACCTGACACGCGGGCAATCCGCGCCGCAGCGACGAAATCGAGGTCTTTGACGCGCAAAACTTCGGCCCTGACCATGCGGGCATAGACGACCCAGTTGGTCACGGCGATGGCGACGATCAGCGGCATCAGCCCCGATCCGACGACCAGCGCGACCACCAGCATGAACAGCAGCGTCGGGATCGCCAGCACCGCGTCGATGATGCGCATCAGCACCAGATCAACCCAGCCGCCGCGCAGCCCAGATATCAGCCCCACGACCAACCCGATAAAGGCCGATAGCGACACGGCGGCCAGCCCCACGATCAGTGATGCGCGCGCGCCATAGATGATGCGCGACAGCATATCGCGACCCTGACCGTCTGACCCCAGCAAAAAGAACTGGCCGTTGGTGCCCGATAGCGGCGGCAGGTTGCGCGCAGGCAGGCTGCGCCGGGTGGGATCGGCCAGCGGCAGCAGATCGGCAAAGACAGCCGACAGCACAATCACCGCAAACATCACGATGCCCAGCATGGCCGCGCGGCTTTTCAGCAGCGATTTCAAGGCGGGTGAGAGATGAGTCATAGCGTCACAACCGGATGCGGGGATCAAGCAGCCGATAGGCCAGATCCGTCAGAAAATTCAGCACCAGCGTCATAATGGTGATGACGAAAACCGCGATTTGGATGACCGCCATATCCTTTGTATAGATCGCTTGCACGATCAGCTGCCCAAGGCCGGGCCACGAGAACACGGTCTCGGTCACCAGCGCGCCTCCCAGCAGTGCGATGATATGCAGCGATGTCATCGTGACGGTGGGAATGGCTGCATTTTTCAAGGCATGTTTGAAAATCACCACCCGGTCAGGGATGCCCTTTGACATGGCGGTGCGGATGTAATCTTGGCCCAGCACTTCCAGCATACTGGCGCGGACAAGCTTTGCCAGATCGGCGGCAAAGCCGGTGCCCAGCGTGATCGCGGGCAAGATCAGATGCGCGAAACTGCCCGAACCCGATACCGGCAACCAGCGCAGCCAGACGCCAAAGATCAGGATCAGCATGATCCCGACCCAGAAATTCGGCATGGCTTTGAACAAAACCGCTGTGCCCGAAACGGTGTAATCCACCGCGCTATTGTGGCGCAAAGCCGCGATAATGCCGGCAGGAATTGCGATGATCAGCGCCACGACCAGCGCGCCGAATGTCAGCAGCAGCGTCGCGGGCAGGCGGTCCAGCACAATGGGCAGGGCCGATGTGCCATAGCGATAGGATGTGCCGAAATCCCCCTGCAGGATATTCGCCATATAGCGGACATATTGAATATGCGCCGGCTGATCGAGGCCCCAGGCGGCAATCAGTGCCGCCCGGTCTGCCTCGGTCGCATCATCCGGGATCATCATGGCCGTGGGGTCGCCCGTCAGGAAAACCAGAACAAAGACGATCAGCGACACGATATAAAGAACGGGAATCGCTTGCAGAACAAAGCGCCCCAAGGCCCGGATGATCATACGCGACGGGCCCCTTCGGCGGGGATCATCTCGTCAAAGCGGCCGTCAAAGCTGATACGCGCGTTCACGCCATAGATGGCTTGAGGGTACAGCAGGCCGATGCGGGCGCGGGCGTCGGTCATGATCTGCTGGCCCTCGCGCAGGATCGCCAGACGCTCCTCCTCGGTCGGGGCGGCAGCGGCTGCGGCCTCCAGCCCGTCGAACGTCGCATCGTGCCAGTCGTTGTTGAAACGGTTCAGGATCGAGCGCGGCAGCAGGATCGAGGCGTCGGTATACGACCCCATGCCCCACAGATACATATCGCCCAGCTCGAAACTGTTCAGGCGCGAGTTGAAGACGCTCCAGTCCAGCACTTCAAGACGGGCGTCCAAACCGATGTCTTGCAGATAGCCGACAACAGCCTCGGCAATCTCGCGGTCTTTCACATAACGGCCTGAGGGGCTGGAGAGGGTGATCGTGGTGCCTTCGGCGCCCGCCTCGGCAATCAATTCGCGCGCGCGGTCAGGGTTAAAGGTGCTGTCATCGCCGGTCAGATCGGGGTTGAAGCCCGGAATCTTTGGCGGAAACAGGCCGCGCGTCGGGGCGGCAAAGCCCTCGACGACAAACTCAGCCAGCTCGGGGCGGTTGATGGCAAGGTCGATGGCCTCGCGCACCAGCGGGTTCGCGGTGGCGCTGCCTTCGGCGACGCGGACATGCAGCGCGATATTGCGCGCGATGTCAAAGCTGACGACCTGTGTGGCGGGGTCAGCGGCGATACGGGCGATGTCCTCGGGCGGGATGTTCACCGCGATATCGACGCCGCCGGTGATGAATTCCGCCACGCGGGTCGAGGTTTCGGGGATCGCGCGCACGACGATCTGTTCCCAATGCGGGGTGCCGCCCCACCAGTCGGTGTTCGCATCCAGCACGACGCGGTCGGCCTTGCGCCATTCGCGGAATTTATAGGGGCCGGTGCCGATGGGGTTCTCGAAGAACGCCTCTTTGCTGGCCGCAGCCTCGAAGGCGGCTTTGGGCAGCAGGCCGGCACCATTACCAACCAAGCTGTGCAGCAGCAGCGCGTCGCGGCCGTCGGTGATAATCTCGATCTGATAGGGCGACAGGACGTTCGCTTCTTTGATGGTGCGAAAACGCGCGGTGCTGCGCAGCTTTGCATCGCCTTGCGTGCGCTCGATCGTGAATTTCACATCTTCGGCGGTAAAGGGGCTGCCGTCATGCCATTTCACATCATCGCGCAGATCAAAGATCCAACGAATCTGATCTTCGGTCGTCCAAGACGTCGCAAGGTTCGGCGTGAAGACCAGCGTCTCGCCCGAGAAATCCTTGTTCACGAGGTAATCGTAAAGATTGACCAGCGTCGCCTCGGTGCTGTTGTTGGCATGGTCGGCCGGGTCCAGCGAGAGAATGTCATTCCCCTGCGCAATGGTCAGCGTGGTGCTGGACTGCGCGCGGGCCAGGCCCGGAAAACCAAAAGAGAACAGCGCAGGCGCAGCGGCCGTGGCGCCAAAATACTTTAATACATCGCGACGATTGGTTGCCATTTGAAACTTCTTTCACGGATCTTGCAGCCGCCCCGACTTTCCGGGGGACCTTGTTCGCGACAGCAATAGCATTCTACAGCAAGGGTCGGCTTCCAAAGTCCGCCCCCAGCTTGGCATTGCTATGCTGTCGCACTGGGGTCGGACGATGATTTTATTTCCCAAGACGATTCGATTGGTCGGGAATCGCGGGATTAGCCCTCGCGGTGGATCGGATCGATCCACGGGACATTCTCGGGCTGCTCGACCGGGTCGATGTCGGTGATATTCACCACGACGGCCTCGTTGTCCGAGCGCACCAATACGCATTCCAGCGTCTCATCGGGGTTCGCATTGATTTCCTGATGCGGCACATAGGGCGGCACATAGATGAAATCGCCGGGGCCAGCTTCGGCCACGAATTCAAGACGTTCGCCCCACCGCAGGCGCGCGCGGCCACGCACGACATAGATGACGCTTTCCAGCGGACCATGATGGTGAACGCCGGTTTTGGCGTTGGGCGCAATGGCAACGGTGCCGGCCCAGATCTTTTCCGCACCGACGCGGGCGTGGTTGATTGCGGCCTGACGGTACATGCCGGGGGTCTGCGCGGTATTTGCATCCAGCTTGTCGCCGGGGATGACGCGCACGCCATCGTATTTCCACGGCGCATCGGACGGCGTATCGTGGTGATGATGGTCGTGATCGTGATCGTCGTGAGAGTGGTCGTGAGGCATTGTCCGGCTCCTGTCGCAAGCATCATGCGAGTCTGGGGCGGGGGGTAGCCTGGGTCAACTGGCGCAAGGTGGAACAAGAATGCCAATATTGCGCCAGTTTATAGAATAATACTGCTGCCCTCAGGCCTTGGTGCCCAGCCTTTGGCCGACGCCATGCCGGTCCAGCAGCGGCTGCCACCAGCTTTCATTGGCCAAATACCAATCTACCGTCAGCGCAAGGCCCTGCTCGACCGTGACCGAGGGGCGCCAACCGAGTTCGGTGCGAATGCGTTCGGGTTCAATGGCATAGCGTGCATCATGGCCGGGACGGTCGGTGACAAAGGTAATCTGGTCGGCATAGCTGCCGCTGGTTTTGGGCTGTTTCTCGTCCAAAATCGCGCAGAGAGTTTGCACCAGTTCAAGGTTGGTGCGCTCATTCTCGCCGCCGATATTATAGCTGCGGCCGAGTTTACCCTTTTCCAGCACTGTCAGCAGGGCGGTCGCGTGATCCTCGACATAGAGCCAGTCGCGAATGTTCGATCCATCGCCATAAATCGGCAGGGGTTTACCGGCCAAAGCGTTCAGGATGATGACGGGGATCAGCTTTTCGGGAAAGTGGAAGGGCCCGTAATTGTTGGAACAATTCGTCAGCACAACCGGCAGCCCATAGGTTTCGTGCCAGGCGCGCACCAGATGATCCGACGCGGCTTTGCTGGCGGAATAGGGGCTGCGGGGATCGTAGGGGGTATCCTCGGTGAATTTCACCGCCGGGTCATGGGGCAGCGATCCGAAGACTTCGTCGGTTGAAATATGGTGAAAGCGGAAACCCTCGGGCTTGCCGCGACCCTCCCAATAGGCACGGGCGGCCTGCAGCAGCGTATAGGTGCCCATCACATTCGTTTCGACAAAAGCCCCCGGCCCGTCGATCGAGCGGTCCACATGGCTTTCGGCGGCCAGATGCATGACGGCATCGGGGGCGTGGCGCGCGAACACGGCCTCGAGCGCTGCGGCATCGCGAATGTCGGCCTGTTCAAAGGCATAAAGCGGGCTATCCGCAACCGATGCCACGTTATCGAGGCAGGCTGCATAGGTTAGCGCATCAAGGTTCACCACATGATGGCCCGCCGCCACCGCCTGTCGCACCACGGCCGAGCCGATGAAACCGGCGCCGCCGGTAATCAGGATTTTCATGACTTATCCCTTGAAATCAAAAGGCGAATCAAAATCAGAAAGCGGCACCGCGCGCAGATCCTTGTCCGATAGCAGCGGCTCGCCTTCAAGCGGCCATTCAATGCCGCAGCTATCCCACAGCACCGCACCGTCGCAGTCGGGGGCATAGTAATCGGTGCATTTGTAAACAACCTCGGTCTCAGGCTCGAGGGTGACGAAGCCGTGCAGGAACCCCTCGGGGATCAGCAGTTGGCGACCGTTTTCAAAGCTGAGTTCAACCCCAACCCATTTGCCATAGGTGGGGCTGCCCTTGCGGATATCGACCGCCACATCAAACAGCCGCCCGCGCCCGCAGCGCACCAGTTTCGCCTGCGCATGGGGGGGCGATTGGAAATGCAGCCCGCGCAACGTGCCGACTCGCATCGACAGCGAGTGGTTGTCCTGCACGAAATCATAAACAAGGCCCGCATCAGCCATACGCTGCCGGTTCCAGCTTTCCGAGAAAAATCCCCGTGCATCGCCGTGACGTGCGGGTGTTACAATCATCACGCCGGGAAGCGAGGTTTCTTCAATCATTGTAAATGGTTCCGCTGCTAGGTTCGGTCCCCGCGCGCGCGGGTTAATCATGCGCTAATGGACGCATTGCTCGGGCACAATAGTCAACGCGAAACTTACGATATGATGAAGAGAAATCTTAACTTATCGCATATCTTGTGCCGGGCGGCGCCGCGTCGCAAGCTATGTTGGCATATTCAAGGATGCCAAGATGCCCCCTCTTACGATCCGCAGCCTGCGCCCCGATGATTCCGCGCAATTGATCGAGATCTACCGCCACGAATCGGTGCTGGCCTATACCGCGCAGGTGCCGCATCGGTCCGAAAGCTTTTGGCGCGACTTTTATGTGACGCGCGATCCGGACGCGGTCGAGCTGGTAGCAGAGGTGCAGGGCCGCGCCATCGGGCACCTCGGCCTCATCCAGAATCGCAATCCGCGCCGCAAGCATGTTGCCAGTTTCGGCCTTGCCGTGCATCCCGATTTTCAGGGGCAAGGCGCGGGCGGGGGCCTGATTGCCGAGATGCTGAACATGACCGACAATTGGTTGAATATCCTGCGGGTCGAGCTTTCCGTGTCCGTCGATAACGCGCGTGCCATCGCACTTTACCAGCGCTATGGCTTTCAATCCGAACATGAAACCCGGTTTGATTTGTTCACAGGCGGCCGTTTTGTGAACACGCTGCATATGGCGCGGTTCCATCCGAACTGGGCCGATCTGGTCCCCGGCCAGCCGATTTAAATACGTCAGGCTTGTTTTTGCGGGCAAAGGCATTAGTATACGCTGATGTCATGGCCCCGTCGGGCCTGGAGGGACAGTTGGAACATACCCCGTTACGAGGGTTCGGCATCAAGCGCGCGGCATCAAGCGCGTGTCCCGTGGCTGCGCGCCACGATGCTCCGACACTTACGCCCCCTTCAGATGGGGACGACGACCCCGACCCTTCCCCGTCTGACCGATGTAGGCGGCTACGCTTTTCCGCGTGGCCGCATCTAAGCCTGAATTTTGATCCGCCTTTGAACCGTGCTGCATTCAGCGCGGCTTTTGGCGTGTCCCCTTTCCCCCTTACCGGAGACCAAACCCGTGTTGTTTGAATGGATGTCCGACCCCGCCGCCTGGGCCGGCCTAGCGACGCTGATCGTGCTAGAGATCGTGCTAGGTATCGACAACCTTGTGTTTATCGCCGTGCTGGCCGACAAATTGCCCCCCCATCAACGCGAGCGCGCCCGTATCATCGGCCTGTCGCTGGCGCTGGGGATGCGCTTTGTGCTGCTGGCGTCCATCGCGTGGATTGTCACGCTGCAAACCGACCTGTTCCATCTGTTTGGACATGGTTTCTCGGGGCGCGATCTGATCTTGATCTTTGGCGGCCTGTTCTTGCTGTTCAAAGGCACGATGGAGCTGCATGAGCGTCTGGAAGGTCACCATTCGACCAAGGCGCAAAACCCGGTGCACGCCGCGTTCTGGCAGGTTCTGCTGCAGATCGTCGTGCTGGATGCGGTCTTTTCGCTGGATAGCGTGATTACGGCTGTGGGCATGGTTCAGCATCTGTCGATCATGTATATCGCTGTTATCGTTGCGATGTCGGTCATGCTGCTGATGGCAAAACCGCTGATGTCATTTGTCTCGAAACACCCGACGGTTGTGATCCTGTGTCTGGGCTTTTTGATGATGATCGGTTTCTCGCTGATCGTCGAAGGCTTTGGCTTCCACATCCCCAAAGGGTATCTCTATGCCGCAATCGGCTTTTCGGTCCTGATCGAGGCGCTGAACCAGATCGGTCGCCGCAACCGCGAGCGCTTTATCTCGTCGGGCGATTTGCGTGACCGCACCGCTGACGCCGTGCTGCGTCTGCTGGGCGGCAGCAAGGGCGAACAACTGGGCGGCACCGCCGATATGATCGCCGAGCAATCCGCCTCGCAAGAGCTGTTTGCCCGCGAAGAAAAGGAAATGATCCAAGGCGTTCTGACGCTGTCCTATCGTCCTGCCACCTCGGTGATGACGCCGCGCAGCGACATCGACTGGATCAACCTCAGTGATGATCTGGACACGATCCGCAGCCAGATCTTGTCGCAGGGCCATGCCCGCTATCTGGTCTCGAACGGTGCGTTGGATGACTTTATGGGCGTGGCGCTGACCCGCGATCTGATGCGCGACCTGCTGACCGAAGGGCGCATCAATCCCGAGCGTTCGGTGCGCGAGGCGCTGGTCGTGCATGAAAGCGTCTCAGTGTTGCGCCTGATTGAACAGCTGCGCAGCTCGAACGTGCAGATGGCGGTGATCGTGGACGAGTTCGGCTCGTTGGAGGGGATCGCGACCCCGACCGATGTGCTAGAGGCCATCGCCGGTGACTTCCCCGACGAGAACGAGGCCCCCGCGACCGAAGTTCTGGGCGCGGATGGATCATGGCTGTTGGACGGCTGGGTCGATATTCGCCGCGCCTCGCAACTGCTGGACGTTGACCTTGAGGATGATACCGAGCGTTATTCGACCCTAGCCGGCTATCTGCTGCGCCACATGCGCCGCATGCCGCAAAACGGTGATACGCTAGAGGTCGAGGGCCTGCTGTTCGAGGTTGTCACAATGGACGGCAACGCCATCGACAAGCTGCGTGTGAAAAAAGTAGCGGCTGGCGTCTAAGGCGAGATAAGTGTCGAAAATCTAAGGGGG
This sequence comes from Ketogulonicigenium vulgare WSH-001, assembly GCF_000223375.1. NCBI lineage: Bacteria > Pseudomonadati > Pseudomonadota > Alphaproteobacteria > Rhodobacterales > Roseobacteraceae > Ketogulonicigenium > Ketogulonicigenium vulgare. Next base: position 2,288,684 of record NC_017384.1, on the reverse strand, counting down.
CGGCGCGGCATTGCATTGGCAATCCGCGCCGCCCCTGTCATGTGTGGCGCCTGCCTCTTATTGCTGGTTCCCCGTTCATTGCGCCCCATCGACATCGCCTTTTTCACCTGCATTTGCCTTGTCTGGGCGATCAATCTGATCGTCAGCCGGGTGCTTTTCACCACATTCGACGTCGCGCCGATCTTTTACGCGACATTGCGATTCATATTGGTGGCGGTGATTCTATCGCCCCTGCTGTTTCCGCTGCCGCCGCGTGTCTGGGGCTTTGTCGGGATCGGCCTGCTGATGGGCGGTTTGCATTTCGGGCTGAATTTCATGTCGCTGGCCACGGCACCTGCGGGCACGGTGTCGATCGTGCTGCAATCCAGTGTGCCCTTTACCGCCGTTTTGTCGTGGCTGTTGCTGGCCGAGGTGATCACACTGCGCATGACGCTGGGCATTATCCTGTCGCTTTGCGGTGTGCTGGTGGTGATCTGGAAACCCGGCACCAGCCTGCTTGAGCCGGGTCTGATCTTTGCACTGGGGTCCGCAGGATGTATCGCGCTGGGCTCGGTTTTGTTGAAACGGATGCCGCCGATTGGCCCTTACCGCTTTCAGGCGTGGTCGGCGGCGGTCTCGATTATTCCGCTGGTGATCATGACCTATCTGCTGGAGTTCGACCGTTGGGGCAGTGCGGTCGCCGTCGGTTGGCCGTTCTGGGGGGCCTTGGCCTTTTCCGTGCTGCTGGTCACGATGTTCAGCCATGTCGGCTATATCCGCCTGCTGCAGCGTTATCCGGCCAGCCTGATGGCGTCATTGGGGCTGATGATGCCGCTGATGACCATCGCGCTGGGCGCAGTTCTGCTGGATGAACAGGTCAGCCTGATCATGCTGGCGGGCGCGGCAATTGCCATTGCGGGATTTGTCGTCGTGCTATGGGCGCCACGTCCGCGCCCCTAGGGTATCATCCCTTCGACACCAAATTGTTGCACAGCTTTTACATTCCCGGCGCATCGGCTGCGCTGGCGCCATTGGCGCGTCTTAACAGCCGAGATGTGATATGACCAAGATCATGGGCCACCGTGGGGCCCGCAACCTATGGGCGGAAAACTCGCTTGAAGGGTTCCGCGAAGTGCTAAAGCTGGAGGCCGAGGGGCGCGGCGTCTCGGGCGTCGAATGCGATGTGCATCTAAGCCAAGCGGGCGAGGTGATCGTCATCCATGACGCCACGCTGTCGCGCACCACAAGCGGCACCGGCGATGTCCGCGCGCTGTCGCCCGAGGCGCGCAAAGCCATCACGCTGCGCGATGATACCGGCGCGATGACCGGCAATCATCTGGCGACTTTGGACGAGGCGCTGGATGTGATTCTGGCCCATCCCAGCGCGATTTTCTTTATTGAAATCAAGTCGGACGACGATCACAAGCCCTATCCGGGCCTGGCCGCCGCCGTCGCAAACCTGCTGCGCGCGCGGGCGGTCGATCCCGCGCGGATCTGTATACTCAGCTTTGATCTGTCGGTGCTGTCCGAATTGCACGAGATCGCCCCCGAATTTCCGCTGATGCTGTGCATCTATGAAAAGAACGCGCAAATCTATGGCGGGCTCGAGGCGCTGCTGCACAAGATCGACGGTTGGGTGGCCTATGCGGCCTTCCATAACCTTTATCTGGAAACGCGCTTTGACCGTGTGGCGGCCCTGCGCGCGCCCGAGCGTCTGACCGTCTGGACGCCCAACAGCGCCGAGGAACTGGCCCGCTGGATCGCCCGCGGCGTGGCCTATGTTCACACCGACCGCCCCGACATCGCCCTTGCCCTGCCGGGTGCCGAATAAAGCGGCGTCACCAAACCTTCATGGCCGTGCCATCCAAGCGCCACATCCCTTACTTATCTGGCGCCCCATGCCGGTCTGACCGGCGCGGATCATCCATACGGGAGTTCAGGATGAAAAAGACCCTTTTGGCCTCTGGCACGGCCCTCGCCCTGCTGGCCCAAGGTGCCTATGCACAGACCGAAGTCACGTGGTGGCATTCGATGTCGGGCGAACTTGGCACCAAGCTGGAAAGCATCACGGCCGATTTTAACGCCAGCCAAAGCGACTATACCGTGACCCCGATCTATCGCGGCAGCTACGAAGAATCGCTGGTCGGCACCATCGCTGCCTTCCGCGCGAACGAGCAGCCCGTTCTGGTTCAGGTCTACGAAGTTGGCACCGGCACGATGATGGCCGCCAAAGGCGCCGTCTATCCCGTCTACCAACTGATGGCCGATACCGGCCTGCCGTTCGACCCCAGCTCGTATCTGTCGGCTGTCGTCGGTTACTATTCGGACACCGAAGGCAATATGCTGTCGATGCCGTTCAACTCGTCGACCCCGATCCTGTATTACAACAAAACCGTGTTCGAAGCCGCTGGCCTCGACCCCGAGCAGCCGCCGCAAACCTGGGCTGAAGTTGAAAGCTTCTCGCGTCAGATCATCGAGGCCGACGCCGCAAGCTGCGGGATCGCGCTGTCCTATGCTGCGACCTGGGTCGGCACCGAGAATTTCTCGGCCTGGCACAACCAGCCCATCGGCACGCTGGAAAATGGCTTTGGTGGCCTGGCGACCGAGCTGCAACTGAACGGCCTGCTGCAAGTGCGCTTCTGGGAAGATCTGAAGAAGTGGCAGGACGAGGGCGTGTTCCGCTATGGCGGCCCTGCAGGCGGTGCTGAAGCTGCGCCGTCGTTCTATGCGCAAACCTGCGCCATGTTCATCGGCTCGTCCGCCTCGCGCGCTGGCATCATGAACAATGCCACCGATTTCGAAGTCGGCTTCGGCTTTCAGCCGCATTACGACGACGTTGCTGGCGCACCGCAAAACTCGATCATCGGCGGCGCGACCCTGTGGGTTCTGCGCGGTCATGACGAGGCCGAATACCAAGGCGCGGCGGCTTTCCTGAACTATCTGTCGAGCGCCGAAGTGCAGGCCGACTGGCACCAGGCGACCGGCTATCTGCCGATCACCCAAGCCGCCTATGACCTGAGCACCGAGCAAGGCTATTATGAAGCCAACCCCGGCTCGGACACGTCGATCCGCCAGCTGACACTGAACGCACCGACCGAAAACTCGAAAGGTCTGCGTTTTGGTAACTTCACGCAAATCCGCGCTGTGTTCGACCAAGAGCTGGAAGCGACCCTGTCGGGCGCGAAAACCGCTGAACAAGCGCTGAACGATGCGGTCGCCAACGGCAACCAGATCCTGCGCGATTTCGAAGCGGCCAACCAGTAACCACACCAATCAGACAGCGGGGCGCGCGTTACGCCCCGCTGTTTTTGCTATCGGCTGGGGGGCGCCATCCGCTCCGCTGCTTTTCCTATCGGCTGAGGGGCGGCCATCCGTCCCGCAGCTTTTCCTATTTCCGGACAGGTTCCATGCAATCGAAACGCGCCATCTTCCCCGGGCAGTGGCTGCCTTGGGTGTTACTGGCTCCACAGCTGGCCATCACGCTTATCTTCTTCATTTGGCCGGCAGGGCAGGCGGTCTGGTTTTCATTCCTGCGACAGGACCCTTTTGGCCTGTCCTCGACCTTCATCTGGTTTGACAATTACGCGCGCATTTTCCGCGATCCGTCCTATCTGAAAGCGATCAATCGCACCGTGGTGTTTGCCGTGGGCGTGACGGTGCTGGCGATGTCGATCTCGATCCTGCTAGCGGTGGCGGTGAACCGCGTCATCCGCGCCAATCGCGTCTATTCCACGCTGCTGGTCTGGCCCTATGCCGTGGCCCCCGTCGTTGCAGGCGCGCTGTGGTGGTTCATGTTCAACCCGACACTGGGCATCTTGCCCCATGCGCTGAAGGCATTCGGCATCACCTGGAACCACCGCATCGACGGCAATCAGGCCATGCTGATGGTCATTCTGGCCGCGACGTGGAAACAGGTGTCCTATAACTTCCTGTTCTTCCTGGCCGGTCTGCAATCCATCCCGCAATCCCTGACCGAGGCCGCTGCCATTGATGGCGCCGGGCCTATCCGCAGGTTCTGGACGATTGTCTTCCCGCTGCTGTCGCCGACGACCTTCTTCTTGCTGATCATCAATATGAACTACGTGCTGTTCGACACATTCGGCACGATTGATGGCGCCACCGCAGGCGGCCCCAATGCCGAGACGACGACCCTTGTCTACAAAGTCTATGCCGATGGCGTGAAGGGCCTAAACCTTGGCGCATCTGCCGCACAATCGGTCGTGCTGATGGGATTTGTGATCCTGCTGACCTTCATCCAGTTCCGCTATGTCGAGCGGCGCGTGCAATATTAAAGGTCCGGATCAATGGTTGAAAAACGTCCCCTTTTGACAATCCTGTCGCATGTCGTGCTGATCCTTGGCGTGCTGGCGGTGATCTTTCCAGTCTATCTGGCCTTTGTCGCCTCGACCCACCCGCAATCAACCTTTCTCAGCGGCGTGACGCCATTGCTGCCGGGCGATCAGATGCTGAACAACTATGGCCGGATGCTGATGGATGGCAATTCGCTGGCCGGCGCGCCGCCACTGCTGCAAATGTTGCAGACCACGATTGTCGTGGCGGTGCTGATCACGATCGGCAAGGTGTTTATCTCGTTCCTGTCGGCCTATGCGATCGTCTATTTCCGCTTTCCGTTCCGCGGCTTGGCATTTTGGACAATCTTCGTCACGCTGATGCTGCCGGTCGAGGTGCGGATCATCCCGACATTCGAGGTGGTCGCGAACCTTGGCCTGCTCAATAGCTATGCGGGCCTGACGCTGCCGCTGATCGCATCGGCCACCGCGACCTTCTTGTTCCGCCAGTTCTTTCTGACCGTGCCGGACGAGCTAGCCGAGGCTGCGCGCGTCGATGGTGCAGGTCCCTTGCGCTTTATGAAAGACATACTGCTGCCGCTGTCGCGCACCAATATCGCGGCGCTGTGCGTGATCATGTTCATCTATGGCTGGGTGCAATACCTGTGGCCGATGCTGATCACCACGGATCAGAAATTCTACACAATCGTCATGGGGATCAAGCGCTTGCTGGATATCGCCGACGGTGAACCTCAATGGAATATCGTGATGGCGGGCGTGATGCTGGCCATGTTGCCGCCGGTTCTGGTGGTGATCTTTATGCAAAGGCTTTTCGTTAAAGGCCTTGTCGAGACGGAGAAATAACAGATGGCTGGCATTGAAATCAGCAACCTGCGCAAGACCTATGCTGGCGGTGTTGAGGCGATGAAAGGCATCGACCTCAAGATTCAAGACGGTGAAATGGTCGTGCTGGTCGGCCCCTCGGGCTGCGGCAAGTCGACCCTTTTGCGCATGATCGCGGGGCTAGAGACCGTGTCCTCGGGCGAGATCCGCATCGGTGATCGTGTCGTGAACGAATTGGAGCCGGCCGAGCGTGACATCGCCCTCGTGTTCCAGAACTATGCGCTTTATCCGCATATGACGGTGCGTGGAAATCTGGAATACGGGCTGAAAAACCGACGCACCCCGCGGGCCGAGATCGACGCGCGTGTGGCTGATGCGGCGAAGCTGCTCGAGATCGAAAAGTTCCTTGATCGCAAGCCGCGCGCCCTATCGGGCGGCCAGCGTCAACGCGTCGCCATGGGTCGCGCGATTGTGCGTCAGCCCAAAGTCTTCCTGTTTGACGAGCCGCTGTCGAACCTGGATGCGAAGCTGCGCGGGCATATGCGGGTTGAAATCCGTCGCCTGCAACGCCGCCTTGGCACAACCTCGGTCTATGTGACGCATGACCAGCTAGAGGCGATGACCATGGCCGACCGTTTGGTCGTCATGTCAAACGGCGGCATCGAACAGGTTGGCACGCCACTAGAAGTGTACGCCCGTCCCGCATCCTTGCATGTCGCCTCGTTCATAGGTGCGCCGGGGATGAACCTGATCCCGATCGATGATCTGCGCGCGGTGGCTGCCTTGCCCGACTCGCTGCCCTTCAATACCGGCACTTTGGGCATCCGCCCCGAGGAAATCCGCCTTGATCCTGTCACAGGGCCCGCGCTGACCCTGACGGGGCAGGTCGATGCGGTCGAGTTGGTCGGGGCGGAAAGCTTTGCCTATGTTCACGTGAGCGGACTGAAGCAAGAGCTGATCCTGCGCCACAGCGGCGCATCTACCGCGCAGCCCGGCCAGCAGGTGACGTTCAGCCTGCCCTTCGCTGCCATGACCGCCTTTGACCGTGAAACGGGCAAGCGGATCGATTGACGCTTTATAGATCTGAAAGCGCGGCCAATAGGGTCGCGTTTTCGCTTTCAAAGTTCCTGGATATTCCCGGTGCGAATGCCCTAAACCGCTTCATTTCCGCCTTGGCCCCGACATGGTCACCTGCGGCGATCAGCGATAGCACCACATTTCGGAAAAGTTTGCTGCGAAACGGCGACACGAATTGCGCGATCCGGCAATGGCGCGCCGCTTGTTGTGGGTTCCCCAATTTTTCATAGGCTTGGGCCGCGCATACAGCGACGTCTGAATATGCGTATAGGAACCGAGGGTCACCTTCGATCGTCGCGATAATGCCTGCATAATCACCTGCTGCTTCGAGCGCATCAATAGCCAGCTTTTGTTTCAAGAAGGCACCGCGCTGGATCAGCGACATAATCAGCCCCTCCAGGCGGTCCAGGGCGTTCTCGCTGAGGTAGATGCCGACATGTCCGTCCTTGTGCATATTCGGCAGGCCATCGGTCGTGTCGAAATCATGATCGGCAAAAAAGTGGATATGTCGTGCGCCAGACACGCCCGCATGCATATGAAAATCGCCAAAGCGATGCCGAGCGGTCTGTAAGTGGCTGATTTCTATTAATGTTGCGCCCTTTTTGGCATAGAGCATATTGGTGAAACCGGCCCCATGGCCCGAGATCATAATATCAACGCCCTGCATGATCTGCGCCTGTTCAAGCGGGGTATAGTCTTCGAAATACAGTGTCTTGAAACCCAGCGTCTCAAGACGCGCGATCAACTCGTCCTCGCCCACAATATTGCGGCTTTTGCCTGACTTTCGGCCCACATAGATGCGTTTTCGGATGGGCGTTTCACTGGGTATTTCAACTGCGCCGACGCGATGCAGGTAAAGCGCCTCGTCGCGCGCGCCCCATGCGATAGCCTTCATATTCTCGTATTGCGGCTCGGGGTAATCGCCAGATACGAATTTCGTCTCGCGCGGGGGCGAGGCCAGATCGCGCAGATGGCTGAAATAGTGCTGAAGATTGAATGGGATAATCGCACGATTATAGGCGATTTCCTTGTTCCGAAATGACACCCTATCCAACAGTTCTGGATAGAAAAGGCGAATGGATTCAACGACAAAGGCGCTAGGCGGCTTTGGGTCTGCCGTTATGATGTGAATGGGGCCTGTAAGGGCGAATTTCCGGTATAGGCTGAAGTAGATCAGCGTTTCCGATGTGAAGTGGTAAAAGTTTGTCGCGTTCTTCATCTCGATGACGAAGGGCAGTTTTTCCAGCATCTCACGCGGTTGTTGTGCGGTTGGGATCACCGCATTGGGCCGCGAGATTGCTTCGGTCAGCTGCGCCACGGTCATGCGGTCCTGCTCGCCCGCGCGATCTCCCCACAGCAACCGCTTGCGGACGCGCCGCCCGGATGCACCGCTAAGCAGCAGTTTCCCGTTCACACGCGGCAGGCGGGCCTCATAGGTGAAATTCTCGACCACCAATGGCACGCTGGGCAGCAGCAGGTCGCCGTCAATCAGCGCCTGATCTTTTTTATTCAACATCGCTGTACGCAATGCGCCCGCCTGTCCGGGGTCCTCGGTCGCGATGATGTAATCCACACGCGCCCGCTCGACTTTCTGGGGAAGGGGCATGGTGCTGCCAGGGAAAAGATGAATGCCCTTGTCACGGGTAGGGTCAAAAATCTCGTCAAATTCGGTGTTATCCATCGGAAAACCCTGCATCATGCTTTAAATCGCGCCGCCTCGGTGGCCGAGAAATATCATCACTTCCCCTGCCATCCTAGCGCTATGAAGGTAAATCTTCATATATCTCATGGGTTTCTGATCTTGCGATGGCAGGATAGGCTGCCGCATCGGTTCACCACTCTTTTTGGGTGGCAGGGTTATCGAACGGCCGGGCGCCCGTCGAATTTTAACCTTTTGGTGATCCTTGCCGTAACTATGACGCGGATGCCGCCCTCAAGCGATCAGGGCCTGCAGGCTTTGCCGCTGCTGCCCATCGCTGTCAAAGTTTTCCGGGGAAAGCCAGGCCTCATAGGCGGGGCGCAGTGATTGCCAATCCTCGAGCGTGATCGCAAACCAAGCGGTGTCGCGGTTTTCACCCTTCATTACCATATGGTTGCGGAACAGTCCCTCGTATTGAAAGCCAAACCGCAGCGCAGCCTTGCGCGATGGGGTGTTCAGCCCGTGGCATTTCCATTCGACCCGGCGATATCCCAGCGTATCAAAGGCATAGCGCAGCAGCAGATAGATGGATTCTGTGGCGGGCCGTTTGCGCGCCGCCAGTGGCCCCCAATAGATATGGCCGATTTCCAGCACGCCATGTGCCGGATCGATGCGCATCAGCGCTTGGCGTCCCGCAACCGCGCCCGATGGCGCGTCAATCAGCGCGAACATCAGCGGGTCGCTGGTGGTTTGGAACCCTGCGATCCACGCCTCCATGTGCTGGACCGAGGCGGGCGGTTGGTCGAACAAATAGGCGAAACGCGCGTCAATATCAGCGGTCGAGCTGGCGGTGAACAGACTTGCCGCATGTCGCGCCTCTAACGCCTCGAGGCGGCAGTAACGCCCCTGCAATGTGACACGTTCGGGGCGGGGGCGGGCGGTCCAGTTGGAAAGATCCATCACATTATCCTTGCTTTGCGGCTATTAAATCCGGCGAATGCGCATGAGACAAGGCTCGCGGTGTTTCCACCGCGAGCCTCTTTCGCACAGCAAGGTTGCAGTTGCCTGCGGGTATCCGCCCTTATTGCGGCAGGGCGAAGACGTAGACGGCGTTACCGATGGCGGTCGAGTCGACTCGCTCGCCAGCCAGTGCCGAGTTCAGGCCCGAGCCATAGCTGACACCACCACCTGCGATGGCGACATATTGCATGCCGTCAACCTCGTAAGAGATGGCCTGGCCCGACGCGACGGTTGCAAGGCGGGTCTGCCACAGGGTCTCGCCGGTTTCTTGGCTGAGGGCGCGGAAGTAACGATCCGTACCACCGTTGAACAGAACGCCGCCGCCGGTCGACAAGACGGGCGAATAGTTCGCCGCAGCACGTTCGACCGACCACAGCGTACGACCCGTGCTGATGTCGATCGCGTCAATACGACCGATCATATCCTTGCCGGGCGGCAGCTTGGTCACGTTGCTGGTGTTATAGACGTCCATCGAGGTGAATTCCTGATCGACGGCCATCATGTCATAGCAGACGTTGTTCAGCGGGATGAAGTAGATGCCGCTGTCGGGGTTCAGTGCGGCCGACGGCCAGTCGCGGCCGCCCAAGAAGGTCGGGCAGACGTCATATTCAACATCCAGTTCCTTCAGGATCGCATCTTCGTTCACGGTCACGATGCCGTTTTCGTCGATGGATTCGATCATGTTCTGGTAGTTGGTATCACGGGCCCACAGGAATTCGCCGGTTTCGGCGTCGAACTGCCACATGGTGCCGGTTTTGCACGGAACGCCGGTCAGCACGCGACGCTCGCCAGTTGCGGCGTTCGGGTTGATCGACTGCAGACCTTCCATCTCGGTCGAGGGTTGGACATCCACATTGGTGACCATCATCTCGAACGTGCATTCCTGGTCCCAGTTGTCGCGGGGCAGGGTCTGGTGACGCCAGACAATCTCGCCCGTGTCAGGACGCACGGCGAAACGGGTGTTCGTGCCGTACAGCGTGCCGCCCGGGGTGCCGCGTTGGGTTTCCGACGCCGGACCCACAGCGGTCGAGCCGTAGTGGACAAGGTTGGTGACGGGGTCATAGGTGATCTGGCCCCAGGCACCGGTCATCCAACGGGCTTCGTAATCGTTGCCCCAAGTCTCATCACCCTCTTCGCCAGCGCGCGGGATGAAGTAGTTGCGCCACAGCTCTTCACCGGTGGCCGAGTCGTGGCCCGAGACAAAGCAGCCGAACGGCGAGTATTGGCAGGTCGAACCGGCAACGATCACGCCGTTTGCCACGATCGGGCCCGACGAGTTCGAAACCATGTCTTCGCCTTGGCCGCGGTCGACGTCGAACGTCACTTGGCCAGTTGCGGTGTCGAGGGCGACCAGGTGGTTGTCCCACGAAACAAAGTAAACGTTGGTGCCGTACAGCGCCATGCCGCGGGTCGGCTCGCCAAAGCTGTTCAGCGTGGCGATGTTCGGCAGTTGGCGGCGGTGTTCCCAGATCAGATCGCCAGTTTTGGCGTCGATGGCCTGGATCACGTCGCCCGGGTTTGCCAGATACATGACGCCGTCATGGATCAGGGGCGTGACTTGGACTTTGCCCGGCTGCATGCCGCGCGCCCAGACCAGTTGCAGTTGGCCGACGTTCTCAGTCGTGATCTGCGTCAGGGGCGAGTGACGGTAGTTTTCTTGGTTCTGACCGTAGCTGATCCATTCACCAGCGGGCGGGTTCGCCAGCAATTCATCGGTGACGGGGGTCACTTGAGCAAAGGCGGGTGCGGCAAGCAATGCAAGTGCGCCAGCACTGGCCCAAAGCAGCGAAGTCGGTTTCATCTCTGTCCTCCAGATGGGTTGGTGCAGCGGTCACCCTCCCGGGGCCAATGCTGCACCGCCGCAGCACGTGCGACAATCTGACGCTGTGACATTTTGCGTCACCGTTCAAGCGGAAAATCACGAAAATCCCGCGCAATTGTGATCACGCAATGAAGATTTTCTGTTTTTGCGAATAATTCGCAAATTCTGCTTGCTAATGCGAATAATTCGCAACTAGGGTGACTTAACGAAAGCTGAAGGGGTGGAATATGTCTGGGACGATGATGCGTTTGCTGGGTGCTGTTGCGGCAACGGCGCTGATGACAAACGCGGCGATGGCGAATGATGCACGGCTGAAAGTGGTGACCACCTTTACCGTGCTGGCCGATATGGCGCAGCGCGTGGCGGGTGATGCGGCAGATGTCGTGTCGATCACCGTGCCCGGTGCGGAAATCCACGGATACGAGCCGACGCCCCAAGATATCGTCCGCGCCCAAGGGGCCGATCTGATCCTGTGGAACGGGTTGAATCTGGAACTGTGGTTCCAGCAATTCCTGAACAATTTGGGGGATGTGCCCTCGGTCACGCTGACCGACGGGATTGATCCGATTTCGATTTCTGGCGGGGATTATGACGGCCGTCCCAATCCCCATGCGTGGATGGGTCTGGATAACGCCATCATCTATATCAACAATATCGAAGCGGCCCTTGCGCAGCACGACCCGGGCAATGCGAGCATTTATGCCGCGAATGCCGATGCCTATCGCGACGAGCTGCGCGCGGTGCTAGAGCCATTGCGGGCCGAGATCGCCGCCGTTCCCGAGGCGCAGCGCTGGTTGGTCACCTGCGAAGGCGCGTTCAGCTATCTCGCCCGCGATTTTGGTCTGCACGAGCTGTATCTGTGGCCGATGAACGCGGACCAGATGGGCACGCCGCGCCAGGTGCGCGCGGTCATCGACGGCGTGCGCGAACATCATATTCCGGTCGTCTTTTGCGAGAGTACCGTCAACACCGGCCCCGCCAAACAGGTCGCGCGCGAGACGGGCGCCACCTATGGCGGTGAGCTTTACGTCGATAGCCTGTCCGAACCCGATGGCCCGGTGCCGACATATCTCGATTTGTTGCGTGTGACGTCGGAAACCGTTGCGCGCGGCCTGACCGGCGCGGCACAATAAACTATTAAATCAGGGCGACCGACCCATCCGGCAGGACAAGCACATGAGCCACCCCACCCCATCCCCCGCCCCGCAGCATGACAGCGATCCGGGCGGCGGGATCCACGCGGAGGGCATCACCGTTACCTATCGCAATGGACATACCGCCCTACGCGATGCCAGTTTCGAAATCCCAAAGGGCACCGTTACGGCGCTTGTGGGGGTGAACGGCGCCGGAAAATCCACGCTTTTCAAGGCGATCATGGGCTTTGTGCCCTTGGCCAAGGGGGATATCCGCCTGCTTGGCCGTAGCGTGCGCGAGGCGTTGAAACAGAACCTTGTCGCCTATGTCCCGCAGTCCGAGGAGGTCGACTGGACCTTTCCGGTACTGGTCGAGGATGTGGTGATGATGGGGCGCTATGGCCATATGGGCTTTTTGCGCCGCCCCTCAAAGGCGGATCACGCGGCGGTCGATATGGCTCTTCAGCGCGTGAATATGCAAGAATTCCGGCACCGCCAGATTGGCGAGCTGTCGGGCGGCCAGAAAAAGCGCGTCTTTCTGGCGCGCGCGCTGGCCCAAGATGGCCGCGTGATCCTGCTCGACGAGCCGTTCACCGGCGTCGATGTGAAAACCGAGGAACAGATTATCACCCTTTTGCGCGAGCTGCGGGACGAGGGGCGCGTGATGCTGGTCTCGACCCATAACCTTGGATCGGTGCCCGAGTTTTGCGACCGCGTGGTCTTGGTCAAGGGCACTGTCATTGGCTATGGTCCGACCGAGACGACCTTTACGCGCGAAAATCTCGAGGCAGCGTTTGGCGGCGTGTTGCGCCATTTCACTCTTGGCGGCGATGCGCTGCATGATGACGACGACGGTCGCCACGTGACGATCTTTAGCGATGACGAACGCCCGCTGGTGCAATATGGCGAGCGCACCCACACCCGCGAGGGTGCGCAATGAGCGTGCTATTTGAGCCGTTCACCTACAGCTATATGATGAACGCCATGTGGGTCTCCGCGCTGGTCGGCGCGGTTTGCGCATTCCTGTCGGCCTATCTGATGCTGAAGGGCTGGTCGTTGATCGGCGATGCATTGTCCCATGCGGTCGTGCCGGGGGTGGCGGGGGCCTATATGCTGGGGCTGCCCTTTGCGCTGGGCGCGTTTTTCGCGGGCGGCCTTGCTGCGGCGGCGATGCTGTTCCTGTCGGATCGCACGGGCCTAAAGGTTGATGTTGTGATCGGGCTGATCTTTACCTCCTTCTTTGGTCTTGGGCTGTTCATGGTCTCGATCAATCCGATGTCGGTCTCGGTTCAGACGATTACCATGGGCAATATCCTTGCCATCACGCCCGAAGATACGCTGCAACTGGCGATCATCGGCGTTGTCTCGCTGGCGATTCTGCTGCTGAAATGGAAGGATCTGATGGTCGTGTTCTTTGACGAGAACCACGCCCGCTCTATCGGTCTGCGTCCCAATGTGCTGAAAGCGGTGTTCTTTGTGCTGCTGGCGGCCTGTGTGGTGGCCGCAATGCAGACGGTTGGCGCGTTTTTGGTGATTGCGATGGTGGTGACGCCGGGTGCCACAGCCTATCTGCTGTGCGATCGTTTTCCGCGCCTGATCGCGCTGTCGGTCGCCATCGGCACGCTGACCAGCTTTTTCGGCGCCTATATTTCCTATTATCTGGATGGCGCGACGGGCGGCATCATCGTCTGCCTGCAAACGCTGATCTTCCTTGCTGCGTTCATCTTTGCGCCCAAACACGGGCTGCTGGCAGCGCGGGCCAAGGCGCGCGCTGCCCTGCGTGAAAGCGAGGCGGCATGATGCTGGATACATTGCTGCTGCCGTTCCAATTCGCCTTTATGCAAAACGCCTTTTTCATCGCGGCAATTGTCGCGGTGCCCACTGCGCTGCTGTCGTGCTTTTTGGTGCTCAAAGGCTGGGCGCTGATGGGCGATGCGGTCAGCCATGCCGTGCTGCCGGGGATCGTGCTGGCCTATATCTTTGGCATCCCGTTGATATTCGGCGCTTTTGCGGCTGGGCTGTTTACATCCATTGCAACGGGATATCTGGCTGAAAACAGCCGCGTGAAACAAGACACAGTCATGGGGGTGGTGTTCTCGGGGATGTTTGGCCTTGGGATCGTGCTTTACACATCGATCACCTCGGATGCGCATCTCGACCATATCCTGTTCGGCAATATGCTGGGCGTCGGGGCGGATGATTTGTGGACGGCGGGCGTGATCGCGCTGGTGGTGTCGGTGCTGCTGCTGCTGAAGTGGAAGGATCTGATGCTGCATGCCTTTGATCCGGCGCAGGCGCGCGCCTCGGGGCTGCCGGTGCGTGTACTGCATTACGGGCTGCTGACGGTGCTGTCGCTGACGATCGTGGCGACGATGACGGCGACGGGCCTGATCCTGGCGGTAGGCCTGCTGATCGCACCGGGGGCGATTGCCTTTTTGGTCACGCGCCGCTTTGGCAAGATGCTGGCGGTTGCCGTTGCTGTCTGTCTGTTTGGGATGCTGGGCGGGGTCTATGCCAGCTTTTATCTGGACAGCGCCCCCGCGCCGACGGTCGTGTTGATCCTGACCGTGCTGTTTCTGGCCGCCTTTGCCCGCAAATCTTATCTGCAGCGCAAGACGGCGGCCATGTTGTAGGCTTAGTCGCGCAGCGCCGCCGGTGTCAGATCGCTGGCATTGCGCGCAGGGCCCCCCGACAATTGCACGCCCGTGACCTCCATGCGGAACATCATCGCATCGGGCAGTTGCAAATACAGCTTTGCCTTTGGAAAGCGCGCCAGATAAGCGGCGCGCGCGTCCACATCCTCGCCCGCCGCGATGCGGTGCGCGCGGCCAACCAGCGTCATGCGCGGATTGGTCAGCAGATCTTTGACGCCAAAGGGCGCCAGCACCAGCGAGATGCGGTTATCGGCCAGAATATTGCGCACATGCAGCGCAAGGCCTGCGCCGAAAAAGACCGGTGTGCCGTCCGGCATCACCGCCAAATTCGTCACTGTGCCATAGGGATACCCGCCGGGGTCCAGCGTCGATAGCGCCGCCGCCGGTGAATTGCGCAGCAGCTCGCGCCCGCAGGCGACAGCGTCGAATGCTGCGCCAAGCGCCGCGTTGATCTCAGCGGGGCGGGGCGTGATGGGATCGTCTTGCATGAGGCTGCCTCAGTGGTGATCATGGTCGATGGCGCGCATCGTATGATGGGTTTCGTGGTGCAGCTCGAGGTAGCGGGTCACGATGGGCGGGCTGCCCTCGGGGAACAATTCCCGCAGGTTCAGGCCAATGGCCGCATCGGCCTGTGTGATCCGCTGGTTCTGGCGAATGTAATCGGTCCAAGTCGGGGCTTTATACCGCTCGACCCAGTGGTCTGTCGCGGATAAATCGCGCGCCAATGTCCAGTTGCGCGCGCCGTCGCGCATACGGATGCGCTTGCGGTCCTGCATCAGGTGCAAAAAGCGGTCGGTGTTTTCGGGCGGGACGGTATAGACGATCTGCACCACAATCGGTCCGCTGCGCGGCGACAGCGCCAGATCGACAGTGGGTTCCTGAAAACGGTTCAGCGGCTCGAGGTTGCGGCTGACGCGGGGGGGCATCGGCCAGATCAGACCCGTTGCAGCCACCAGCAGCATTGTGCCGGCCGCCAGCAAAAAGGTGGGCATCAGGCCGAAATCCTCGGCCAGACGGCCCCAGAACCAGCTGCCCAGCGCGAAACCTGCAAACATCGAAGTCTGATACAGCGCCAGCGCCCGTCCCACGACCCAGCGCGGCGCGGCCATCTGGACCGAGACGTTGAACAGTGACAATGTCATCACCCAGACGCCGCCCGCCAGCAAAATGGCGGGCATCGCCATCCACAGCTGGCTGGACAGTGCGACCAGCACCAGCATCGCCGAAAAGATCAGGCTGACGGTGGCAACGATTTTCTCGGACAGGAATCGCCCTTGAATACGCGGTCCCAGGAAAGCGCCGCCGACGGCACCGACGCCAAAACTGCCCAGCAGCAGACCAAAGACCAGCGGCCCGCCGCCAATTTGCTGCGCCGCAACCACCGGCATCAGTGCTTGCAAAATCACCGTGCCAAACCCGAACAGGCCCGACCGCAGGATGATCCGCAGCAGGTCTTGCGACATGCCGACATAGCGCAGCCCGGCCATTACGGCGGGCAGGATGGTTTCGGGCGGCAATGTCCGCTCGCGCTGGGGTGCTTTCCAGGTGCCGATGGCGGTCAGCGGCCCCAGATAGGTCAGTGCATTGACGGCAAAGGCGCCCACCGGCCCGATCGTGCTGACGATAAGGCCGCCTACTGCCGGCCCCATGCTGCGCGCAAGGTTAAAGCTGATCGCATTATAGCTGACCGCCATCGGCAGCTGATCTCGCTGCACGATATCGGCGACCGAGGCCTGCCACGACGGGTTGTTCAGCGCATTGCCGCAGCCGACCAAAAAGGTGAACCCCAGCAGAACCCAAGGCGACAACCACCCCATCAGCGCGAACAGCGCCAACAGCGCCGAGATGACCATCATAAAGCTTTGGGTCATCAGCATGACTTTGCGGCGGTTGTAGCTGTCGGCAATGGCACCGCCGATCAGCGACAGGATCACCACCGGCAGCGCATTGGCCGCCTGCACCAGCGCGACCATATCGACCGACGAGGTCAGCGCCATCATCAGCCATGCCGCCCCCACCGCCTGAATCATCGTGCCAAAGCCCGAGCCAAGGTTGCCTGCCCACAGATTGCGGTAGGTTGCGTTCGAAAATGGGGAAGGGACTGCTGCTGTATCTGACATGAAACCAGCCTGCGCCTGGCAGGATCGTAAAGGGTGTGCCTCCGTCATAGCCTGTTCCACGGGGTTGTGAAGCCCCTAGGGCATTGATTGACCTTATCCCCTTGCAGATTAGGATGGGTGACAGCCCGCACACAGGAAAGGACCTGCGATGAGCGAGAAAGCAATGATTGACCCGGCCATGGTTGACCGTCTGGCCGAAGTGGCGGTGAAAGTCGGCCTGCGTCTGGAGGCAGGGCAGGATCTGGTGCTGACTGCGCCCACGACCGCACTGCCTTTGGTGCGCCGGATCGTCGCCCATGCCTATGCGGCGGGCGCGAATGTCATCACGCCGATCCTGTCGGACGAGGCGATCACGCTGGCGCGGTTTGAAAACGGCCATGACGCGACTTTCGATAAGGCGGCGGACTGGCTCTATCGCGGGATGCGCGAAGCCTTCGACAACAATGCCGCGCGACTGGCGATCTCGGGCGATAATCCGATGATGCTCTCGGCGCAGGACCCTGCCAAGGTTGCCCGCGTGAACCGCGCGACATCGGCGGCCTATAAACCCGCGCTGGAAAAGATCTCGGGGTTCGACATCAATTGGTCGATCGTCTCATACCCGAACCCGGCCTGGGCCAAGCTGGTCTTTCCTGACCTGCCCGAGGACGAAGCGATTGTCGCGCTGGCCAAAGCGATCTTTGCCGCATCACGCGTGGATCAGCCTGATCCGGTGGCGGCGTGGAACGCACATAACGCCAATCTGGCGCAGAAATCCGGCTGGTTGAACGGGCAGCGCTTTGCGAGCCTGCATTTCACCGGCCCCGGCACCGATCTGATGGTCGGCCTTGCGGATGGGCATGAATGGCACGGCGGCGCCTCGCTGGCCAAGAACGGTATCACCTGCAACCCGAACATTCCGACCGAAGAAGTGTTCACCACCCCCCACGCCCTGCGCGTCGAGGGCTATGTCAGCGCGACCAAGCCGCTGTCGCATAACGGCACGCTGATCCGCGATATCCGCGTCCGGTTCGAGGGTGGCCGCATTGTCGAGGCTCATGCCGCGACCGGCGAGGAGGTGCTGCAAAAGGTGCTGGATATCGACGAGGGCGCCCGCCGTCTGGGCGAGGTCGCGCTGGTGCCGCATTCCTCGCCGATCTCGGCTTCGGGCGTGCTGTTCTATAACACTTTGTTCGACGAAAATGCCGCCTGCCACATCGCGCTGGGCCAGTGCTATTCCGACTGTTTCGTCGATGGCGCGAAACTGACCCCCGAACAGATCAAGGCGCAGGGCGGCAATTCCAGCCTGATCCATATCGACTGGATGATCGGTTCGGGCGAAGTGGATATCGACGGCGTCGCCGCTGACGGCACCCGCACCGCGGTCTTCCGCCGCGGTGAATGGGCGCTTTAGTCAGCAGGTTCCGTCTTCGTTAATCGCCTCGTCCCCGCAATAGAGCGCGGGGTCGAGGTCATATTTTTGTGCCAGCATGGCAAAGGTGCCATCCGCACGGATATCGTCCAGCAGCCCCTCGACATGGCGGCGCAGGGTCATATCGCCCTTCCAAAAGCCGAACCCCAGGGCAAAACGCTCGGTATCGCCCGGCACCCAGCCTAGGTCATAGCCCTCGTCCTCGCTGAAATTGGCCTGCGCGGTAAAGGCATCGGTGATCGCATAAACAAAGCGGCCGCTGTCCAGCCCGCCGCGCAGATCGCGGACGTTGTTCACCACGACGGGCGAGACGCCGATACTGCGCAGATGCTGGCCAAGGGTAATGCGGTTCAGCCCCGACAGACCGGCAAGGAATCCCGCCTGATCACCGCTGCTGATCTCTGGCGCGCCTGCGGTGGCAATCAGCGCCCAGCCTGCCTGTAGATAGCCCTCGGACGTGTCCATATAGGATCGCGTTGTGTCCGATAGCACCACACCGCCCGCCACCATTTGGCACTGGGCGCGGGTGATGTGCCAGCTGCGCGGGTTGATATCGCGGGTCATTGCGGCATTGCGACTGAAACTGAGCTGCCAGCCGGCGCGGCGGGCGATCTCGGTCACCAGATCGACGTCAAAGCCGGGCGCGGCGGCCTGACCGGTCACCATGGGCGGTGCGACTTGCGGAATGCAGACGGAAATCCGGCCCGCTTTGTCGATCTGGCTCAGCGATGTGTCGGGCGGCAAAAAGCCTGCACCAAACAGCACCGCAAAACAGACCGCCAGCGGGACAAAGCCCTTCCATGCACGCATACGAGGGTTTGCCATGGGTCAGACCTTTCTGAATTCCCACATGGCGGCGAGGAACAGCACCACGGCCATAATTCCCACCACTTGGAAGCCAAGCATCGGGGCGAATTGGTTGAAGTTGATCAAGATGCCACGCATCGCATCCACGGCATAGGTCAGCGGGTTCCATTCCACCACGATCACCAGCCATTCGGGATAGACCACCAGCGTCTGCGCCCGCGTCAGCGCGGGGTCCAGCGGAAAGACCGAGCTGGAGGTGAAATACAGCGGCAGGATGATGGCGTTTGAAAAGACACCAAAGCCTTCAAAGCCGCGGATGTAATTGGCAACGATAATGCCAAAGGATGTCAGGCCGAACGATAGCACGAACATCAGCGCCAACGCTTCGAAAAATTGCGGCCACAGAATTTGCACACCGACGAAACGCGCGACCGCCAGCACCATACAGCCGTGGATCACTGCGGTCGTCGCGCCGCCCAGCACCTTGCCCAGCAGCACCAGATTGCGCGGCATAGGCGAGACCATCACCTCGCGCAGGAAGCCGAATTCGCGGTCCCAGATCAGAGACACCGCCGATTGCACCGAGGTATAAAGGATGTTCAGCACCACCACGGCAGGGAAGATGAATTGCAGATAGGTATAGGGCACGACAAAGCGCGTCTCGCCGTAAACCTCGCCCCGGAAATAGGGGTTCAATCCGATCCCCAGGATCAGCACCCACAGCAGCGGACGGCTGACGCCGCCGATCAATTGGCCCTTGTCCCGCAGCGCGCGTTTCACTTCGCGCAGCCAAATGGCATAGACCCCAACGAGATAGCCCATGACAGATCCTTTCACGCCGTATGGCCGAGATGGCCGGTTTGGCGGCCGTGGAATTCAGATGCGGGGTCCGACAGGACCAACTCGCGGATACGCGACCACAGATAGGTGCGCAGTTCGATATAACGGGGGTCCGCGCGCAGGGCTTCGCCTTCGCGCGGGCGGGGCAGGTCGATATCAACGGTTTCCAGCACGCGGCCCGCGCCCATGACGACCACACGGTCGGCCAAGGTCACGGCCTCGTCCACCGAATGGGTCACGAACATCACAAGCGCGCGGCGGCGTTCCCACAAGGACAGCAGCTCGGTTTGCATCAACTCGCGCGTTTGGGCATCTAGGCTGGCAAAGGGCTCGTCCATCAGCAGGATTTTCGGCTCGACCGCCAAGGCGCGGGCAAGGGCGACGCGCTGGCGCATACCGCCCGATAGCTGCGCCGGATAATTGCCTGCGACGCGCGACAGCCCCACCAGTTCCAGATAATGGCGCGCGCGGGCGTCGCGTTCGGATTTGGTCATGTCCATATCCATCAGCGCAAAGGTGATGTTGGACAGCACCGTCTCCCACGGGATCAGGCGAAAGGATTGAAAGACGAAACCTGCATCAGGCCCGGGATTGGGCGGCGCGCCTTTCAGCAGCACGCGGCCACCATCGGGCGCTAGCAACCCATTCGCCATCCGCAGCATCGTCGTCTTGCCGCAGCCCGACGGGCCGACCAAGGCGATAAATTCCTGATCGGCCAGCCGCAGGTTCACATCGCGCAGCGCAAAGGTTTCCGTCCCGTCGGGGCGCAGGAAGCTTTTCGAGACATTCTCCATCACCAAACCGGCGCTGGATTGCTCTGAGACGGGACGGTCCATTGTCATCTGCCTACTTTAGCGCGTAACGGCATCGGAAATATCCGAGGTGCCAAGGGTTTCCAGCGCGCGGTCAATCGGGCCGAAGTCCACCCATTCGGCCAGCGTCACTTCACGTACGCCTTGGAATTCTTCGGTCTGATAGGCCCAGTTGGCGGTAAAGTTCAGCTCGTCCGCAGACAGGCCGCCATTCACGCTCCAGCTGGTGGTAAAGGCCGCAGCCAGTTGCTCCAGCGTGTCAGCCGACACATCGGGGCGGGCGGTAGTCATGAAATCCACCCAAAGCTGGCTGTTTTCAGCGACATCGCGGCTGGCGCGGATGATGGCGCGGGTGATGCCGTCAACTTCGGCCTGACGGTTTTCCAGCGTTTCGAGAGTGACGATGTTCACTTTGTTCACCACGGGCGCGGCGGCATAGAAATCATCGACATTGGTGATGATATGCAGGCCGGTGCGGTCGGGCAGCGACAGCCAGATCCCCAACGAAACGGTCGTTGCATCCACCTGACCTGCCGACAGCGCCTGCGCACGCACGGCGGGCTGGCCAAGGGCCACAACCTCTACCGCATTCGTGTCAACGCCATTGGTCGACAAGACATTCATCGACAGCGAATAATCGAGGCTGCCGACGCGGCCGACGCCAAAGCTATGCCCCGCGATATCGGCAAGCGATGCGATCTCTTCTTTGCCGATGATCTGATAGGGCAGCGCCTTGTTCGGGGTCAGGACGGCGCGCAGGTCATCGGCGCCATTGGCGACCAGCTGCAGCAGCCCGTCGACCGAGATATTCGCCATCTCGCCCGCGCCCGCCTGAATGGCCGCCAGCGCCGAGGGCGTCTGTTCGACGCGCACCAGCTCTAGCTCGACGCCTTCTTCGGTAAAGTAACCACCGGCGACGGCGAAATCGATGATCGAGTTCGGCACCAGCGGCGGCTCGAGATCGGTGACGATCATGCGGAACGGTTCGGCATGGGCCGCACCGGCTGCGATAAGGGCAAGCGCTGAGGCCAGCGCGAGTTTATGTGTCAGTTTCATTGCATCCTCCAGTCAGCAATGGTCCAAGTCATCCGCCCTGCTTCCATCGGGCAAGGCGAATTTCGATGTGGCGCAGAATTTCCGTCACGACGACGCCGATCAGCGCGAGGCTGAGGACGACGACGAAATATTCGGCCATGCGGAAGCTGTTGCCATAGGTGGCCAGCAATCCGCCAAGTCCACGGACCGAGGTGTAAAGCTCGGCCACGACAGTATTGATCAACCCGATGGTTGCGCCGATGCGCAGGCCCGCGATCAGATAGGGCAGCGATCCGGGCAGTACGATGCGCCAATAGATGCGGCGGCGTTTCGCGCCCACGGATCGCGCCATCTCGATCAACTCGCGGTCGACCTGTTGCACGCCGGTATAGGTGTTCATCACGATCGGCATCACCGCGCCCATGAAAACCACGGTGATCTTCGCCTCTAGCCCAAGGCCCAGAAACACGATGATCAGCGGAATGAACGCGACGCGCGGCGTTGCGGCCAGCGCATAAAGGTAGACCTCTAGCGTTTTGCCCAGCAGCTTCAGGCTGCCCATCACCAGCCCCAGTGGCACGGCGACCAGAATGGCAAGGCCATATCCACCAAGGAAGACTTGCAGGCTATCGCCCAGCGCGGTCAGCAGGCGGCCGTTTTCGATCAGCCGCCAAAAGGCGTCATAGGTTTGCAGCGGCGAAGGGATCAGGTTGCGCGAGACGTTTTCGGACGCCAGCCACCACAGCAGCAGCAACAGCCCCAAAAACGCCAGCCGCAGCACCGCGATCGCGGCGCCGTTATCGGCCAGATCCTGCTTTTTGCGCCGCACCGCTTCAGCCATTACGCGCCCCTTTGCGGGCGGGTTTGGCGGGGCCTGCCTCGCGCAGATCGCGGCCCGTCAGGCCAAGGAACACGCTTTCCAGCGAGGGCTGGTGCAGTTCCAGTCCGCTGGACAGCGGGCCGATTTCGGCCATCAGACCGGCCAGATCCTCGGTCCCGGTCAGCGGCAGCACCAGCGTATCGCCCGCGCCCGGTTGCGCGGTGGGAAAGCGGCTGCGCAGCGCGCTGGCGGTATCGGGGCTGGTCGGGCGCAGACGCAGGGTCGTGGTGCCATGCGCGTCTTTCAGCGCTTGGGGCGCATCATCGGCAAGAATCATGCCGTGGTCGATGATGCAAACGCGGTCGCAACTGTCGACCTCGTCGATGTAGTGAGTGGTGACCACGACCGTCAGATCCGATCCCGCACGCAGGCGGCCCAAGTGGTCCCAGATCGCGGCGCGCGATTGCGCATCCAGACCCACGGTCGGCTCGTCCATGAACAGGATGCGCGGTTCGTGCATCAGGGCGCGGGCGATTTCCAACCGGCGCTTCATCCCGCCCGATAGCGATCCAACGGTGGCGTCGATCCAATCCGACAGATCGACCAGTTCCAGCACCTCGAGCAGCCGCTTTTTGCGGGCGCGGTACGGCATCTGATAGACCATGCCGTGGAATTCCAGATTCTCGCGCACCGACAGGCGACTATCCACGGTGGGGTTCTGGAACACCACGCCGATATTGCGGCGCACGGAGAGCGGATTCTTGCGGGTGTCGAAACCCGCGACGCTGGCGGTTCCCTTATCTTGCTGACGGATGGTGCACAGAATGTCGATCAGCGTTGATTTTCCGGCGCCATTGGGGCCCAGCAGGGCAAAGATGCTGTTTTTGGGCACCGTCAGATCGACGCCTTTCAGCGCCTCGATCCGGCCAAAGCGTTTCGAGATTCCGCGAACCTCGATGGCATTTACAGCGTCTGCGGGTGTGGTCGTGCTCATGTCAGGATCCCCAAACCGCGACAGCGGCGTAGAAAGAAGTCGTCCAGCGGGTCCTCGGTTCCCAAAGTCAGGAAATGCCAGCTGAAACGCCGGAATGTTTGGCCAAGGTCCTGCTGCCAGGATGTCACCGCCCGGGTATAGGCGGAAAGGGTGGCGGAATCGAGGCGAACGTCAATCTCGGCGCCGCTCTCTTGATCTTCTAGTGTCATGACGCCCTGCCCAAGGGCGGTCGGGTCACGCTCGATCGGGGCCAATAGCTGGATGCCGAGCACCTCTTGTCCGGCGGCGGCGGCCAGCGGCAATTGCGCGGCCAAGCCCTCGTCCCACCAGTCGGAAATGATGATCATCAGCCCGCGTTGCGACTGCGCGGCGCGCAAAAGCGGCGTCAGGTCCAGCGCGGGGCCTGCCTCGGCGGTCGCAATCTCGTCAAACAGGATCTCGGCCCGCTGGGTGCCTTGCAGGCGCGGCCCCAGGTGCAGGGCGCCGCCGCGCGGGGCAGCTACCTGCACGCGGTCACCGGCGGCAAGGCCGACAAAGCCAAAGACCTGCGCAATCTGCCCCGCCACATCGCGTTTTTCCGCCATCGAGGCCGAGGTATCCAGCACGATTGTGATCGGCACCTGACGCATCAGGGCATATTCGCGGATCACCGCCTCGCCGCTGCGGGCCATGACATAGGCATCCAAGTGACGCGTATCATCGCCGGGCTGATAGGGGCGGTGGTCGATGAATTCGATCCCCGGCCCTTTCGTCCGCGACCGCCGCTCGCCCGTGCCGACAGAGGGCTGGGCCAGCGAAGGCACCAGCTTTGCTGTCATCAACTGTTCCAGCAGGGCGGGATTGGGTCGCATCAGAGCTTGCCCACCGTCTTGTCAAAGATTGCGGCGATCAGGGCGCTGGTATCAATGCCGTTTGCGCGCCCCTCGAAGTTCAGTTGCAGGCGGTGCGCCGAGATCGCGGGCAGAACCGCGCGCACATCGGCCGAAGACACATGGTTGCGCCCCTCGACCATGGCATGGGCCTTGGCGGCCATCACCAGAGCCTGCGCGCCGCGCGGGCTGAGGCCAAAGCGGATGTTGCGGCGCACCTCGTCGGTTGCAATCGGGCTGTCGGGTTGCGTCATCAGCACAAGGCGCGCGATCGCATCGACCATTTCGGGCGCGATGGGCACCGCGCGCACCAGCTGTTGCAGCGCCAAAATGTCATCGGGGGTGATCGACTGCTGTTGTACGGCCTGTGTTGCGCCCGTGGTGCTGGTCAGGATGCCTGCCAGCGTCGCTTGGTCAGGATAGGCCACATCGATACGGAACAAAAAGCGGTCGGTCTGCGCCTCGGGCAGGGTATAGGTGCCCTCCATCTCGATCGGGTTCTGGGTGGCCAGCACAAAGAACGGCTTGGGCAGTTGATGCGTGGCGCCCCCTGCGGTGACGGTGCCCTCTTGCATCGCTTCCAGCAGCGCCGATTGCGTGCGCGGCGTGGCGCGGTTGATCTCATCCGCCAGCAAAAGCTGGGTAAAGATCGGGCCGGGGCGGAATTCCAGACGATTGCGCCCCTCGGCATCGGGCACCAGCACGTTCGCGCCGGTGATATCGGCGGGCATCAGGTCGGGGGTGAATTGCACGCGCGCAAAGCCAAGGCCGGTCGCCGTGGCAAGGCTGCGTACCATCAGCGTTTTACCAACGCCGGGCGGGCCTTCCAGCAGCACGTGACCGCCCGAGATCAGCCCCAGCAGCAGCAGGCGCACGGCGCTTTGCTGGCCGATGACGGTGGTTTGCATACCTTGCAGCGTTGCCGTCAGCGCGCCGCGCAGACGGGCCAGCATTTCGGCATCGGTTTCAGCGATGGTCATGGACGTGCTCCTTCCGGGGCCGGGCGGCTTTGGCTGCCCCGGCGTCTAAGAATACGAATGTCAGCATAACGCCGGATCAGGTCCAGCAGGAATAGCGCAAGGGCGATCAGTGCAAGCAGCGGCACTGCGCCCGCAAACTGCCACTGGGTGCCCGACAGGTCGGCCTGTAGCGCAGCAAGGGTTGTCTCGGCCCCGCCGGTCATCGCGGCAAGGGCCAAAGTGCCAGCGATGCTGCGCGTGTCATCTGCGGCCGGGGCAAAGGCCTCATACCAGCTGGCGCTGGGTGCGGCGGGCGTACCCTCGCCTGCGCCAAGGGGAATGGCGGCGATGCTGTCGGCGGTCAGCGTAGCGTCATAGCGTCCGGTCAGCCCGCGCGCCAGCGTGCCGCGATAAACCCCGCCGCCGACGCTATGCAGGTTCACCAGATCAGTGCCTTGGTTGGTCCGCACCTCGGCCACGGGGCGCAGGCCCAGCACCGGCTCACCCTCGCGCGAGAGGGCGGTCAGCGTGACGGCGAGGGATTCGTGATCGGGGGCCAGTGTCAGGATCAACCCGCTGGTCGGGGTGACGGGTTGGAAGGCGCGCAGGCTATCGGCCCATAGCGCGCCATAGCCCGGCAGATCATGCCATGGTGCCGTCCAGTCGCTGGTCACATCCGAGGCAAAGGCCATAACCTGACCATTGCCGACGCGCCACCATGCCAGCAGGGGCATGTCTTCGCCCTGCGCATCGGGCGCGGTCATGGCCAGCGTCGCCTCGGGCTTTGCCGTAGTCAGGACAAAGGCGTTGATCGGCGGCAGGCTAGCGGGCATGGCGCGCAAGAAGGGGGCGGTGACGCCCGTCCAGACCGGCTGGCTGGGTTCCTCGTTCAGCGGGTTCGAGAACATCATCGCCTCTTGCGCGAGGATCGAGGGCAGGGCCTCGAAATCGCGGCTGATATGGGCGACGCCATTGCCGAGGCGGGCGATATTTTCTGCTGCGCCGGTATCTGCGCCCACACCGATTGCAACCGCCGAGACGGTGGTGCCATCCGCTGTGATCTGGCGCAGAATGCCCTCCCAATCGCCGGGCTGGCTCAGGCCGTCCGTCATGACGATGATATGTTTGGCGGGCGACTCGCTGCGCTGCAATTCGCGATAGGCGGCCACAAGACCGGGATAGATCGCCGTGCCGCCGCCGGTATCCACGCGGTCCAGCGCGATCTGCGCCGCCGGGATATCCAGGGTCGACAGCGGCACGACGGTCGTTTCTTCGGTATCAAACACGATGACGCCGATCTGGCTTTGCGGGTTCAGCAGTTCCAGCGCCGACAGGGTCGCATTCTTTGCGACGCCCAGCCGATTGCTGTCACCCACCGCCTGCTGCATCGAGCCCGAGCGGTCGAGAACGAAAACCATCGTCACCTCGGGCGCTTCACGTGGCACGCGGGCCGAAAGGGGCGACAGCTCTTCCAGCGGAGTCTCGAAATATCCACCGGGGCCAAAGGACTGCGGGCCGCCCATGATCAGCAGACCAAGGCCGTATTCATTGACCATGCGCTGCAACATGCGCTGGGCATAGGGCTCGATCTCGAGCGCGGGCGTGTCTACCAGCACGACGCTGCCATAGGGCGCCCAGTCGCGCAGATAGGTCGGGGTTTGGGCGGGGTTCAGCAAGGTGATATCGACCATGCCTTGATCCAGCAGCAGTTGCACGACGGCCTCGCCCTCGGCCCGGTCAGCCGCGATGACGGCGACGGGGCGCTGCGGACCCGGACGGATGATCAGGCCCGCGGTTTGGGTTGGCAGCACCGCGCCCGTTGTCAGCAATTCGGCCTGCAAGAAAGCCTCGGGGCTTTCCAGCTCGGGCAGCAACGTCTCGATCCGGTTGTCGCCCGAGTGCAAGGCGACCGGGACTTCGGACAGCATTTCGCCATCCAGCGTCAGGCGCAACGTTGCATCAGTGGCGGCGGGTGCATGGACCAGCAAGGTCACGGGCAGCGGCTCGCCTTGCATGGGACGGCCGGTCAGCTCGAGGCTGCGCAGAACGGGCGCGCCGCTCGGCGGGGCGGGCGCGATGTAATGGATGGGCAGGCGCGAGGTCAGTGCAGGATCGGTAATGGGCGAGGTCGCAATCGGCGCGCCCAGCAAGATGGCACCCGCTTGCGTGGAGGGCAGGCTGGCATTGGCCAGTTCAATCGCGAGCGCCGCTTGCTGCACGCCTGTCGCCGCCGCCTCGGGGCCGGCGGCACTGATCTGCGGCAAGGACGAGGCGGTTGTCATGCTTTGCTGGTCAAGGCGCAAACCGCTTTGCGTGCTGGCACCTTGCACATCAATCGCCACCAACCCAGCGGCAGCCGAGGGCTGCGGCACCGGCATATTCAGTGCGGCCGCCAGCATGATGACGCTTGCCAGTGTCGCCGGGACAGAGGGCAGACCAAACCGCCCGCCGCGGCGGCGCGCCGCCAGCACGGTATCGGCGATAATACAGGCGGTCGCGGCCAGCAGCAGCCACAGGCGCAGGTTTGCGCCGGTGGTGGCGATATCGTTGCGTGCGGCTTGATCCGCCACGATTTGCCCCAGCGGGCGACCGTCAGGATAGCAGGGCTGGGCCGCCGTGCAGGCCAGCAGCGGATCTGCGGGCGCCAGCCACCCCATCACCGACGCGGTCAACAGCGCCAGCGCCGGATCATTTTGCCAGTTCGAGCTGCGCGGGTCGAAGGCCAGCCAAGCCTGACGGATGCCGTCGATCTCGGCCAGTTGGATCAGCGGCTGCCCCGCCGCGGATAGCAGGACATCCGCCCCCGCGATGACCGGCAGTTGATAGGCCGGGCCGGGCAGCAGCGGTTTCAGATCAATCCCCGCCAGCACCGGATTGTCGGTCTGCCACGCGTCGGGATCGGATTGCGCCAGTCGCGCGGGGGCGTCTTGGCCCGCCAAATGCGCGGCACCGATCCACAGCGTCGGCAGCGCGGGCGCGCGGTCAATCGCGACGCCGTCCACGATCGCGGCGCGATAGGTGGACAGGTCGGCAGGTACCGCGCTGGATTGATAAAGTGCCGTATCGGGCAGTGCACGCAGGGCGTTCAGCCAAGGCTGCTGTCCCTCGCCAAAATAAAGATATGCATTTTCGGCGGCGGGCGCCTCGGTCTGGAATGTGCCCAGCAGGCGTCCGTCCAGACTGACCGTCAGCAAGCCGGGGCCGGGCAGATTCAGCGTTTCCATGACATTGATGCGGCCTGAGACCGAACGGCCCAGCGTCTTTTCCACCCAAGGCAGCGGCGTCACACCGGGACCATCGGCATATCCCAGCACAAGGCGCGCGCTCTCGACGCCCTCGGCCATTGCGATCTGGCCCGACAGGCGGAAGCTATAGGGCTGTGCGGCAGGGGTGAGCGTATAGCTCATCTGCGTCGGCGGGACGTCGGACAAGATGACATGGCGCGCAGTTTGATCCGCAGGCAAGGGCGTATCGCCCAGCACAACCAGCGCGGCTGTGCCATCGGGGTCAATCATCTGACGCCGTGTCTCGATCGCGCGCCAATCCGTTTGCGGCGATGGGGCGGCGCGCATCGCCGCGCGGGCGCGGTTGATCAGATCCTCAGCCTCCAGCGTACCGGAGTTCTGGCGCGCGGCGATCAGGCGCGGCGCGCTGCCGCCCGCCAGAACAGAAACCGCGCGCGCCTGCGCGAATTCATGGGTCAAGGCGGCGGCCAGCGCGGTCGTATCCTCGGGCAGGGGGCTGTCGATAATGAGGATGCTGTGATCGGCGGGGCGTGCGCCGATAAAGGGCTGCGCCAAGGCCAGCGCGGCAAACAGCACCGCCAAGATTTGCAGAACAAGCGGCCATGTCAGCGGCGGCCATTGGCGCGACCGCCGCGCCGCGCCGGACGGGATCGCCAGCGCATGCCATAGCCGCAGGCTGGGCACGATCACCTGCCGTTTGCGCTGGGCATGCAGCCACAGAACAAGCGCCGACAATGCGCCGATCAGCAAAAATGCCGGAAACAAAAGGCCGAAATTCATTGTGTCGGCCCGTTCTGCGAAGTGCTGCTGCGGTCAAGGTAACGTGCGATCATGGCGCGGGCAGCGGGCGGAATATCCAGACGCGCCGCGCCCATCGCCGCGCGGGCAATCTGGGTATCGTCAAAGCCGCCGCTGCTGCCGCTTGCGGCATCGCCGCCCGCGCCCGCCATCGGGGGGGCGGCGTCGATGCGGATACGGTTGCCCGTTGCCTCGGCATTCGAGGAAAGGGTCATATCATTTGCGGCGGTTATTTCGGGGCCGGCGGGCGTGGTGTCGTCCGCCAGCTCTTGGCTGCCGCCGCCCGCCATTTCGCTTTCGCCCTTGCCGGATTCCATGGCCGCGCCGATGGGCGCGCCGCCTATCATTTCCAGCTCGGCATCGTCCATGCGGCGCGGTTCGCCCTCATCGGGGGCAACGCCGCCCTCAAGATCGACATCCGAGGGACGCATCGCGCTGGCATCGACGTTCGACAGCAGCTCTGTCTCGTTCCGGTCGCTATAGAGCGCCTCGAGCCGTGCGTCATCGCGCTCATAAATATCGACAAAACCTTCTTCGGCGCGCTGGGCTGCGCGTTCTGCGGCGCGGGCTTCGCTGGCGATCTGTTCGTCAATATTCTGCGCCATCTGCTGCGCAGAGAAACTGTCTGGCTGACCCATCCAACTGGGCGGCGTGTCGCCATAGGCGCGCCGCGCATGTTCCAGCAGATCCGAGACTTCCTGCTGCAAGGCGGCATCATCGGGGGCATTCGCCAATTCCTCGGCCGCCTCGGTCAAGGCGCGGGCGACGGCGGCCAGATATTCATTTCCACTTTCGCGCGCATCCTCGGCAATGCGGGTGGCGATGGTGTTGACGGATTCGTCCAGCGCGGGAATGGGCGCTTCATCGACGGCTATTGTGTCGTCCAGCGGCGCATTCTCCAGCGCGCGCTGGTCGGCCAGCCAGAAGTTCGCACCCATCACAACGATCAGGGCCACAGCCGCACCAATGGCGGGCAGGCCGGGCAGGGCGATAATGCCGCGCGGGTCGATCTGGCGGGCGGCTTCGGCCTGATCTTGCAGCAGCACACGGCCGACCGGGCCGGGTTCAATATGATCCAGCGCAAGGCGGGTCGCCGTCGCATAGGCCTGATCGCGCCCCGCACGGCGGTCGATCAGCCACAGCAACCGTCCGCCCGCGCCGCGATTGATCATCATCGTGATCAAAAGGCCAAAGGTCAGCGCGCCAAACACAATCGGCAGTGCTGGAAAGCCGCTGCCGGCAAGGCGCATGATCAACACCACCAGCGCCGCAACCAGCCCTGCCAGCAGGAACACCAATAGCGCATTGCGCTGCTTCCAGCGGCGCAGCACCACGCGGGCGGGCGCCATCAGGCGGCGTTCGGGATCAATCACAGAGGGCGTGGCAGGCAGGTCGGTCATCTATAGGCGTCCGGGCAGCAGCAGGCTGGCAAGGCTTTGCAACAGCCCATTCAGCCCCAAACCGCGCCCCACATAGAACAAGGCGATCAGCGCGGCTCCGATAATCCAGGCAGGCGGCATCCGGCGATAGACGGCGGGGGCCACGGCTTTCAGTACATAACCACCGGCAAAGGGCGGCAGGGGGATCAGGTTGATCACCGCGGTCGCCGCGCAAATCGGGGCAAGCGTCGTCAGGATGTTTTGGATATTCAGGCCAAAGGGCGGCGGGAACAGTGTCACCGCATAGGCACTTGCCCAGAGGGCAAGATTTCCCAGCAGCACCAGCACCGCCATTGCGCCCAGCACCGCGATCACCGAGCCAATTGCGCCGCCGTGCAGCTTTTTCGGGTCGACATCCAGCGGTTTGGCCCAGCCAAAGCGCACCAGCACCACGCCGACCATCGCGATCCACGAGATTTGCGTCGCCGGGTTTGGTTTGCTGCGCCCGTCATAATGCGGGCCACTATCGCCCATCAGGCGGAACATCCACGACAGCGCCGCGCCGAAAAGGCTGATCGCAACCAGCCCACCGATCACACGCAGCACGACCTGCCAAAGCGTAAGGTCAAAGACCGGGATCATCCTATCCCTCGGGCAGCATGTGGTGTTTGACCTGCAGCGCGTTGATCGTGCCGTCGGCCTCTAGCGCGGCGATCGCGTCGCTCAGCAGCGTATTCAGGTAACCGTCCTGCGCACGGGTCGCGATACCGATGGCCGAGGTGCGGGCCGAGAACGGCAGGCTATCCATCAGGAAAATCTTGGGATCATCGCCCATATCTTGGCGTGCAAGGTAAAAGCCTTGGCGCCAGATCATGCCGACATTGGTCGAGCCGTCCAGCACACGTTCTACGACACGGGCATTGTCGTGATAGGGGGTGCGTGCCCAACCGGGCGTGTTATTCGTATACGAAATCAACTGGCTATCGCCGGGCGTGGTCATGCGGATGCCGACGCGTACCGGCACTGTCAGATCAGCAGCCGTGTGGATCTCGGGGTCGGCGGTGAACATGACCGATTCCACAGTGATATAGGGACGCGTCACGCGCATCCATTCGGGCGCATTGCTGTTTGCGACATAGCCAAGGAAGGCATCGCAGGTCTGTGCCAGCAACACGAAAATCTGCTCATCGCTGATCGGCAGGCGATAATCGTAACGGGTGGGCGTCGAGCCCAGATCGCCCTCGCGATAGGTGGCCAGCGTGACCTCGGTGAGCAGCGCATCGCCAAGGGCGCGGGCCAGATCCTGTTCGAATTCCGACAGTGCGTTGAAGCCGTTATAGCAAAAGACAAGCCGGTTATCTTGGCTGGTACGTTCGGTGTAAAGATCACGCGATACAACCTCGTTCTGCGCCAAAGCGGCAGTTCCAAAGCAGGTCAAAAGCGCGGATGTGACATAACCGCACAGTTTAGCATGTCTCATCTCTTTTTCTCCGAACATCTGTTGTTCTTAAAGGTTTATTGGGTCTGTAACAGAAACGCTAGCGTCAATTTGCCGCAAGTTTCAGCAATATGCAAAGAGTCAGGGCACGCGGCCCCCAATCTATATGACAAAGGGCCCCGCAGGGCCCTTTGCTATTGACGTCATGCTGTCAGCTTATTGCTGGGGCAGCGCGAAGACGTACATCGCATTACCGATCGCGGTCGAGTCGACCGGCTCGGCCAGGGGACGGTTGTGGAACGAACCATAGGTCGTGCCGCCGCCGCCGATGGCGATGTATTGGACGCCGTCGATCTCGTACGAGACAGCTTGGCCCGAAGCGACAGTCGCCAGACGGGTCTGCCACAGGGTCTCGCCGGTCTCTTGGCTGAGAGCGCGGAAGTAACGGTCGGTGCCGCCGTTGAACAGAACGCCGCCAGCGGTCGACAGGACAGGCGCGTAGTTCGAGGCTTCGCGCTCAGCGGTCCACAGGGTGCGGCCTGTGCTGATGTCGATGGCGTCGATACGGCCAACCAGCTCTTTACCCGGTGCCATTTTGGCGGTCAGGCTTTGGTTGTACACGTCCAGCGAGCTGAATTCCTGGTCGACAGCTTCGATATCCATGCAGGTGTTGTTCAGCGGGATAAAGTAGATGCCGGTATCGGGGTTCAGCGCAGCCGACGGCCAGTCACGGCCACCCAGCAGCAGCGGGCAGACGTCATAGGGGGTGTCCAGCTCGGTCAGAACTTTCGACTCGTCGACGGTCACGATGCCGTTTTCGTCGATCGATTCGATGATGTTCTCGTAGCTGGTGTCACGGGCCCACAGGAATTCGCCGGTTTCGGCGTCGAACTGCCACATGGTGCCGGTTTTGCACGGAACGCCGGTCAGAACGCGACGCTCGCCGGTGGCGGCGTTCGGGTTGATCGAGCGGACGCCGTCCATGTCAGCTGCGGGCTGCACGTCAACGTTGGCAACCATCATCTCGAAGGTGCACTCTTGGTCCCAGTTGTCGCGGGGCAGAGTTTGGTGACGCCAGACGATCTCGCCAGTCTCGGGACGGACAGCGAAACGGGTGTTGGTGCCGTACATGGTGCCGCCGGTGGTGCCGCGCTGGGTTTCCGAAGCCGGGCCAACAGCCGACGAGCCGTAGTGGACAAGGCCGCCAACGGGGTCATAGGTGATCTGACCCCAGACGCCGGTCATCCAACGGGCTTCGTAATCGTTGCCCCAAGTCTCATCACCCTCTTCGCCAGCGCGCGGGATGAAGTAGTTGCGCCACAGCTCTTCACCGGTGGCCGAGTCGTGGCCCGAGACAAAGCAGCCGAACGGCGAGTATTGGCAGGTCGAACCGGCAACGATCACGCCGTTTGCCACGATCGGGCCCGACGAGTTCGAAACCATGTCTTCGCCTTGGCCGCGGTCGACGTCGAACGTCACTTGGCCAGTTGCGGTGTCGAGGGCGACCAGGTGGTTGTCCCACGAAACAAAGTAAACGTTGGTGCCGTACAGCGCCATGCCGCGGGTCGGCTCGCCAAAGCTGTTCAGCGTGGCGATGTTCGGCAGTTGGCGGCGGTGTTCCCAGATCAGATCGCCAGTTTTGGCGTCGATGGCCTGGATCACGTCGCCCGGGTTTGCCAGATACATGACGCCGTCATGGATCAGGGGCGTGACTTGGACTTTGCCCGGCTGCATGCCGCGCGCCCAGACCAGTTGCAGTTGGCCGACGTTCTCAGTCGTGATCTGCGTCAGGGGCGAGTGACGGTAGTTTTCTTGGTTCTGACCGTAGCTGATCCATTCACCCAGCGGGCGGGTTCGCCAGCAATTCATCGGTGACGGGGGTCACTTGAGCAAGCGCAAAGGAGCTATAGCTTGCAAGCGCGGCAACGCTCGCAACCAGCAAAGACGACGTCTTCATCAGGTTTTACCTTGTTTGGGATGGAGGGTTGGTAAAGGAGGATTGGCCGACCGTAGCCGGCCAATCTGGTAGGTTGCTTACCGTCAAGCGGTTGGCGACCCTGCGTTTAGTTGGGGTTACGGCCCATCATCAGGCTGCCGAGCAGCGCTTCGTCCGAGGTCAGTTCCGTCTCGCCCGGCTCTGCGCCGTGCGATTGCAGAATGAACGCAACGATTTCAACATAGGTATCGTCGCTCAACGAGTGAGGCGCGCCCATCGGCATGTTGTCGCGGGTGTAGTTGAAGTAGTCCAGCAGCGGCTTGTCAGCATACTTGTTGTTGATGACAGGGCCGATAACGCGCGGACCACCCGACGAGCCGCGAGCGGTCGGGCCGTGGCAGCTTGCGCAGCTGGTCATCCATGCAGCCTGGCCAGCTTCGGCCTGGGCTGCAGTGTAAACGCCGTCGTAGATCGAAGTGGCGGCGCCAGCAGCGGCAGCAGGTGCTTCTTCGGTAGCTGCAGTATCAGCGGCCGGTGCGGGACGTTCGATGTTGCTGAACGCCAGTGCCCCGGTCGTTCCGGCCAGCAGTGCTGCAAGTGCAAGCGCGCCGCCCAGAGTGGTTTTGTTTTTCATTTTAGCTTCCTTTACCTTGCTGCGTCGCAGGCCGGACAAGGTGCCGACATCTGCGAGCAGCCCCTATATAACGGCCGCAAACAGAAATGTCAGTCTTTGCCGGACAACTCCGCCTTGGGTGTTTCAGCCCCCTGACGCCGTGTCTGCGGGCCGGGATTGGGTGCAAACCACATTTTTCCCCAAATGAAGTCAAGTGGTGTACCAAGGGGGTAAATCGGCCTCAGCCTGCGACAATTTCCAGATTGCGCACTGAAATTATGTCGATTTTCCGCAAACACCCCGCGACGATATGGCCGTGCCGCGCAGCTTTATGCGCTGTTTGGCAAAATGCCCTGTGATTGTCGCAGGCAGAATTTTTTCATCGCATTTGCGTGAAAGTCAGAACTGTGATCACGCTGGTCGCAAGTGATGTAGAATAAATGTGATCGGCGTCCTTGCGCCGATTCAGGCGCCTTTCCCCAGGTGATTCGCGGGCGGTGTCGGGGGTGGTTTTCAGGCGCCGCTTGGGCCGATCACTTAGGATTGTGCGGATTGGCGGGGCCTTGCACGCAGATCACGGCATGTTCAGCAAGAATTCGCGCAGTCTGGCGCCAAGCAGGGCTTTTCCGCTTATGTGCTTTGTTGCTAAACCTGCGCTATCGGGTTGAAGACGATCCGCCCTTTGGACGGCCTATGGGTCAGCCTGCCGGGTCGGGTTGCAGAACAAGACGGCTTGGAGGCTGCAATGATTTCACGACGGATGCGTGGCGTGCGTGCGCTGGCGACGGGGTTGGCTGTGTTGGCGGGGATCTCTCCCGCTTTTGCGCAGCAGACGACCTCGAACCGCGTTGCCGCCTTTACGAACTGGAACGTCTACGAAGAGCAGTCGCCCCGCGAATGCCTGGCGCTGTCGGTGCCGCAGGACTGGAGTGCCGTAAACGCCAGCGGCGCGGCGACCCAGGTTTCGCGCGGGTCGATCTTTTTGTTCGTCTTCTATCGCCCCGGCGACAGCGTCAGCGGTCAGGTTGCCTTTACCGGCGGCTATCCGTTCCGCGAAGGCTCGACCGTGACGCTGACGGTCGACGGCACCGCCTATAACATGTTCACCGAAGGCGAATGGGCATGGCTGTCCTCGTCCGAGGAAGATGCCCGTGTGGTTGCTGCGATGCGTCGCGGCTCGCGCGCGGTGGTCGAGGGGGTCTCGGGGCGCGGTAACCGCACCACGGATAACTTCTCGCTGTCGGGTGTGACGGCGGCCATCGACGACGCACAGCGCCGCTGCGGCTAACCCGGCTGGCGTGAAAACGTGATTTTCGCCGCGTAATTTGGCGTA
Source organism: Ketogulonicigenium vulgare WSH-001 (assembly GCF_000223375.1). Taxonomy (NCBI): domain Bacteria; kingdom Pseudomonadati; phylum Pseudomonadota; class Alphaproteobacteria; order Rhodobacterales; family Roseobacteraceae; genus Ketogulonicigenium; species Ketogulonicigenium vulgare. The sequence goes on along the minus strand of NC_017384.1, from coordinate 2,252,819 downwards.
GAACCCATTTGGGTTTTACGCTAAGACGCGCGTCTGTTGTTTATTGCGAGTGACGCCATGACCGCCACGGCCACCAGCTTCCAGCCTGTCCCCCAGCCCGACCCTGCAAAGGCGCCGGTGACGCAAGATATGCTGACCATCCCGCGCAAGCTGCCCGATGGGCCTGCGAATCTTGTCGGCATGACGCGTGACCAGATGCGTCAGGCGATGATCGACATCGGCGTGCCGGAAAAGCAGGCCAAGATGCGCATGGGTCAGCTGTGGCAGTGGATCTATGTCTGGGGCGTGCGTGATTTCGCGCTGATGACGAATCTGGCCAAAGACCTGCGCGCCAAATTGGCCGAAACCTATGTGCTGGCCGTGCCCGAAGTTGTGACGCGCCAAGTGTCCGAAGATGGCACCCGCAAATATCTGGTGCGCATCGCCGGCGGCCACGAGGTCGAGGTCGTTTATATCCCCGAGACCGATCGCGGCACGCTGTGCGTGTCCAGCCAAGTCGGCTGCACGCTGACCTGTTCCTTTTGCCATACCGGCACGCAAAAGCTGGTGCGCAACCTGACCACCGCCGAGATTGTCGGCCAGGTCATGGTCGCGCGGGACGATCTGGGCGAATGGCCGCATCCGGGGCAGGATGTCAGCGAGCTTGGCCCCCGCCGTCTGTCGAATATCGTGCTGATGGGCATGGGCGAGCCGCTGTATAATTTCGAAAACGTGCGCGATGCGATGAAGATCTGCATGGACCCCGAGGGGATTCAGTTGTCGCGCCGCCGTATCACGCTGTCGACCTCGGGGATCGTGCCGGAAATCGCGCGCACCGCGGTCGAAATCGGCTGCCAACTGGCCGTCAGTTTCCACGCCACCACTGACGACGTGCGCAACGTGCTGGTGCCGGTGAACCGCAAATGGAATATCGAGGCGCTGCTGACCGCGCTGCGTGAATATCCCGCGCTTTCGAATTCTGAACGGATCACCTTTGAATATGTGATGCTGCGCGGCGTCAATGACAGCGACGACGATGCCCGCCGTCTGGTCGAGCTGATCCGCGGCATCCCTGCCAAGATCAACCTGATCCCGTTCAACGAATGGCCGGGCTCGCCGTATCAGCGCTCGACCAAGGCGCGGATCGAGGCCTTTGGTGATATCGTCAACCGTGCAGGCTATGCCAGCCCCGTGCGTCGTCCGCGCGGCGAAGATATCATGGCCGCCTGTGGCCAGTTGAAATCCGCAACCGAGCGTGCCCGCAAATCGCGCGCCCAGATCGCTGCCGAAGTCGCAACCGGCGCCTAAGGCTTTCCCACAAGGACATTCCGATGAAGATCAAGCTGAACGCCGTCGAATTTGACGTTCTGGCCGTGCCGCGCGCATTGCGGACCGCGATTGTGCAGCAACCCTCGATCCGTCCCGGCACCCTGCGCGAGGTGTACACCCATACCCGCGCCGAGGGCGGCAAGATCGTTGGCCCCGCATCGCCGCAATCCGAGGCGCTGCTGCCCAATGGCGTTAGCTTTTTCATCCCCAAACCCGGCGTGACCCCTGTCGAAATCGCCGAAGGTCCCTCGCGCAAAATGTCCGAACGTTTTGTCGAGGCGATTGGCGCGCGCGACATGCGCGAGGTGCAAGATGCGATCTATCGCCTGTTCGGCTCAAGCCGCCGCGCGCTGCCGCTGAAGGAATTCGCCGCGCTGAACGGTGCCTGTGACTGGCGTATGCTGATGGGCACGGATTTCGCCGTTGTGCATCTGTCCGCCAGCGCCCGCAATCTGTCGGCCTATGTCGTACTGCCCGCGCAGGTCGGCTTTATCGCCACCGTGACCGAGGAAGGCGAGGGCCTTGCCGCCGTGCAGGCGCAGCACCCGAACCTGCTGAACAGCCGCCCCGGTTTTATCATTCCGCCGCTGAGCGAGCCCGCCCAGACCGCCCGCCGCATCGCGCTGGAACAGCGCGTGCGCGAGCTTGCGAACGAGCTGGACGGCCGCACCCCGGCCGAACTTGCGCCCGATGATCCGCGCCAAAGCGAGGCGCAGCGCCTGTCGATCGAATGGGCTGCCTTGTTTCCGCGCAATGGCCAACAACCCGCACAACGCCAAAGCGCGAACGTCAACTAGTCCGATTGCCAGCCCTCTCTCGTCGCGTTATCAGCCTTGCTGACACGAATAGGAGAGAACCATGTCGAATGCCGCCCTTGAAGCCGCCATCGAGGCTGCGTGGGAAGACCGCGCAGCCCTGACCCCCGCCAGCCGTGGCGAGGCCGTTGATGCCATTGAGGCAACGTTGGAAGCGCTGGATAAGGGCAAGTTGCGCGTGGCTGAACGTCAGGCCAACGGCGATTGGCATGTGAACCAGTGGGCCAAAAAGGCCGTGTTGCTGGGTTTCCGCATTAAAGACATGGAAATCCACGACGGCGGCCCGCAAGGCGGCACGTGGTGGGATAAAGTCGACAGCAAGTTCAAAGGCTGGGGCGAAGCGGATTGGCGCGAAGCCGGTTTCCGCGCGGTGCCGAACTGCGTTGTGCGCCGCTCGGCCTATGTGGCGCCGGGCGCGGTGCTGATGCCCAGCTTTGTGAACCTTGGTGCCTATGTTGATGAGGGCACGATGGTTGACACCTGGGTCACCGTCGGCTCTTGCGCGCAGATCGGCAAGAACGTCCACCTGTCGGGCGGCGTCGGTATCGGCGGCGTGCTAGAGCCAATGCAGGCTGGCCCCACCATCATCGAAGACAACTGCTTTATCGGTGCGCGTTCGGAAATCGTCGAAGGCGTGATCGTGCGCGAAGGCTCGGTCATTTCGATGGGCGTGTTCATCGGCAAATCGACCAAGATCGTGAACCGCGACACCGGCGAGGTTACCTATGGCGAAGTGCCGCCCTATTCGGTGGTCGTCTCGGGCTCGATGCCGTCGAAGAACGGCGTGAACCTCTATTGCGCGGTGATCGTCAAGCAAGTCGACGCCAAGACCCGCTCCTCGACCGGCATCAACGAGCTGCTGCGCGATTAAGTGGAACCAATCCCGTGCTGGCGCGTTGTAGGTTCAATGCCCTCAATATTTTGGAGCGAGACATGGGACTGGGAATTCTTGGAAATATCATCATCGGTGGTCTTGCAGGATGGTTTGCCAGCATGATCATGAAGGCTGATACGGGGCTTATCCTCAATATCATCCTCGGGATCGTCGGTGCGGTTCTGCTCAATATCGTGCTGGCCGCGCTTGGCATTTATGCAGCAGATGCGTGGATTCCGCAGCTGATCGTGGGCCTGATCGGTGCCTGTATCTTGATCGCCATCGGGCGCGCCGTAAAACGGTAACGGCCGTTACACGGGAAACAAATGGGGGGCGGGGCCGCAAGGCCTCGCCCTTTTCGCATGTTGACAATGGACGCGCAGGCAGACAGCAAAGCCGCACAGCCGAAGGAGCCCGAGATGTCCGAAGAGAGACCCGAGAAAACCAAACGTCCGCAGCAAGTCTATACGCTGGTGGTCGAAGTTGGACGCCATGATGGTGACGGGCTGCCGGACAACGCCACGGGCGCCGCGCTGCTGTGCTATGCCAGCGGCGTCGACGAGGCCGAGGCGGTGCGCGAGACCGTCGCCATTCTAAAGCAGGCCGATATGGCCCCCTTGGATGTCACGGGCTATGGCACGCTGGAAGATCGCCTGCGCGATGGCCCCGAGGTCTCGGACGAAGAACACGAGTTGATGGAGCGCGCTTTGGCTGAAAACAGCGTCGTCGTCGCGCAAGTCACGCCCTTTACCGGTGACAACGCATGAGTTTCGATGCCGTCAAACTGACCGCCGATCTGATCAAATGTCCCTCGGTCACCCCGCATGAGGGGGGGGCGTTGGTTCTGCTGGAACGCGCGCTGACAGATGCCGGTTTCGCATGCACCCGCGTCGATCGCGGCGGCATCAGCAACCTGTTTGCCCGCTGGGGCCGCAAGGGCGCGAACCGCAGCTTCGGCTTTAACGGCCATATCGACGTGGTGCCGGTGGGCGATGCCAGCCAGTGGACGTTTGATCCGTTCGGGGCGGAAATTGTCGACGGCTATATGTATGGGCGCGGCGCGGTGGATATGAAATCGGGCGTCGCGGCCTTTGTCGGCGCGGCGATTGATTTCACGCGCAATACCCCGCCTGATGGCGCGATTGTGCTGACCATTACCGGCGACGAGGAAGACGTCGGCGAGGATGGCACCCGCGCCTTGCTGGATTGGATGGCCGAGAATGGCGAGGCGATGTCCGTCTGCATCGTGGGCGAGCCGACCAGCCCCGAAGTTTTGGGCGATATGATGAAAATCGGCCGTCGCGGCTCGGCCACGGTATGGTTCACGGTGACGGGTCAACAGGGCCATGCGGCCTATCCGCAGCGCGCGCTGAACCCGATGCCCGCGATGGCGCGGCTGATGGATAGGTTGTCGTCGCGCGTGCTGGACGAGGGCACCGATCACTTCGACTCGTCCTCGCTGCAGGTTGTGACGATTGATACCGGCAACGGCGCAACGAATGTGATCCCGGGCCAGACGCGCGCCACGATCAATGTGCGGTTCAACGACATCCACACCGGCGCGAGCCTTGTCGATTGGATGCAGGCCGAGGCGGATAAAGTCGCCGCCGAATTCGGTGTGCAAGTGGCTCTGCGCAGCCGCATCTCGGGCGAAGCGTTCCTGACCCCGCCCGGCGCGCTGTCGGATCTGGTGGCGGCGGCGGTCAAGGCGGAAACCGGACTGTCACCGGTGCTGTCGACCAGCGGCGGCACATCGGATGCGCGTTTCGTGAAATCGCATTGCCCCGTCGTGGAATTCGGCCTTGTCGGCAAGCGGATGCACGGCGTCGATGAACGGGTCGAGATCGTTCAGATCGGCCAGCTGCAAGCAATTTATACCCGCGTGCTGGCCGATTATTTCGCCTGACCCTGTTAGCGCAGCCGCTCGAGCAGGCTGCGCGAGGGGTAGCCATCCGCCGTCAGCCCGTTCGCGCGCTGATAGGCGCGGATGGCGTTCAGGCTGTTGCTGCCCAAAATCCCGTCTGCTCCGCCGGTGTTATAGCCCGCGCGGGTCAGGCGTTCTTGCAACTGGGTGCGCTCGGCGCGGTTCAGGGGTGCCTCATCGGGGAAGCTGGCCGAGAATCGCGGGCCGCCGCGCAGGCGGTCTGCCAAATGGCCGACGCCAATCACATAGGAATCCGACGCGTTATAGCGCGAGATCACCGTGAAATTGCGGAAAATCATGATCGCCGGGCCATTCGCGCCGGTCGGCAGCAGGATCGAGGCCTCGCCGCCGGGCAAGTTGCCATTTGCCGCGCGCACGCCCATCGCCGCCCATTCCGAAACGGGACGGTTCGCGCCCTTGCCGGTCAATGCATAGTTGAAGCCGCTGGGTAGACGCACCTCAACCCCCCACGGCTGGCCCGAGACCCAACCATGGCGCGACAGATAGGCTGCGGTCGAGGCAAGGCCGTCGGTCGGGTCGTCCGACCAGATATCGCGCCGTCCGTCGCCGCGAAAATCCACGGCATATTCCAAAAACGAGGTCGGCATGAATTGGGTATGCCCCATCGCGCCCGCCCAACTGCCCAGCATATGTTCGGCATCGGTGTCATTCGCCTGAATGATCCGCAGCGCGGCGATCAGTTGGTTTTCAAAGAAACTGGCACGCCGCCCGTCATAGGCCAGCGTCGAGAGGGCCGAAATGATCGGCACATCACCGCGCCGCGCGCCGTAATTCGATTCCATGCCCCAGACGGCCACCACAATATGGCGGTCGACGCCATAGCGCTGCTCGATCTGCGATAGCAGGTTTGCATGTTGCGCCAGCATGGCACGGCCATTTTCGACCCGCGCGTCAGATGCGGCGGTCGACAGATAGGCCCCCAATGCGCGGGTGAATTCGGCCTGATTGCGATCATTCTCGACCACATTCGGCAGATAGGTGGCATTGCGGAACGCCGCATCAAAGGTGCGGGCGCTGATGCCTGCGGCCAGCGCGCGGGGGCGGAAGCTGGCCTGCCAGTTCAAATAACCTGCATTCGTCGCACCGCGCATGGTGGATGTTCCCTGTTGGCTGGCGGCAGGTTGTTCAGCATTCGCCCAACGGTTGGCGCTGACATTGCCCCAGCCGCAACCGGTCAGCGTAAGGGCGGTCGCGCAAAGCATTGCGCTGCGAAAAAGATGGGCCATGACTGCTCACTTCACCTGGGTTAGAGGGGCCTGAAAACGGGCATTCGCCCTTATAATCGGCAGTGTAACGCAGCCATGGCCAATTGCCTACCCGTCAGACCGAACGGACGGATTAGATGGTGATATTCGCCGAGCCACCATCGAGCATGATATTCTGCCCGATGATAAAGCCCGCGTGCTGCGAACAAAGGAAAGCACACGTCGCGCCGAATTCGCCCGCTGTGCCATAGCGGCCCGCGGGGATCGAATTCTGCCGGCGGGTGCTGGCTTCGTCCAATGTGATGCCCTGCGCGGCGGCGACACCTTTATCAAGGCTGGTGGCGCGGTCGGTGGCGTGGATGCCGGGCAGCAGATTGTTGATCGCAATGCCGTAACGCGCGACCTGACGCGAGGTGCCCGCGACAAAGCCGGTCAGACCGGCGCGGGCGGTATTTGACAGGCCAAGCTCGGCAATCGGGGCGCGCACGGCGGCGGAAGTGATATTCACCACGCGCCCCCAACCCTTGGTGATCATGCCGGGCAGCATTGCCTGCATCAGCGCGATCGGGGTCAGCATATTGCCGTCAAAGGCCTTGATGAAATCCGCGCGGGACCAATCCGACCAATTGCCGGGCGGCGGGCCGCCGGCATTGGTGACCAGAATATCGACTTGGCCCGCAGCAGACAGCACGCGGGCGCGGCCGTCCTCGGTGGTGATATCGGCGGCGACGGTGGTGACCTGAACATCATAAAGCGCGCGGATCGCCGCTGCCGTTTCTTCCAAAGCCTCAATCCCGCGCCCGTTCAGCACCAGATCGACGCCCGCCGCGGCCAGCGCCTCGGCACAGCCACGACCCAAGCCTTTTGAACTGGCCCCCACCAGCGCGCGCTTGCCCTTGATCCCCAGATCCATCCGTTCCTCTCCCCTTAACTGCGTTTGCGCAGCACCTTGCGTTTTTCCTTTGCCGCGACCTTGGCCAGTTTGGCGCGGGATTTGCCCGGCATCCGATGCCCGCTCTTGCCGCCGCCGCCGCGTGGGCCGCGCGCCATGATCTGGCCGTCGCGCTCGATCAATTCCAGCGTGATGCCACCGGTTGCCGCCGTTGCCTCGGCCAGACGGACGGTGACGCGCTGGCCCATCTCGAACACGATGCCGCTGTGGCCGCCCATCAACGTCTGGCTTTCGCGGTCATAATGGAAATATTCATTGCCGAGGCTGCGGATCGGCACAAGACCATCCGCACCGGTGTCGTCCAGCCGGATGAACAGGCCGAATTTCATCACGCCGCTGATGCGCCCCGTCATCTCCGCCCCGATCCGTTCGGACAGAAATGCCGCCAGATAACGGTCGGTCGTGTCGCGTTCGGCCACCATCGAGCGACGCTCGGTCGCCGAGATCTGCTCGCCGGTTTGCTGCAATTCCTCGATATCCGCAGGCGTTAGCCCGTCGCGCTTATAGCCCGCGAAATGATTGGCCGAGATCAGCGCGCGGTGGACGATCAGGTCGCTATAGCGACGAATGGGCGACGTGAAATGCGCATAATTGCGCAGCGCGAGGCCGAAATGCCCAAAGTTCTGCGGGCTGTAATAGGCCTGCGTCATGCTGCGCAACGTGGCGATATTGATGACCTCGGCCTGATCCGAATTTGCGGCTTGCGCCAGCAGGCGGTTCAGATGGCGCGTGTGCAGCACCTGACCCTTAGCCAGTTGCAGACCCGAGGCCTGCGCCATTTCGCGCAGGGCCTCGAGCTTTTCGGGGGCGGGTTCCTCGTGGACGCGGAACAGCAGCGGGGTCTTTTTCTTGTTCAATTCCTCGGCGGCGGCGACGTTGGCCAGCACCATGAATTCCTCGATCAGCTTATGCGCATCAAGGCGTTCTTTGAACGCAACCGAGGTGACCTTACCCTCGTCCGACAGGATGATCTGGCGTTCGGGCAAGTCCAGCTCTAGCGGCTGACGGGCGGCGCGGGCGCGCAGCAGCGCATCATAGGCGGCGTAAAGCGGTTGCAGCACAGGCTCTAGCAGCGGGGCCGTTGCCTCTGACGGGGTGCCGTCGATCGCGTCCTGCACCTCGGCATAGGACAGCGAGGCGCGCGATTTCATCACGCCGCGAAAGAACGTATGGCCGGTCTTGTGGCCCTCGGCATCAATCACCATCCGCACGGCAAGACAGGCGCGCGGCACGTTGGCATGCAGGCTGCACATATCGCCCGACAGGCGATCCGGCAGCATCGGCACCACGCGGTCGGGGAAATAGGTCGAGTTGCCGCGCTTTTTCGCCTCGCGATCAAGGGCGGAACCGGGCGTCACATAATGCGCCACATCGGCAATCGCGACCCACAGGATAAAGCCGCCCGCGTTGTCGGGATCAGCCTCGGCCAGCACGGCATCATCGCGGTCGCGGGCGTCCGGCGGGTCGATGGTGACAAGGGCCAGATGCGTCAGATCGGTGCGGCCATCAAGGCTGGTCACAGCTTCGGCGGCGTCCGCCTCCATCACCGCCGCATCGGGGAAATGGTCGGGGATGCCGTGTTGACGAATGGCGATCAGGCTGACGGCGCGTGGCGCGGTCGGATCGCCCAGACGCGCGATGATACGGGCCTTTGGCAGGCCAAGGCGCCCTTTGGGCCCGGCTTGTTCGGCCTCGACCAATTCGCCATCAAGCGCGCCGCCCGATAGGCCCTGAGCCACAACCCATTGCCGATGGTCCGCTTTGTCCACCGGCATAATGCGACCGCCCTCGCTGTCCTGACGGTAAACGCCAAGGATGCGCAGCGGATTGGTGCCAAGGCGGCGGATGGTGCGGGCAGTGTAATCGTGATCTTCGCCGTGCGTGGCGGTCAGCTTGGCCAGCACCCGCTCGCCCGCAGCGATGGCGGGATCGCCCGGCTGCGCGACCAGCAAAATGCGCGGCGGATCGCCCGCGCCATTCCATTCCAACGGGCGCAAAAAGATATCGCCGTCGGCGTCCTGTTCCTCGACCTCGACAACGGAAATCGGGGGCAGCTTGTCGGCCTCGCGATAGCTGCGCGACCGCTTTTGCAAATGGCCCTCATCCTCAAGCTCGCGCAATACACGCTTGAGGTCGATACGGGCAGCGCCCTTGATGCCGAAGGCCTTGGCGATGTCGCGTTTGGCCGTGAGGGTGGGATTATCGGCGATCCATTGCAGGATCGCCTCGCGCGAAGGTATCTGGTTCATATGCAGCCGTTAGCACGGCTGCAACGCGTCGTCACAGGCTATCTGCAAATTCGCGCAAAACGCCGGCATAAACATCGCGTTTAAAGGGCACGATATCGGGCACAAGCTGGTCCACATCCGACCAGCGCCATTCCGAGAATTCAGGATGGTCGGTTGCGATATTCACATCGCTATCGGTGCCATTGAACCGCAGCAACACCCAGGTTTGGATCTGGCCGCGATATTTACCGCCCCACATTTTGCCCAACAGTTCGGGCGGCAGGTCATAGGTATAGGTGCCCGCGCTGATCCGGTCGACCGAGACCTTATCCGCCGTGACGCCGGTTTCTTCCCACAGCTCGCGCAGGGCGGCGGTGGTGGCATCCTCGCCCGCGTCGATCCCGCCTTGGGGCATTTGCCAGGCGGGGCCGGGGTTGTCGATGCGCTTGCCGGTGAAAACGCGGCCGTCCGCGTTCACCAGCATGACGCCCACACAGGGGCGATAGGGCAGATCGCTCATTGTGCGCCCCGCTGCACATTCATGGCCGAAAGGCCTGTCAGGATGTCGATGGCATAGGCCATTTGGTAATCCTGTTGGCGCAGCGCGGCGGTCGCCTCGGCGCGTGCGCGCTGTTCCTCGAGGTGCTCGCGTTCGTCATCCGACAGGTTCGGATTGTTCAGCGAGCCGCGCAGGCTGGCCTCGGTGCGCAGGGCGCCAGCGGCGGCGGTTTCCTCGGCGTCGGGGCTGGGTTGGGGCTGTTCGACGATGATGTCGGGCGAGATGCCGACCGCTTGGATCGAACGACCCGATGGGGTGTAATACAGCGCCGTCGTCAGCCGCATCGCGGCATCGCCATCCAGCGGCATCAGCGTTTGGACCGAGCCTTTGCCAAAGCTTTGCGTGCCGACGACAATCGCGCGGCCATGATCCTGCAGCGCGCCTGCCACGATTTCCGATGCCGAGGCAGAGCCGCCATTGATCAGCACAACCAAAGGTTTGCCGTCGATCAGATCACCGGGAGTGGCGTTATAGCGGTCGCTTTCCACCGGATCGCGGCCACGGGTCGAGACAACCTCGCCGGTTTCCAAAAACGCATCCGAGACATAGATCGCCTGATTCAGCAGGCCGCCGGGGTTGTTGCGCAGATCCAGCACGACGCCGTCGACATTGTCGATGCCGCCTGCGGCTTCCAGCTGTTCGGCAATGCCCGCTGCCATATTGTCATAGGTCTGATCGCTAAAGGTCGTCAGGCGAACGACGATCGAACGTCCTTCGGTGCGGACGCGGGCGGCGGTCAGGCGGATGGTGTCGCGCACCAGTGTCACGTCAAATGCCTCGGACCGGCCCTCGCGCGCGATGGTCACGGTGACTTCCGAGCCTACGGGTCCGCGCATCAGTTCGACCGCATCATCCAGCACAAGGCCCATCACGCTTTGACCATCAACAGCCGTGATGAAATCGCCCGCTTGCAGCCCGGCCACATCGGCGGGGGTGCCATCCATGGGCGAGACAACCTTGACCCAGCCGTCTTCTTGCGTGACCTCAAGGCCGAGGCCCCCGAACGAGCCGCGTGTCTGCACCCGCATATCGGCGGCATCATCTGCCGACAGATAGCTGGAATGCGGGTCGAGCGAGGTCAGCATGCCGTTGATCGCAGCCTCGATCAGCTGCTTTTCGTCGACTTCTTCGACGTAATTGGCGCGGATGCGCTCTAAAATCGTGCCGAACAGGTCCAGCTGCTCGTACAGGGTCTGGTTGCCTTCCTCCTGGGCCAGCAGGGGCGCGGCGAATTGCGTGGTGACCAAAAGCCCAAGGGCGGTGCCGCCCAGTGCCGAAAGCAGGTATTTTTTCATTATGCGTATCCTTGCAGCGGACATAAAAGCCGCGTTCCGGGGATTTTGGTTTTCAATGTGCTGCAAACCAAGCTGCCGGATCAACGGCAGATTGCCCTTCGCGAACCTCAAGATAAAGGGTTTCCGACAGGTTTTGCGCGGAACCACTGTTTGCTTGCATCAAAAGCGCGTCACCATCAGGCGATGATCCGCCCATCAGGCCGACGGGCGTGCCTTCGGGAATGATCTGACCGACCGCACCAAAGCCTTGTTCCAGCCCGGTCATGATGAACAGGACATTGGGTGCAGGCTCCAAAATGACCACAACGCCCATATCCAGCAGCGGCCCGACAAAGCGGACGGTGGCGGCGATCGGGGTGGTGACCAGCGCATTGGGACGGGTCGCGATGACCAGTCCGGGGCGCCGGACGCCTGCGGCATCTTGTTCGTTAAAGCGGCGCAAAATGTCGCCCGTCACCGGCAGGTCCAGCCGACCCATGCGGTTCCATGCCTCGGTATCCATCTCGACCAGTTCGGTATCGATCGTCTGCGACAGGCCCGAGGCAAAGGCCGAGAGGGTCTCGGACGAGGTCAGCAGCAGGCTCATCGCGATGGGGTCTTCCGTAAAGCGCTGCGGCAGGTCGGCGCGGTTCGACATGGCGCTGGCCAGTTCCTCGCGCGCGCTTTGGGCGCCGGCAAGGCCCTGCTCCAGCGTGGTTGCGGCGCTGTTTTGCAGCAGCTCGAGGTCGTTCAACTCTTGCAACTGGGCGCGCAGATCGGCGGCTTCGGCGTCCAGGGCGGGGGCGATCTCGCCCATCAGCATCCCGGCGCGCAATGTACCGACGACGCCCGTGGGGTGCAGCATATGCAGCTGGGTGGGCGTGCGCTCCATCGTTTGCATCGTGGCCAACAGATCGCCGATTTCGCCCGCGCGGGCGTTGAACGATGTCATCAGCGTGGTCTTGCGCACGGCCACGCGGCGCAGCCCCTCGCGCAGGGCGTTCAGGCCGTCCTCATAGGCATGGAGCGTTTCCGACAGCGCGGCGATGCGGTCTTCGGCGGTCTGGGCATTGTGCAGACGGGTCGAGGCCGCCTCCAGCGCCTCGGCTGCGGCCCGCGCCACATCGGTGGTGTTTTGCTGGGCGGCGACAGGCGCGGCAAGCGCCGCCAGCAGCAGAATGGGAAAGAACCGTTTCATCGCCGGATCAGGCTTTGCCCTGTCATTTCCGGCGGTTGCGGCAGGCCCATCAGATCCAGAATCGTCGGTGCCACATCAGCCAGACGACCATCGCGCAAGGTCGCGCCCCCCGGGCCGCCGATCAGCGCAACCGGTACCAGATTGACGGTATGGGCCGTATGCGGCCCGCCGGTTGCCGGGTCGATCATCTGTTCGGCATTGCCGTGATCGGCGGTCAGCAGCATCGCGCCACCCGCCTGCTCCAGCGCCGCCAGTACGCGGCCAAGGCCCTTATCCACGGCCTCTAGCGCCTTCACCGTCGCGGGAATACTGCCGGTATGGCCGACCATATCGGGGTTGGCATAGTTGGTGACGATCAGATCGTAGCCCTTCTCAATCGCCGCGACGAAGGTGTCGGTGACCTCGGCCGCAGACATTTCGGGCTGCAGATCATAGGTCGCGACCTTGGGCGAGGGCGGCATGTGACGCTCTTCGCCGGGATAGGGGGTTTCCACCCCACCGTTCAGGAAAAAGGTCACATGGGGGTATTTCTCGGTCTCGGCCAGACGGAACTGGGTCAGGCCCTGTGCTGCGACCCATTCGCCCAGCGTGTTGACCAATTTGCGTTTGGGGAAAACGGTGGCGAGCCAAGCGTTCAGCTGGCTGGAATATTCCACCATTCCCAGTAGCGCGACCAAGGGCGGCAGCGGCCCGCGATCAAATCCCGCGAATTTCGGATCGGCAAAGCACGCCAAAATCTCGCGCGCGCGGTCGGCGCGGAAGTTCAGGCAGAACAGCCCATCGCCGGGCGCAAGGCCTGCGTAGTCGCCAATGATCGTAGCGGGGACGAATTCATCCAGCGCGCCTGCGGCATGGCTTTGGGTGACGGCGGTGACGGCATCGGGGGCGCCGTGCTGGGCGTGGCCGCGCGCAATGGCGTCATATGCGGTCTGAACCCGCTCCCACCGGTTGTCGCGGTCGAGGGCGAAATAGCGGCCAATCACCGTGCCGACCTTTGCCCCTGCGGGCAGGTGATCAACAAGCTGTTGCATGAAGGCGGGCGCGCTATCGGGGGCGACATCGCGACCGTCGGTGATCGCATGCAGCACCACCGGCACGCCCGCGCCTGTGATGATCCGCGCCGCCGCCAGCACATGGTTGATATGCCCATGCACGCCGCCGTCCGAGATGACGCCCAGCAGATGCGCCGCACCGCCGCTGGTTTTCAGCGCACTGATAAACCCTTGCAGCGCCGCATTTTGCGCCAGATCGCCGGTTTCAATCGCCAGATCAATCTGGCCAAGATCCATCGCCACCACGCGGCCCGCGCCAATATTGGTGTGGCCCACCTCGGAATTGCCCATCTGGCCGGTCGGCAGGCCGACATCGGGGCCAAAGGTGATCAGCGTCGCATGGGGGTTGCTGGCCATCACCGCTTTGAAATTGGGGATGTCCGCCTGCAAGGTCGCATCACCTGCCGGATTAATGCCGATGCCCCAACCATCAAGAATGCACAGAACGACAGGTTTGGGTCGGGTCATCTTTGGCTCCGGCATAGGAATTGGGGCATAGGGATGGATCAGGCGGGGTCGCGCGTTGCGCCCGGTACCCACAGAATATCAGCCGCGCCATTGTCATTTGCAATGCGGGCGGCGGTGAAAAGCCAGTCGGACAGGCGGTTCAAGTAGTGCACAGCCGCCGGATTCACATCACCCGTCGCGGCGCGTAGCTGGCTGGCAAGCCGTTCAGCCCGCCGCACGGTGGTGCGCGCAAGATGCAGATGCGCCGCAAGCGCGCTGCCGCCGGGCAGGATAAAACTGCGCAGGGGGTGCAAAATCGCGGTCATGGCGTCGATTTCAGCCTCGATCCGGGCGACTTGGGCGGGAATGATCCGCAGCACCGGATAAGGGGCACCCGCGTCCAGATCTATGCGCGGGCGCGACAGGTCAGCGCCCAGATCGAACAGCTCGTTCTGCACGCGGGAAATCGCCGCTGCCGCATCACTGTTGGCATGAAGGCGCGCAAGACCCAAGGTCGCATTCGCCTCGTCCACCGTGCCATAGGCCTCGACCCGCAAATCATGCTTTGCGGTGCGGCTGCCATCGGACAGGGCAGTTGTGCCATCATCACCCGTGCGGGTGTAGATGCGGTTCAACACGACCATTAAAGGCCCCGCGCGGCCAGATAGGCAAAGAAGAAGATCACGGATACCGCCTGCAGGCCGATCCGCCAGCGCATCAGGCGGTTGGCGTTGCGCTGATAGAATTCGCCGCGCTTGGCGAAAGACCCCATGCCCAGCAGCAGAACCGCCAGCGTCGCCAGCATGCTGATGCACATCAGAACGAACAGGAAATTCACAAGCATCAGGCGCATCCTTTTTGGGCTATATCGCGCCTTTCTACCCCTTTCGGCGTCTTAGTGCCAGTACGCAGGGCGCGATGCCGACTTCACAACTTCGGCGCTGCCGGTTAGACCGGCTGCATGACCGATACCCCTGATGACCCGCTGAACCCGCAAGAGCTGACCGAGACGCTGCGCCGCGCGATTGGCGACCGGTATCTGACCTATGCGCTGTCGACGATTATGCACCGCGCGCTGCCCGATGCGCGCGACGGGCTAAAGCCCGTGCATCGCCGCATCCTTTACGCGATGCGCGAGCTGCGTCTGGCCTCGGGCGGGGGATTCCGCAAATCCGCGAAGATCGCGGGCGACGTGATGGGTAACTTTCACCCGCACGGCGATGCTGCGATCTATGACGCGATGGCGCGTTTGGCGCAGGATTTCAACGTTCGCTATCCGCTGGTCGACGGGCAGGGGAACTTTGGCAATATCGACGGCGATAGCCCCGCCGCCAGCCGCTATACCGAAGCCCGCATGACCGCCGCCGCCGAGGCGCTGCTGGCGGGCCTTGACGAGAATGCAGTGGATTACCGTGGCAACTACGACGGCACCCAAGAGGAACCCGTCGTGCTGCCCGCCGCTTTTCCGAACCTGCTGGCGAACGGATCGTCCGGCATCGCGGTCGGTATGGCGACGAATATCCCGCCCCACAATCTGGACGAAGTCATCTCGGCCTGTCTGCATCTGATCCGCGCCCCCAGTGCGGATGATGATTCGCTGCTGGCGTTCATCCCCGGCCCCGATTTCCCCACCGGCGGCGTGATCGTCGAAGACCCCGAGAATATCCGCCAGGCCTATCGCACCGGTCGCGGCGCCTTCCGCCTGCGCGCGAAATGGGAAATCGAGGATCTGGGCCGTGGCCAATGGCAGATCATCGTCACCGAAATTCCCTATCAGGTGCAAAAATCCAAGCTGATCGAGCGTTTGGCCGAGCTGATCGCCCTGAAGAAAGTGCCAGCCCTCGCCGATGTGCGCGATGAAAGCGCCGATGACGTCCGCATCGTCATCGAGCCGCGCGTCCGCACCATCGAGCCCGAGATGCTGATGGGCATGTTGTTCAAGAATTCCGAGCTGGAAATCCGGTTCAACATGAACATGAACGTGCTGATCGACGGCGTAACACCCAAGGTCTGCTCGCTGAAGGAAGTGCTGCGCGCCTTCCTTGATCACCGCCGCGAGGTGCTGCAACGCCGCACGACGCATCGGCTGGAAAAGATCGACCACCGGCTGGAAGTTCTGGCAGGCTTTATCACCGCCTATCTGAATCTTGACCGCGTCATCGACATCATCCGCTATGACGAGGACCCAAAGGCCGCCTTGCAGGCCGAGGATTGGGGCCTGAAAATCCCGCGTGCAGCAGATGAAAGCCGTTATGTCTCGCCGCTGGGCCGTCCGGTCGCGGCGGGCGGTCTGACCGAAGTGCAGGCCGATGCGATCTTGAACATGCGTCTGCGCAGCTTGCGCCGCCTCGAGGAAATCGAGCTGGTGAACGAGCGTGACGCCTTGCAGGCCGAACGCGCTGGGCTGCATGCGCTGATGGGCGACGAAAAGCTGCAATGGTCGCGCATTTCGGACGAGTTAAAGGATGTGCGTAAACAGTTCGGCAAGACCAGCAAGGGCGGCGCGCGTCGCACCGCCTTTGGTGAGGGCAAAGAAGTGGCCGATGTGCCGCTGGAAGCGATGATCGAACGCGAGCCTGTCACCGTGATCTGTTCTGACATGGGTTGGATTCGCGCGATGAAGGGCCATATCGCGCTGGATCAAGAGATGAAGTTCAAGGACGGCGACAAAGCCCGTTTTGCCTTCCATGCGGAAACGACTGACCGGCTGCTGGCCTTTGCTTCGAACGGGCGATTCTATACGGTTCTGGCCGCGAACCTGCCCGGCGGGCGCGGCACGGGCGAGCCGCTGCGCCTGATGGTCGATCTGCCCAATGACGCGCAAATCGTCGATCTGCTGATCCACCGTCCGGGGCAAAAACTGATCCTTGCCTCGAGCGCGGGCGATGGCTTTATCGTGGCCGAGGATGATGTGATCGCGCAGACCCGTGCGGGCAAACAGGTGCTGAACCTGTCCGAAGGCGCGAGCGCGCTGATCGTGAAGCCCGTGCAAGGCGATCACGTCGCTTGCGTCGGCGATAACCGCAAGATGCTGGTCTTCGCGCTGGACGAGCTGCCGGAAATGGCGCGCGGCAAAGGCGTAAAGCTGCAAAAGTTCAAGGATGGCGGGCTGTCGGATCTGGTCACGCTGACCTTGGCGCAGGGCCTTTCGTGGAAAGAAAGCGGCGGCCGCACGCGGTCCGAGCCTGATCTGAGCGAATGGCTGGGCAAGCGCGCAGGCACCGGCCGCATGGCGCCGCGCGGTTTCCCCAGGGATAACCGTTTCAACTGACGTTGCTGAAATGCTGCGACCGGGCGCTTGACCTTTTGGGGTCGCGCCCGGTCTCTTGATTCAGCGGCCTAAAAATCATATGTCGCGCCCGAAGTGAATCGGGGCCGGGTGGCCACGGCGCACCCCGTCCAGCGGCGAAAGCCGCTGTTGCTAGCACCAGGAGAAGCCATCATGGCAAAGGCAAAGTTTGAACGTAACAAACCGCACGTTAACATTGGCACGATTGGCCACGTTGACCACGGCAAGACGACGCTGACCGCTGCGATCACGAAGTATTTCGGTGAATTCCGCGCATACGACCAAATTGACGGTGCGCCCGAAGAGCGTGCACGCGGCATCACGATCTCGACCGCTCACGTGGAATACGAGACCGAAGCGCGCCACTATGCGCACGTTGACTGCCCCGGCCACGCCGACTACGTCAAGAACATGATCACCGGTGCTGCCCAGATGGACGGCGCGATCCTGGTCTGTGCTGCGTCGGACGGCCCGATGCCGCAAACGCGCGAGCACATCCTGCTGGGCCGCCAAGTGGGTATTCCCTACATGGTCTGCTACATGAACAAGGTTGACCTTGTTGACGACGCAGAGCTGCTCGAGCTGGTCGAAATGGAAATCCGCGAGCTGTTCTCGTCGTACGAGTACCCCGGCGATGACATTCCGATCATCCAAGGTTCGGCGCACCAGGCGCTGATCGGCGAGCGCAAAGACATCGGCGAGGACTCGGTCCGCGCGCTGATGGCTGCTGTCGACACGTATATCCCGACGCCTGCACGTGCTGTTGACCAGCCGTTCCTGATGCCGATCGAGGACGTTTTCTCGATCTCGGGTCGTGGTACTGTGGTGACCGGCCGCGTCGAGCGCGGTGTGATCAACGTTGGCGACGAAGTTGAGATCGTCGGCATCCGCGACACGAAGAAGTCGACCTGCACGGGCGTTGAGATGTTCCGCAAGCTGCTGGACCGCGGCGAAGCTGGTGACAACGTTGGTATCCTGCTGCGCGGTATCGACCGCGAAGGCGTTGAGCGTGGCCAGGTTCTGGTCAAGCCCAAGTCGGTTACCCCGCACACCGAGTTCGAAGCCGAGGCGTATATCCTGACCAAGGAAGAAGGCGGCCGTCACACGCCGTTCTTTGCGAACTACCGTCCGCAATTCTACTTCCGCACGACCGATGTGACCGGCACTGTTGAGCTGCCCGAGGGCACCGAGATGGTGATGCCGGGCGACAACCTGAAGTTCAACGTCACGCTGATCGCGCCGATCGCCATGGAAGAGAAGCTGCGCTTCGCTATCCGTGAAGGCGGCCGCACCGTCGGTGCAGGCGTCGTCGCACGCATCATCAAGTAATCTGGGCAACCAGTGAACTTGGAAGGGCCGCCCAATGGGCGGCCCTTTTCCTTTGCGGCAACTGGGTTAAAATGGCGTAAGACCTCTTGCGTCAGACGGTTATTCCGATTACTCGGTTCTTGGCCTAGGGGTATAGCTCAGTTGGTAGAGCGACGGTCTCCAAAACCGTAGGTCGCGGGTTC
Source organism: Ketogulonicigenium vulgare WSH-001 (assembly GCF_000223375.1). Classification (NCBI taxonomy): domain Bacteria; kingdom Pseudomonadati; phylum Pseudomonadota; class Alphaproteobacteria; order Rhodobacterales; family Roseobacteraceae; genus Ketogulonicigenium; species Ketogulonicigenium vulgare. The sequence continues at coordinate 2,234,162 of NC_017384.1, read as the reverse complement.
AAGCCCTGCTGCCCCTGCCACAATCCCACATATGATAATCGCCTGCGCGCATCCCCGCTGATGCGGATAAAATTCGCATGTTTGTCATTTTCCGTTCAAATTGCGCCCTTAGCCGCATGTCCTGACACTTCTGACGTGAAAGGACACCGAATGGTCACCCGTCGCAATCTTTTGGCCGCTGGCCCCGCCGCCGCACTGCTGACGCCGCTGATGGGCGCAACGCCTGCACAAGCGCAAGCCGAGGCGCGCGGTCCGTTCCGCTTTGGCCTGATCACCGACCCGCAATATGCGCCGGTTGTCCCCAATGCTGCAGGCGTGCGCTTCTATGCCAATTCCCTGTGGAAGCTGGACGCGGCGATTGCCGATCTGAACACGCATGACGATCTGGAATTTGTCGTGACCCTTGGCGATATCATCGACCGCCATTGGGAAAGCTTCAGTCACATTCTGCCAGTCTATGACAAGTCAAAGCACAAGAATCACTTCGTGCTGGGCAACCATGATTTCGATTTCGTGCCCGAATGGCTGCCCTCGGTGGTGCGCACGGTGGGTATGCCCGCGCCTTATTACCATTTCGCCGTCAAAGGCGTGCGTTTTATCGTGCTGGACGGCAATGACGTGTCGACCTTTGCCCCGCCTGTGGGCGATCCCCGCCGCGAGGTTGCGGCCCAGCGTCTGGCCGCGCTGCGCGAGGCGGGCGCCCCCAATGCGCAAAGCTGGAACGGCTCGCTGTCGGATGAGCAGATGGTCTGGCTGGAGGCCTGTCTTGATGCGGCTGAGGCAGCGGATGAACGCGTGATCATCCTGTGCCACTACCCCGTCTTTCCGGCGAACAACCACAACCTGTGGAACGACCAAGAGATTGTTGCCCTGCTGGCGCGCTATGGCAATGTGATGGCCTATTTCAACGGCCATAACCACGAAGGCAATTACGGCGAGAACGCTGGCCAGCATTTCGTGAACTTCAAAGGTATGGTCGATACGCCCGACACCACCGCCTATGCGATTATCTCGGTGCTGGATGACCGGATCGAGATCGAGGGCTTTGGCCGCGAGGAAAGCCGCACGCTGATGTTCAGCGCCGCGCTGTAATAAAAAAATGCCGCCCCGGCAGGTCCGGGGCGGCATGTCTTTTCAGGCTTAGCGGCCGTCAGGCCAGCATATCGCGCACCAGCGGGATCACCTTGGTGCCGAACAGCTCGATCCCGCGCATCTGGGTGCTGAACAGCTGCGGGCCTGCGCTGTATTTCAGCGTAAAGCGATCCAGATCCAGCGCCTTGACGTTATCGGCGATCTTGCGGGCGACGGTTTCGGGGCCGCCGACATACAGCGAGCCATGGCTGATTTCGCGCAGGAAATCGGCCTTTTGCAGGGGCGGCCAGCCGCGCTCTTTGCCGATCAGCGCATGCATCTTTTGGTAGCCCTCGAAATATTCCTCCTGCGCCTCGGCGTCGGTGGGGCCGACATGGCCGGGGGAATGCATGCCGATCGGCTGCGGCTTGGTACCGAACTGGTCATGGGCGCGCTTGTACAGGTCGACATAGGGCTTGAACCGGCTGGCCGCGCCGCCAATGACCGCCAGCAGCATCGGCATGTTGTACGAGGCCGTGCGCACCACCGATTCGGGGCTGCCGCCGACACCGATCCAGGTTTTGATCGGGGCTTCGGGGCGGGGATAGACGGTGACTTTCTTCAGCTCGGGGCGGATGGTGCCTTTCCAGCTAACCTTTTCCTCTTTCAACAGCAGCGACAGCAGATCCAGTTTTTCGCTGAACAGCTTGTCGTAATCCGACAGATCAAGGCCGAACAGTGGGAAGGATTCCGTGAACGAGCCACGGCCCAAAATCATCTCGGCGCGGCCATTCGACAGCGCCTGCACGGTCGAGAACCGCTGATAGACGCGGATCGGATCGTCCGAGGATAGGACTGTCACGGCCGAGGCGAGTTTGATCTTTTCGGTTTTTACCGCCAGTGCGGCCAAAACCGGCTCGATCGCCGAGACGGCGAAGTCGGCGCGGTGGTGCTCGCCGACGCCAAAGACATCGACGCCGACCTGTTCGGCCAACTCGCCCTCGGCGATCAATTCGCGCAACACTTGGCCATGCGAGGTGGGCTTGCCGCCCGGCAGACGGGTCACGTCGCCGAATGTATCAAGGCCGAATTCAATCTGCTTTGCCATGGAGTTATCCTTTGCAACTTATGCCGCAATCCGGTCGCGGCTGGCTTGGATGTGAACTTAAAGCGTGATCGCCCCATGCGAAAGGCGCAGGAACGCACAGACAATGTTCGCGAAAGGCTAAAGTTTCAGGCGATAGCGCAGCAGGTTGCGGATGGCATAGGCGCGGTGACGCACAACGCGAATACGCTTATTCCACCAGCCGCGCAGGCCTTTGATCTGGCTACGCCTTGCGCCGTATGCCGCGATCTCGCTGGGGGCGTCACTTGTTTGGATCAGGGCTGGGGTTATCGCGCCGCTTTTACCGTGGCGCGCTGTGACTTCTTTGAGATGGACATCCCACGGCGCATAGATCGGCACGGCGGTCTCTAGCACGGCTTTCGCGCCGGCGCGGGAATAGACGATGGCGGCGGTGCCAACCGCGAATTCATGGGCGGCAAATAAAGTATGGCCGCCCTCTGCGGTGATGGGGCTGTGACCGCGCAAGGTGCGGGGATAGAGGTGCAAAAGCTGCCAGCCGGGCAGCTTTTCATCAAAAAGCGCTATGGCCCGTTCGACCTTTGCGGTGAAATCCTCTGCGACCCAGGCATCATCCTCGAAGATAATCGCGTAAGGCGCGTCGCCCGCCATAAAGCGGTTCAGCGCATCAATATGGGACAGGCAGCAGGCAACCTCGCCGCCGAGCAGGCCGCGCCCGAAAAAAGCGACCGCAGCTTTCGCGCTGTAGGACGGAAAGCTGGCAGGGCTGACATGGCGACCGTCAACGGCTGCAACCCGTTCATATGCGATATTTTCTGGCTGGATATGTGCTGCGAAGGCCCGCAGCCGTTCGGGATTGTCGTCGAGGTTGATCACGTAATAGGATATCTGCAACGAAAGCCCCTTGGCGAAAAGCAGGTGGTCCAAGCTTATCCGCCCTTGTTGTGCTTGAACAATCGCTTTCCACCGGCTATTGAACCCGCCAATCCTGCGGACTTATGTCAGCACTCACAGGTAACACATTAAAGGCAGCGTTATGGCCCGCACCAACCCGATCCAGTTCGCCCAACAGGTTCGCGCCGAAATCGGCAAGATCACCTGGCCGACGCGTCGCGAAGTCACGGTAACGACGCTGATGGTTGTGGCGATTGCCGCGCTGGCTGCGCTGTTCTTTTCGGCCGTCGATATTTCGATCCGCTTCCTTTTGGACGTGATCCTCGGCTATTTCCGCGGCTAAGGCCCAAGCGAACAAGGGCTTCGGGGGTTGAACCCGTTGCCCTTGCACTGTAATAGCGCCCCAAACTCCCTGTCTGGCGTGCGGCGAATCAAGTTGCGCGCCGCTTTTTCATTTCAGGCGGGGCATGATGAAACGGGGCATTGCCCCAGCAGACGACGAGGTTCTTGAGAGATGGCGAAGCGCTGGTATTCGGTTTCGGTTCTTTCGAACTTCGAAAAGAAGATCGCCGAGACAATCCGCACCAAAGTGGCTGAACAGGGTCTGGAAGATCAGATCGACGAAGTACTGGTGCCGACAGAAGAAGTCATCGAAGTGCGCCGCGGCAAGAAAGTCACGACCGAGCGTCGTTTCATGCCCGGTTACGTGCTGGTCCATATGGAAATGTCCGACAAGGGCTTTCATCTGGTGTCGTCGATTAACCGCGTCACCGGTTTTCTGGGCCCGCAAGGCCGCCCGATGCCGATGCGCGATGCCGAAGTAAACGCAATCCTGAACCGCGTTCAGGACGTGGCCGAAACGCCACGCATTCAGGTGCGTTTCGAGATCGGCGAGAAGGTCAAAGTCAACGACGGCCCGTTCGAGGGTTTCGATGGCACCGTCGAGGAAGTCGATGGCGACGCACAGCGCCTGAAGGTCACCGTATCGATCTTTGGCCGCGCAACGCCGGTCGAGCTGGAATTCACCCAGGTCCAAAAGCAGGGCTAAGGGTGCGGCCGCCCCAAAAGGGCGGTTCGTGGGAGATGAGGGTGCCGCGGCATCCGATCCGACCACGCAACTGAGTGCTGGCAAGGACGCGTCCGCGCCAGAGTTGGAAAAGGCGGGGTCACCCGCTATGAACCGAAGGAGGCCACCATGGCCAAGAAAGTTATCGGTTCGCTGAAGCTGCAAGTTAAAGCAGGCCAAGCGAACCCGTCCCCGCCCGTCGGCCCCGCACTGGGTCAGCGCGGCATCAACATCATGGAATTCTGCAAGGCGTTCAACGCCAAGACCGCAGATATGGAGCCCGGCTCGCCCGTTCCGACCGTGATCACCTATTACCAAGACAAGTCGTTCACGATCGAGACCAAGTCCTCGCCCGCGTCCTACTTCCTGAAAAAAGCTGCTGGCCTGAAGCCGGTTGGCAAGCGTAACCGTCCCAAGGGTTCGGTGAAGCCGGGTAAAGAAGTTGCAGGCACCGTGACGCTGGCTCAAGTCCGCGAAATCGCTGAAGCGAAATTCAAAGACCTGAACGCCATCGACATCGAAGGCGCGATGCAAACCATTATCGGCTCGGCGAAGTCGATCGGTATCGAGGTGAAAGGCTAAATCATGGCTAAACTCGGTAAACGCACCACCGCCGCTCGCGAAGCTTTCGCAGGCAAAGAAAATCTGGCGCTGAACGACGCTGTTGCTCTGGTCAAGGCCAATGCAACCGCCAAGTTCGACGAAACCATCGAAGTCGCGCTGAACCTGGGTGTTGACCCGCGTTACGCTGACCAAATGGTGCGCGGCTCGGTCAACCTGCCCAACGGCACCGGTAAAACCGTGCGCGTTGCAGTGTTCGCCCGCGGCGAAAAGGCTGAACAGGCCAAAGCTGCCGGTGCTGACATTGTTGGCGCAGAAGACCTGATGGAAATCGTCCAGTCGGGCAAGATCGACTTCGATCGTTGCATCGCGACCCCGGACATGATGCCCATCGTTGGTCGTCTGGGTAAGATCCTCGGCCCGCGCAACCTGATGCCGAACCCCAAGATCGGCACCGTGACGGTTGACGTCGCTGAAGCTGTCGAAGCTGCCAAAGGCGGCCAAGTGACCTTCAAAGTCGAAAAAGCAGGCGTGATCCACGCTGGCGTTGGCAAAGCCTCGTTTGGCGCTGACAAGCTGGCTGAAAACATCGCGGCTTTTGTTGACGCGGTTGCTAAAGCCCGTCCGACCGGCGCCAAAGGCACCTATCTGAAGAAAGTCTCGCTTTCTTCGACGATGGGTCCTGGTGTTTCGGTTGACGTCGCCAGCGCTTCGGGTAAGTAAGGCGCCTTATAAGAATCTTCCGACTCACCCTGTCTGGGGTGGGCCGGGATGGCCAGGCGGCGAAAGCCGCCTTGTCCTGTCCGAGACGGAGGGCCGGGGGAAACTCCGATAAGACCTTCCTGAGATGGGAAACGAGAACACGATTTCCGTTCGTGCCACCGCGGCACCTACGGGCGGTCATGGCCTCGGGACCCTGAAATTGGACCCGAACGGCCCCGTTTGCGCGGGGTCAAATTGAGCCGGGGGAAACCCCAAACTTGGAGTGAAACTGTGGATAGAGCACAAAAAGAGTCTCTGGTCGAAGAACTCGGCCAAATCTTTGAACGCTCTGGCGTCGTAGTGGTTGCCCGCTACGAAGGCATGACGGTTGCACAAATGCAGGACCTGCGCGCGAAAATGCGTGACGTAGGCGGGTCCGTTCGCGTTGCCAAGAACAAGCTCGCCAAGATCGCCCTGCAAGGTAAGCCCTGCGAAAGCATTGCTGACTACCTGACGGGCATGACCGTTATCTCCTATTCCGAAGACCCCGTGGCAGCTGCCAAGGTCGTCGACGCATATGCCAAGACCAACGACAAGCTGGTCATCCTCGGCGGTGCGATGGGTGATAGCGCTCTGGATCCTGCCGGCGTCAAGGCCGTCGCCCAACTGCCCTCGCGCGAAGAGCTTATCGCTCAGGTCGTGTCGTGCATTGGTGCGCCTGCCTCGAACATCGCTGGTGCGATCGGCGCGCCTGCTTCGAACATCGCGAGCATTCTCTCGACCATCGAAGAGAAAGCTGCATAAGCAATCCGATGTCTTTTGGGCCTTGAACGGCCTGACGTTGGAACACATCTAATACGAACGGGAAGCATAAAATGGCTGATCTGAAGAAACTCGCTGAAGAAATCGTCGCACTGACGCTTCTGCAAGCTCAAGAACTGAAGCAAATCCTGAAAGACGAATACGGCATCGAGCCCGCCGCTGGTGGCGCCGTCGTCATGGCTGGCCCGGCTGCTGCTGGCGAAGCTGCTGAAGAAAAGACCGAATTTGACGTCGTCCTGAAAGACGCCGGCGCGAACAAGATCAACGTGATCAAAGAAGTTCGTGCAATCACCGGTCTGGGCCTGAAAGAAGCTAAAGACCTGGTCGAAGCTGGCGGCAAAGTTAAAGAAGGCGCAGCTAAGGCTGAAGCTGAAGAAATCAAGAAGAAGCTGGAAGAAGCTGGCGCCAAGGTCGAACTGGCCTAATCCGTGCGCGAGGCCTCAATGGCTTCTTGATTTTCAGGCTGGGTTCGCACATGTTGCGAGCCCAGCTTGACCTGTCTTGGAGGGTGGTTCTACCATAAAGGTATCGAACCATCGCCCTGGGCAGGTTCCACAGGTCGGGAGGCAGCCCTTGGGAAGGCTGCCATGAATAGACCTGAACCCCCATTTCTCCATGGGCGCGCGCCGATGCCCGACGGCCCGCTTGCTCAGAGATCGAAAGGTGACGACGCACATGGCTCAGTCCTTCCTTGGCCAGAAACGCCTGCGCAAATCCTACGGCAAGATCCGTGAAGTCCTAGAGATGCCGAACCTCATCGAGGTTCAGAAATCCTCTTACGACCTGTTCCTGAAGTCGGGTGATGCCGACAAGCCTCAGGACGGCGAGGGGATTCAAGGCGTTTTCCAATCGGTATTCCCGATCAAGGATTTCAACGATACCGCCGTGCTGGAGTTCGTGAAATACGAACTGGAAAAGCCCAAATATGATGTCGAAGAGTGTCAGGCTCGCGACATGACCTATTCCGCGCAGCTGAAAGTCACGCTGCGCCTGATCGTATTTGATATCAGCGAAGACACGGGCATGCGCTCGGTCAAAGATATCAAAGAACAAGACGTTTACATGGGGGACATCCCCCTGATGACGCAAAACGGTACCTTCGTTGTGAACGGCACCGAACGCGTGATCGTCAGCCAGATGCACCGCAGCCCCGGCGTGTTCTTTGACCACGACAAGGGCAAGACGCACAGCTCGGGCAAGCTGCTGTTCGCCTGCCGCATCATTCCATATCGCGGCTCGTGGCTGGACTTTGAATTCGACGCCAAGGACCTCGTGTTCGCGCGTATCGACCGCCGCCGCAAACTGCCGGTGACGACGCTGCTCTATGCCCTGGGCATGGATCAAGAGGGCATCATGGATGCCTATTACGATACCGTCGAATACCGTCTGGAAGCCAAGTCCAAAGGCTGGATCACCAAGTTCTTCCCCGAGCGTGTGCGCGGCACCCGCCCGACCTATGATCTTGTCGATGCTGCATCGGGCGAAGTCATTCTGGAAGCTGGCGAAAAAGCCACGCCCCGTATGGTCAAGAAATGGATCGACGAGGGTAAGGTCACCGACCTGCTGGTCCCGTTCGAACATATCCTGGGCAAATTCGTCGCCAAAGATATCATCAACGAAGACAACGGCGCGATCTATGTCGAGGCTGGCGACGAGCTGCTGCTCGAGCGTAACCGCGACGGCGAAATCACTGGTGGCTCGCTGCAAGAGCTGCTGGAAGCGGGCTTTACCACTGTTCCGGTGCTGGACATCGACAATGTGAACGTCGGTGCCTACATCCGTAACACCATGGCTGCCGATAAGAACATGGGCCGCGAAGGCGCGCTGATGGATATCTATCGCGTCATGCGCCCGGGCGAGCCGCCGACCGTCGAAGCCGCGTCCGATCTGTTCGAAACGCTGTTCTTTGATAGCGAGCGTTACGATCTGTCGGCTGTTGGTCGCGTGAAGATGAACATGCGTCTGGATCTGGATGTGGCCGATACCGTCCGCACCCTGCGCCGCGACGACATCATCTCGTGCATCAAGGCGCTGGTCGAGCTGCGCGATGGCAAAGGCGAGATCGACGATATTGACCACTTGGGTAACCGCCGCGTTCGCTCGGTCGGTGAGCTGATGGAAAACCAGTATCGCGTCGGCCTGCTGCGCATGGAGCGCGCGATCAAAGAGCGTATGTCCTCGGGCACGCCTGCGATCGACACCGCCATGCCGCAAGATCTGATCAACGCCAAGCCCGCCGCGGCTGCGGTACGCGAGTTCTTTGGCTCGTCGCAGCTGTCGCAGTTCATGGACCAAACGAACCCGCTGTCGGAAGTCACCCACAAGCGCCGTCTTTCGGCTCTGGGGCCGGGCGGTCTGACGCGTGAACGTGCGGGCTTTGAGGTGCGCGATGTACACCCGACCCACTATGGTCGTATGTGCCCGATTGAAACGCCCGAAGGTCCGAACATCGGTCTGATCAACTCGCTGGCGACCTATGCCCGCGTGAACAAATACGGCTTCATCGAAACCCCCTACCGTAAAGTGGTCGAGGGTAAGGTGACGGACGACGTGCAATACATGTCGGCCACCGAAGAAATGCGCCACACCATCGCGCAGGCCAACGCGATCCTCGACGACGAAGGTCGTTTCGTGGACGAGCTGGTCGATACCCGTCAGGCCGGTGACTATACGCTTGCTACACGTGAAACAGTTGACCTGATTGACGTTTCACCCAAGCAGCTGGTCTCGGTCGCCGCCTCGCTGATCCCGTTCCTTGAGAATGACGATGCGAACCGCGCACTGATGGGCTCGAACATGCAACGTCAGGCCGTGCCGCTGCTGCGCGCAGAAGCACCGCTGATCGGTACTGGTATCGAAAGCGTCGTTGCACGCGATTCGGGCGCCGCCATTATGGCCCGCCGCGCCGGTGTCGTTGACCAAGTCGACGCCCAGCGTGTCGTGATCCGTGCGACCGAAGATCTGTCGCTGGGCGATGCGGGCGTGGACATCTATCGTCTGCGCAAATTCCAGCGCTCGAACCAAGATACCTGCATCAACCAGCGTCCGCTGGTGAAGGTGGGCGATCTGGTCGGCAAGGGCGAAGTGATTGCTGACGGCCCCTCGACCGAAATGGGCGAGCTGGCTTTGGGCAAGAACATCGTCGTCGCCTTCATGCCCTGGAATGGCTACAACTACGAAGACTCGATCCTGATCTCGGAGCGTATCGTTTCGGAAGACGTCTATACCTCGATCCATATCGAGGAATTCGAAGTCGCCGCACGTGATACAAAGCTGGGGCCGGAAGAGATCACCCGCGACATCCCGAACGTCGGTGAAGAAGCTTTGCGCAACCTCGACGAGGCTGGCATCGTTTACATCGGCGCGCATGTTGGCCCGGGCGATATTCTGGTCGGCAAGATCACTCCCAAGGGCGAAAGCCCGATGACGCCAGAAGAAAAACTGCTGCGCGCCATCTTTGGTGAGAAGGCCTCGGACGTTCGTGACACCAGCCTGCGTCTGCCCCCGGGCAACTACGGCACCATCGTCGAAGTGCGCGTGTTCAACCGCCACGGCGTCGACAAGGACGAACGCGCCCTGCAGATCGAGCGTGAAGAGATCGAAAGCCTGTCGCGCGACCGCGATGACGAGCTGGCGATTCTGGACCGCAACATCTATGCGCGCCTGAAGCAGGTTCTGCTGGGCAAGATGGCTGTGAAGGGCCCCAAGGGGTTCAAGGCCAACACCCAAGTGACCGAAGAGGTTCTGGGCGAGTTCAGCCGTGGCCAATGGTGGCAACTGGCCGTTGAGGATGAAGACGATGCGAAAATCGTCGAAGCCCTGAACGAACAGTATGAAAACCAAAAGAAACAGCTGGACGCGCGTTTCGAAGACAAGGTCGAGAAAGTCCGTCGCGGCGACGATCTGCCTCCGGGCGTGATGAAGATGGTCAAAGTGTTCGTGGCGGTAAAGCGCAAGCTGCAACCGGGCGATAAGATGGCTGGTCGTCACGGCAACAAGGGCGTGATCTCGCGCGTGGTTCCTGCAGAAGACATGCCGTTCCTGGCAGATGGTACCCCCGTCGACTTCTGTCTGAACCCGCTGGGCGTGCCCTCGCGGATGAACGTCGGTCAGATCCTGGAAACCCATATGGGTTGGGCCTCGCGTGCGCTGGGTCTGCAGATTGACGAGGCGCTGAAAGGCTATCGTCGTTCGGGCGATCTGACCCCGGTCAAAGACGCGCTGCGCTTTGCCTATGGCGACGAAGTCTACGCTGAAGGCTTTGAAACCGCGAGCGAGGCTGTCTTCCTCGAGCGTGCTGAAAACGCGACCCGCGGTGTGCCAATTGCAACGCCCGTCTTTGACGGCGCCAAGGAAGCGGACATCAACGACGCGCTGGCACGTGCTGGTTTCGACACGTCGGGCCAATCGGTTCTGTTCGATGGCCGCACTGGCGAGCAATTCGCCCGTAAGGTCACCGTCGGCGTGAAATACATGCTGAAGCTGCACCACCTTGTCGACGACAAGATCCACGCGCGATCGACCGGGCCGTACTCGCTTGTCACGCAGCAGCCGCTGGGTGGTAAGGCACAGTTCGGTGGCCAGCGTTTCGGGGAGATGGAAGTTTGGGCCCTCGAAGCCTACGGCGCCGCCTACACCTTGCAGGAAATGCTGACGGTGAAATCGGACGACGTGGCCGGCCGGACCAAGGTCTATGAATCGATCGTCAAGGGCGAGGACAATTTCGAAGCGGGCGTGCCCGAATCGTTCAACGTGCTTGTGAAGGAAGTGCGTGGCCTTGGCCTGAATATGGAACTCCTGGATGCGGAGGATGACGCGTAAGGGGGTCATCCCCCTTACCGCCTCTCTCACCCCGCGCCCTCATTCAAGGAATGTGAAATGAACCAGGAACTGACCAACAATCCGTTCAACCCGCTGACGCCGGCGAAGGCATTTGACGAGATCAAAATCTCGCTTGCCTCGCCCGAGCGTATTCTGTCGTGGTCCTATGGCGAGATCAAAAAGCCCGAGACCATCAACTACCGTACGTTCAAACCCGAGCGTGACGGCCTGTTCTGTGCGCGTATCTTTGGCCCGATCAAAGATTACGAATGCCTGTGCGGCAAATATAAGCGCATGAAATACAAGGGCGTCGTCTGCGAGAAGTGCGGCGTCGAAGTCACCTTGCAAAAAGTCCGCCGCGAGCGGATGGGCCACATCGAACTGGCAGCGCCCGTTGCGCATATCTGGTTCCTGAAGTCGCTGCCCAGCCGGATCGGCCTTGTGCTGGATATGACGCTGCGCGACCTCGAGCGTGTGCTGTATTTCGAAAACTACGTCGTGATCGAACCCGGTCTGACCGACCTGTCCTATGGTCAACTGCTGACCGAAGAACAGTATATGGATGCGCAAGACCAGTTCGGTCTTGACTCGTTCACGGCCAATATCGGTGCCGAAGCGATCCGCGAACTGCTGGCTGCCATTGATCTGGAAGCGCTGGCCGAAGAACTGCGCGCCGAGCTGAAAGAAGCCACCGGCGAGCTGAAACCCAAAAAGATCATCAAGCGTCTGAAGATCGTTGAGTCGTTCGTCGAGTCGGGTAACCGTCCCGAATGGATGATCATGACCGTGATCCCGGTCATTCCGCCGGAACTGCGTCCGCTGGTTCCGCTGGATGGCGGCCGCTTTGCGACCTCGGATCTGAACGATCTGTACCGCCGCGTGATCAACCGGAACAACCGTCTCAAGCGTCTGATCGAACTGCGCGCCCCCGACATCATCGTCCGCAACGAAAAGCGGATGCTGCAAGAATCGGTCGATGCGCTGTTCGACAACGGCCGTCGTGGCCGCGTCATCACTGGCGCGAACAAGCGTCCGCTGAAGTCGCTGTCGGATATGCTGAAGGGTAAGCAAGGTCGCTTCCGTCAGAACCTGCTGGGTAAACGCGTCGACTTCTCGGGCCGTTCCGTGATCGTGACCGGTCCCGAGCTGAAGCTGCACCAGTGCGGTCTGCCCAAGAAGATGGCGCTCGAGCTGTTCAAGCCGTTCATCTACTCGCGTCTTGAAGCCAAGGGTCTGTCCTCGACCGTCAAGCAAGCCAAGAAGCTGGTCGAGAAAGAGCGTCCCGAAGTTTGGGATATCCTGGACGAAGTGATCCGCGAACACCCCGTCTTCCTGAACCGTGCGCCGACGCTGCACCGTCTGGGGATTCAGGCGTTCGAACCCACGCTGATCGAAGGCAAAGCGATCCAGCTGCACCCGCTTGTTTGTTCGGCATTCAACGCCGACTTCGACGGTGACCAGATGGCCGTTCACGTCCCGCTGAGCCTCGAGGCACAGCTGGAAGCCCGCGTCCTGATGATGTCGACGAACAACGTTCTGTCGCCAGCAAACGGCGCGCCGATCATCGTTCCGTCGCAGGATATGGTGCTGGGCCTGTATTACACGACCATCATGCGTGAAGGCATGCTGGGCGAGGGCATGTCCTTTACCTCGGTGGATGAGGTCGAACTGGCGCTGGCCGCCGGTCAAGTGCACCTGCACGCCAAGATCTCTGCCCGTATGCCCCAGATCGACTCTGAGGGTAACGAGGTCATCACCCGCTTTGAAACGACCCCGGGCCGTCTGCGCCTTGGCTCGCTGCTGCCGAAGAACAACAAGGCACCGTTCGAGCTGGTGAACCGTCTGCTGCGTAAGAAAGACGTGCAGAACGTCATTGATACCGTCTACCGCTACTGCGGTCAGAAAGAATCGGTGATCTTCTGTGACCAGATCATGGGCGCTGGCTTCCGCGAAGCGTTCCGTGCTGGCATCTCGTTCGGCAAGGACGACATGGTTGTTCCTGACACGAAATGGACGCTGGTCGATGAGACCCGCGATCAGGTCAAGGACTTTGAACAGCAGTATATGGACGGCCTGATCACCCAGGGCGAGAAGTATAACAAAGTTGTCGATGCTTGGTCGAAGTGTAACGACCGCGTCACCAACGCCATGATGGATACCATTTCGGCCCCGCATTTCGACGCCAATGGCGCCGAAGAAGAGCCGAACTCGGTCTATATGATGGCGCACTCGGGTGCACGTGGCTCGGTCACGCAGATGAAGCAGTTGGGCGGCATGCGCGGCCTGATGGCCAAGCCTTCGGGCGAGATTATCGAAACGCCGATTATCTCGAACTTTAAAGAAGGCCTGACCGTTCTGGAATACTTCAACTCGACCCACGGTGCCCGTAAGGGTCTGTCGGATACGGCGTTGAAGACCGCGAACTCGGGTTATCTGACCCGCCGTCTGGTGGACGTTGCGCAGGACTGCATCATCCGTATCGATGATTGCGGCACCGACCGTGCGATCACTGCGACTGCAGCTGTCAATGACGGCGAAGTCATCTCGTCGCTGGGCGAACGCGTTCTGGGCCGTGTCTCGGCCGATGACGTGCTGCGTCCGGGCACCGATGAGGTGATCGTCCGCGCTGGCGAGCTGATCGACGAGCGTCGCGCCGACATGATCGAGACCGCGCATGTGAACAAGATGCGTATCCGCAGCCCGCTGACCTGTGATGCGGACGACGGCATCTGTGCCAAGTGCTATGGTCGTGACCTGGCACGCGGTACGCTGGTGAACATTGGTGAGGCTGTCGGCATTATCGCCGCACAGTCGATCGGTGAGCCCGGCACGCAGCTGACGATGCGTACGTTCCACATCGGCGGCGTGGCTATGGGCGGTCAAAAATCGTTCCTGGAAGCCAGCCAATCGGGTCGCATCGAATTCCGCGACGCGCAGCTGATCGAAAACACGCAAGGCGAGCAAATCGTTATGGGCCGTAACATGATCCTCGCGATCATGGACGAAACCGGCGAAGAGCGCGCGCAGCACAAGGTCGGCTACGGCTCGAAAGTGTTCGTGAAGGATGGCCAGATCATCGCACGCGCCGACAAGCTGTTCGAATGGGACCCCTATACCCTGCCGATCATCGCCGAAAAGGCAGGTACCATCCGTCTGACGGACCTGGTGGCTGGTCTTTCGCTGCGTGAAGATACCGACGAAGCAACGGGCATGACCCAGCGCATCGTGTCGGATTGGCGTTCGGTGCCGCGCGGCAGCGACCTCAAGCCCGAGATCTTCGTGGTCGACGGGGAGGGCAACCCCGTGCGCAACGATGCGGGTCACCCCGTGTCCTATCCGATGTCGGTCGATGCGATTCTGTCGCTGGAAGACGGTCAGACCGTATCTGCGGGTGACGTTGTTGCGCGTATCCCGCGTGAGGGCGCCAAGACCAAGGATATTACCGGTGGTCTGCCGCGCGTCGCGGAACTGTTCGAAGCTCGTCGTCCCAAAGACCACGCAATCATCGCCGAAATCGATGGCTATGTGCGCTTTGGCAAGGACTACAAGAACAAGCGTCGCATCTCGATCGAGCCTGCGGAAGACGGTGCGGATCGCGTCGAGTATATGCTGCCCAAGGGCAAGCACATCCCGGTGCAAGAAGGCGACTTCATCCGTCGCGGCGATTACATCATGGACGGCAACCCCGCGCCGCATGACATCCTGGCGATCTTGGGTGTCGAGGCGCTGGCTGACTACATGATCAACGAGGTGCAAGAGGTCTATCGTCTGCAAGGCGTGAAGATCAACGACAAGCACATCGAGGTGATTGTCCGTCAGATGCTGCAAAAGTGGGAGATCTCGGATTCGGGTGACACCACGCTGCTGAAAGGCGAAACGGTCGACAAGATCGAGTTTGACGAAGCGAATGAAAAGGCGATGGCCCGCGGTGGTCGTCCGGCACAGGGTGAACCGATCCTTCTGGGTATCACCAAGGCCAGCCTGCAAACGCGTTCGTTCATCTCGGCGGCGTCGTTCCAGGAAACGACCCGCGTGCTGACCGAGGCTGCTGTCCAAGGTAAGCGCGACAAGCTGGTCGGCCTGAAAGAGAACGTCATCGTCGGTCGTCTGATCCCGGCAGGGACCGGCGGCGCGACCTCGCGCATTCGCCGCATCGCTGCGGATCGCGATGGTGCCGTGATCGCCGAGCGTCGCGACGAGGCCGAGGCCGCTGTGGCCCTGGTTGCGCCTTCGCTGCGCGGCCAAGACTAAAATAAAGGGCCCCTGGAAACGGGGGCCTTTTTCCCATCCGGGTCTTTTGATGATCTCACTTGCTGTAACCTTTGTGTGCCGGTTCTCTTATCTGGGAGATGGCGGTTTTCAGGTTGAACACGAAAGCCTCGAGGCCCGTGCGGCCTTTCTTTATGATCGCAAGCGGCTGCTGCAGCGTTTCGCATGGTTTGAACATGTAACCCTGCCGGCGATCCGTTATCAGACCGATCCCAACTTTACCTTTTTGCTGATGACCGGCGACAGCCTGCCTGATTGGGCGCTGGAAAAGCTGCGGGCGCTGCTGGCCGATGTGCCGCAGGCCGTGATCATGCAACTGCCGCCAATGCGTCACCGCGATGCCTGCCATCAGGCGATGACCGATCTTGCCCCGATCGAGGGGGCGACCCATTACGCGCTGACCCGTCTGGATGACGATGACGCTGTCGCGCTGGATTATGTCGAACGCTTGCGCCTGGATTTTGGCCCTGATCTGCAGCGCTTTTGGGCGCGCAACCGGATGCTGGCACTGGATTACACGCGCGGCATGGTGCTAGAGCAGGGCGCTGATGACGGCGCGCCGCTCGATCCGCGTATCATGCAACTTGCGACGGCGGGCCTTGCGCTCATCTTTGGCCCGCACCGCCGCGCGGATCTGTTTCGTTTCGCACATCATAAACTGGCCGGCCGGATGACGGTCCTTAGCCAAGAGGATGATGTGATGTTCGTGCGCGGCGTGCATGGCCAGAACGATTCGAACGCAAGCGGCCAGCGCGGTCTGCCGTGGGAGATTGTTGAAATCGACCTTGACGAGACGCTGATTGCACGCTTTGCCATAGAGCGGGCCAATCTGGCCGCTGCGCTGAAGGCGGCAGAGCTTTCCTAGGCCCGTAATGGGTGGATCATGGCGGATATGAAAAGCAACCTGCGCGGCGCGGGGTTGATGGCTGCGGGCATGGCGTCATTTGCGGCCTCGGACACGGTCATGAAGGTGCTGGGCGGCACCTATCCCCTGTTTCAACTGTTATTGCTGCGGGGCTTGGGTGTGATGCTGTTGCTGGGCGGTGTCTGTCTTTTGCGCGGCTATTTTCGCCTGAAAATCAGTCCGCGTGATGCCTGGTTCATGTTCCTGCGCGTGATGGGCGAGGTGGGCGCCGCCTGGCTATTTCTGACTGCGCTGTTCAGCATGAATTACGCCGATGCTTTGGCGATCTTGCAGGCCTTGCCGCTGGTCGTCACCCTTGGTGCCGCGCTGTTTCTGGGCGAGCGTCTATCCGCCGCGCGTATTGCCGTCATCATCGTTGGATTCTTTGGCGTGATGGTCATCATCCGGCCCGGCGGCTCGGCTTTTTCATGGTATGCGTTGCTGGTCGTGTTGTCGGTGATCAGCGTCGCGTTGCGCGATCTGGCCTCGCGCAAAATGTCGGAGCAGATCCCGACGGTTTATGCGTCATTCATTGGCGCGGCCGGGGTGACGCTGTCGGCGCTGATCGCGGCGTTCGGCACGCCATTCGTGCCGATGCCCGCGCATGATTCGCTGTTGCTGACCATTGCCGTTGTCGGCATCGCCGGCGGTTATGTCGGGACGCTGGCCGGTGTGCGGGTAGGGGACATCAGTTTTGTCGCGCCGTTCCGCTATACCAGCCTTTTGACGATGATCATCGCCAGCGTCATGGTCTTTGGTATCTTCCCTGATATCTGGACACTTTTGGGCGCAACCATCGTGGTAGCCAGTGGGTTGATGTCCCTTTGGGTCGAGCAACGTATCGCCCGCGCGCTGGATGCAGGCGCGCGCTTGGGGGCGGGTTGACAGCCCAAGCGACTCTGCCTATAGACCGCCGTGAACCTAAGGGCGCAATGTGCCCTGTGGGGACATAGGGATAGTCTAAGGTCATGATGCGGGCTGGCAAAGCTCCCATCCTCTGCGAGACCCACCGCATTGTTCTGCAGGTAGCGTGAACAGTGCGGGCCTTTTGTGCTTTGCGGGTGCCGCAGGGCATCCGATAGAAACCGCGGACCTTCGGGGCCGCACACAAGTGTTAGGAAGCGGGGAACACAGCCCAATGCCAACGATCCAACAGCTGATCCGCAAACCGCGGCAGCCGAAAGTGACCAAGTCTAAGTCGCAGCACCTGGAAGGGTGCCCGCAAAAACGTGGCGTTTGCACGCGCGTTTACACCACCACCCCGAAAAAGCCGAACTCGGCTATGCGTAAGGTCGCCAAAGTGCGCCTGACCAATAGCTTCGAAGTCATCAGCTATATTCCGGGTGAAAGCCATAACCTGCAAGAACACTCGGTCGTGCTGATCCGCGGCGGCCGTGTAAAAGACTTGCCGGGTGTGCGTTACCACATCCTGCGCGGCGTTTTGGATACCCAAGGCGTCAAGAACCGTAAGCAACGCCGTTCGAAATACGGCGCCAAGCGTCCGAAGTGAGGTTGAGCCATGTCGCGTCGTCACGCAGCTGAAAAGCGCGAAGTTCTGCCTGATGCCAAATTCGGCGATCGGGTTGTTTCGAAGTTCATGAACAACCTGATGGTCGACGGTAAGAAGTCGGTCGCAGAGCGCATTGTCTACAACGCATTCGACCGCGTTGAAGGCCGTGCGAAGAAGGCCCCCGTGGAAGTGTTCCACGAAGCCCTCGACAATATCAAACCCTCCGTCGAAGTGCGCTCGCGCCGCGTCGGTGGTGCTACGTACCAAGTTCCGGTTGAAGTGCGCCCCGAGCGTCGCGAAGCCCTGGCGATCCGTTGGTTGATCGATGCGTCCAAAAAGCGCAACGAGAACACCATGGAAGAGCGTCTGGCTGGCGAGCTGATGGATGCATCGAACAACCGTGGCGCTGCTGTTAAGAAGCGTGAAGACACCCATAAGATGGCCGATGCCAACAAGGCATTCAGCCACTACCGCTGGTAAGGAAGTCCATCCATGGCACGCGATTATCCGCTGAACCTCTACCGCAACTTCGGGATTATGGCGCACATCGACGCGGGTAAAACCACGACGACTGAGCGCATCCTGTATTACACCGGCAAGTCCCACAAGATCGGCGAAGTCCATGACGGCGCCGCGACCATGGACTGGATGGAGCAAGAGCAAGAACGGGGTATCACCATTACCTCGGCTGCGACGACGACGTTCTGGGAACAGACCTACAACGGTAAAGACCCGATCTCGGAGAAGCACCGCTTCAACATCATCGACACCCCCGGACACGTGGACTTCACCATTGAAGTCGAGCGTTCGCTGGCGGTTCTCGATGGTGCGGTTGCTCTGCTGGACGCCAACGCTGGTGTCGAGCCGCAGACCGAAACCGTGTGGCGTCAGGCTGACCGCTACAAGGTGCCGCGGATCGTGTTCGTCAACAAGATGGACAAGATCGGCGCCGACTTCCAAAAATGTCTCGACATGATCAAAGACCGCACGGGCGCAACGCCTGCGCCGGTTGCGTTCCCGATCGGTGCCGAAGACAAGCTGGAAGGCATTGTCGACCTGCTGACTATGGAAGAATGGGTTTGGGAAGGTGAAGACCTGGGCGCAAGCTGGGTTCACCGTCCGATCCGTGACGAGCTGAAAGACGAAGCTGAAACCCGTCGCGCCACGCTGGTTGAACTGGCTGTCGAGATGGACGACGCTGCGATGGAAGCCTATCTCGAAGGCAACGAGCCCTCGACCGACGAGCTGCGCAAGCTGATCCGCAAGGGTACGCTGGCGATGGCCTTCGTTCCGGTTCTGGCTGGTTCGGCGTTCAAGAACAAAGGCGTTCAGCCGCTGCTCAACGCTGTGATCGACTACCTTCCCGGTCCCCTTGATGTTCCCGCTTACATGGGCTTCAAACCGGGCGACGAAGAAGAAATTCGTAACATCCCCCGTTCGGCGGATGATGCGCAGCCCTTCTCGGCGCTGGCGTTCAAGATCATGAACGACCCCTTTGTTGGCTCGCTGACGTTCACCCGTATCTACTCGGGCGTTCTGAAGAAGGGCGATCAGCTCATCAACTCGACCAAAGGCAAGCGCGAGCGCGTCGGTCGTATGATGATGATGCACGCGATCAACCGCGAAGAGATCGACGAAGCGTTCGCTGGCGACATTATCGCGCTGGCAGGTCTGAAAGAAACCACCACGGGCGACACCCTGTGTGATCCGGCCAACCCGGTGGTTCTGGAAACCATGACCTTCCCCGAGCCCGTGATCGAGATCGCTGTCGAACCCAAGTCGAAAGCTGACCAAGAGAAGATGGGCCTGGCCCTGCAACGCTTGGCTGCTGAAGACCCGTCCTTCCGCGTCGAAACCGACCTCGAGTCCGGTCAGACGATCATGAAGGGCATGGGCGAGCTGCACCTCGACATTCTGGTCGACCGTATGCGTCGCGAATTCAAGGTCGAGGCGAACATCGGTGCGCCGCAAGTGGCCTATCGCGAAACCATCTCGGGCCCGGCAGATCTGGACTACACGCACAAGAAGCAAACCGGTGGTACCGGCCAATTCGCGCGCGTCAAACTCGAGATCCGTCCGACCGAGCCGGGCGAAGGTTACTCGTTCGAATCGAAGATCGTTGGTGGTGCTGTTCCCAAAGAATACATCCCCGGCGTCGAGAAGGGCATCAAGTCGGTCATGGACTCGGGTCCGCTGGCAGGCTTCCCGGTTATCGACTTCAAGGTTGCGCTGGTTGACGGTGCTTACCACGACGTCGACTCGTCGGTTCTGGCTTTCGAAATCGCCACCCGTGCAGCAATGCGCGAAGGCCTGAAGAAAGCTGGCGCGAAGCTGCTCGAGCCGGTGATGAAGGTCGAAGTTGTGACGCCCGATGAATACACCGGGTCGATCATCGGCGATCTGACCTCGCGTCGCGGTATGGTCCAAGGCCAAGATACCCGCGGCAATGCGATCGTGATCAACGCGATGGTCCCGCTGGCCAATATGTTCGGCTACATCAACAACCTGCGCTCGATGTCCTCGGGCCGTGCGCAGTTCACGATGCTGTTCGACCACTATGAGGCCGTGCCGGAGAACATCTCGCAAGAGATCCAGAAGAAATACGCCTGATCAGGCGGGGCGGGCCGGCAACGGCCCGTCTGACCCCATTGGAAATCGGCGCCTAGCCGCCTGACCAAATCTCTGAAGGAGCCATCATGGCAAAGGCAAAGTTTGAACGTAACAAACCGCACGTTAACATTGGCACGATTGGCCACGTTGACCACGGCAAGACGACGCTGACCGCTGCGATCACGAAGTATTTCGGTGAATTCCGCGCATACGACCAAATTGACGGTGCGCCCGAAGAGCGTGCACGCGGCATCACGATCTCGACCGCTCACGTGGAATACGAGACCGAAGCGCGCCACTATGCGCACGTTGACTGCCCCGGCCACGCCGACTACGTCAAGAACATGATCACCGGTGCTGCCCAGATGGACGGCGCGATCCTGGTCTGTGCTGCGTCGGACGGCCCGATGCCGCAAACGCGCGAGCACATCCTGCTGGGCCGCCAAGTGGGTATTCCCTACATGGTCTGCTACATGAACAAGGTTGACCTTGTTGACGACGCAGAGCTGCTCGAGCTGGTCGAAATGGAAATCCGCGAGCTGTTCTCGTCGTACGAGTACCCCGGCGATGACATTCCGATCATCCAAGGTTCGGCGCACCAGGCGCTGATCGGCGAGCGCAAAGACATCGGCGAGGACTCGGTCCGCGCGCTGATGGCTGCTGTCGACACGTATATCCCGACGCCTGCACGTGCTGTTGACCAGCCGTTCCTGATGCCGATCGAGGACGTTTTCTCGATCTCGGGTCGTGGTACTGTGGTGACCGGCCGCGTCGAGCGCGGTGTGATCAACGTTGGCGACGAAGTTGAGATCGTCGGCATCCGCGACACGAAGAAGTCGACCTGCACGGGCGTTGAGATGTTCCGCAAGCTGCTGGACCGCGGCGAAGCTGGTGACAACGTTGGTATCCTGCTGCGCGGTATCGACCGCGAAGGCGTTGAGCGTGGCCAGGTTCTGGTCAAGCCCAAGTCGGTTACCCCGCACACCGAGTTCGAAGCCGAGGCGTATATCCTGACCAAGGAAGAAGGCGGCCGTCACACGCCGTTCTTTGCGAACTACCGTCCGCAATTCTACTTCCGCACGACCGATGTGACCGGCACTGTTGAGCTGCCCGAGGGCACCGAGATGGTGATGCCGGGCGACAACCTGAAGTTCAACGTCACGCTGATCGCGCCGATCGCCATGGAAGAGAAGCTGCGCTTCGCTATCCGTGAAGGCGGCCGCACCGTCGGTGCAGGCGTCGTCGCACGCATCATCAAGTAATCGTCACTTTTTGACGGTTTCTGAGACTGCCCCGTAAAAGGGGTCTTGACAGGGCGGGAAAAACCCGCCCTGTGCGCATACGAATTTAGGTTCGATGTGGCTGTGCAATCCCGCCCACTCACCTCTCAACCTATAGCCGCGAAAGGCACTAAAATGGCATCTTCGAGCCAAACCATTCGCATCCGCCTCAAGGCGTTCGATTACCGCGTGCTGGATGCCAGCACGGCTGAGATCGTATCGACCGCGAAGCGTACGGGTGCATCGGTCCGCGGACCGATCCCGCTTCCCAACAAAATCGAGAAGTTCACGGTTCTTCGTGGTCCGCACATCGACAAGAAGTCGCGCGACCAGTTCGAGATCCGCACGCACAAGCGTCTTCTGGATATCGTCGACCCGACCCCGCAAACCGTGGACGCGCTGATGAAGCTCGACCTGGCTGCTGGCGTTGATGTCGAGATCAAGGTCTAAGGAGCGTAGAACATGACTAATCTGCGTTCTGGTACGATCGCCAAGAAAATCGGCATGACCCGTCTGTTCCTTGAGGACGGCCGTCAGGTTCCGGTTACCGTTTTGCAATTCGAAAACCTGCAGGTTGTTGCACAGCGCACCGTCGAGAAGGATGGCTACACCGCCGTTCAGCTGGGTGCTGGCACCGCCAAGGCCAAGAATGTCACCCAACCCATGCGCGGTCACTTTGCCGCTGCTAAGGTTGAGCCCAAGCGTAAGCTGGCTGAGTTCCGCGTCACCCCCGAGAATCTGATTCCCGTTGGTGCCGAGATCATTGCTGACCATTATGTTGCCGGCCAGTTCGTCGACATCTCGGGCACTTCGATCGGTAAGGGCTTTGCCGGTGTTATGAAGCGCCACAACTTTGGCGGTCTGCGTGCATCGCACGGTGTGTCGGTCTCGCACCGCTCGCACGGTTCGGTGGGTCAGTGTCAGGATCCTGGCCGCATCTTCAAAGGTAAGAAGATGGCTGGTCACATGGGTTCGGCCCGCGTCACCACGCAAAACCTGCAAGTTATCCGCACCGACTCGACCCGTGGTCTGGTCATGGTGAAGGGCGCTGTCCCGGGTAACAAGGGTGGCTGGGTCACCATCAAAGATGCCGTCAAGAAAAAGCCCGCAGAGAACATCGCGTTCCCCGCAGCTTTGCGTGACACGGCTGTCGCCGTTGAAGGAGGCGAACAATGAAGATTGATGCGATCAATCTCGACGGCGGCGCCGCCGGTTCCGTCGAACTCAACGACGCGATCTTCGCGCTAGAGCCGCGTGCAGACATTCTGCACCGTCTGGTGCGTTGGCAGCGTGCGCGTGCCCAACAAGGTACCCACAAGGTCCTGGGCAAGTCGGAAGTCAGCTACTCGACCAAGAAGATCTACCGCCAAAAAGGCACCGGTGGCGCACGTCACGGTTCCAAAAAGGCACCGATCTTCCGTCACGGTGGTGTCTACAAAGGCCCGACCCCGCGTTCGCACGAGCATGACCTGACCAAAAAGTTCCGCGCTTTGGGTCTGAAGCACGCCCTGTCGGCGAAAGCCAAAGCAGGCGAGCTGGTTGTGATCGAAGCTGCAACCGTCGCTGAAGCCAAGACCGCACTGCTGGCAAAGCAGCTGTCGAACCTGGGCTGGAAGCGTGCGCTTGTGATCGACGGCGCTGCCGTTGATGAGGGCTTTGCCCGCGCTGCGCGCAACATCGCTAACCTGGACATTCTGCCCTCGATGGGTGCGAACGTCTACGACATCCTGCGCAGTGACACTCTGGTGCTCACCAAAGCGGCTGTCGAAGCTCTGGAGGCACGTCTGAAATGACCGCCAAACCCGAACAGTACGATGTGATCCGCAAGCCGATCATCACTGAAAAAGCAACGCTGGCGTCGGAATCGAACGCTGTTGTTTTCGAAGTTGCGATCGACGCGACCAAGCCGCAGATCAAGGGCGCTGTTGAAGCCCTGTTCGGCGTCAAGGTGAAGGCCGTGAACACGACCATCACCAAAGGCAAGGTCAAGCGTTTCCGCGGCCAACTCGGCACGCGCAAAGACGTCAAGAAAGCCTATGTTACCCTGGTTGAGGGTAACACCATTGACGTTTCCACCGGTCTCTAATAGGGACTGCCCATTCTGCGGCCGGGATTCGTTCCCGGCCGCAGCTTTTACGCCTAACGGGACCTTCGGGGCCCTTCACGTGTCGGGCATGACTGCCCGCAAAGCAAACGGAAGACAGAAGCATGGCATTGAAGTCGTATAAACCGACGACGCCTGGCCAGCGTGGGCTGGTTCTGATCGACCGTTCGGAGCTTTGGAAAGGTCGCCCTGTCAAGACCCTCACCGAGGGCCTGACCAAGTCGGGTGGCCGGAACAATACCGGACGCGTCACGATGTGGCACAAAGGCGGTGGCGCAAAGCGTCTGTACCGCATTGTGGATTTTAAGCGTCGTAAGTTCGACGTTGCAGCCACCGTTGAGCGGATCGAATACGATCCGAACCGGACTGCATTCATCGCGCTGATCAAATATGAAGATGGCGAGCAAGCATATATCCTGGCTCCGCAGCGTTTGGCTGTGGGTGACCAAGTGGTTGCTGGCGCTAAAACCGACGTGAAACCCGGTAACGCGATGCCCTTCTCGGGCATGCCGATCGGTACGATCGTTCACAACGTCGAGCTGAAAGCCGGCAAGGGCGGCCAATTGGCGCGCGCTGCAGGCACCTACGCTCAATTCGTCGGCCGCGATGGCGGCTACGCTCAGATCCGCCTGTCCTCGGGCGAGCTGCGTCTGGTGCGTCAGGAATGCATGGCCACCGTCGGTGCCGTGTCGAACCCCGACAACTCGAACCAGAACCTGGGTAAAGCCGGTCGTAAGCGCCACATGGGCGTCCGTCCGACCGTTCGCGGTGTCTCGATGAACCCGATCGACCACCCGCACGGTGGTGGTGAAGGTCGCACCTCGGGTGGCCGTCACCCGGTTACCCCGTGGGGTAAGGGCACCAAGGGTACCCGTACCCGTAACAAGAACAAGGCGTCGTCGAAGCTTATCCTTCGTTCGCGTCACGCCAAGAAGGGGCGCTAATCCATGGCTCGTTCTGTTTGGAAAGGCCCTTTTGTTGACGCTTACGTGCTGAAAAAAGCCGAAGCTTCGCGTCAATCTGGCCGTAGCGAAGTGATCAAGATCTGGTCGCGTCGTTCGACAATCCTGCCGCAATTCGTCGGCCTGACGTTCGGCGTCTACAACGGGCATAAGCATATCCCCGTTGCTGTCACCGAAGAAATGATCGGCCAAAAGTTTGGTGAATATTCGCCGACCCGTACCTACTACGGGCACGCTGCGGACAAAAAAGCGAAGCGGAAATAAGTCATGAGTAAGGCAGCTAATCCCCGCCGCGTGGCTGACAACGAAGCGATGGCGAAAGCCCGCATGCTTCGCACGAGCCCGCAAAAACTGAACCTTGTTGCCGGTCTGATCCGTGGCAAGAAGGTTGACAAGGCTCTGACAGACCTCACCTTCTCGAAGAAGCGTATCGCGCAGGACGTCAAGAAGTGCCTGCAATCCGCGATTGCAAACGCCGAGAACAACCACAACCTGGACGTCGACAACCTGATCGTTGCCGAAGCCTTTGTTGGTAAGAACCTGGTAATGAAGCGCGGTCGTCCGCGTGCCCGTGGCCGCTTCGGCAAGATCATGAAGCCGTTCTCGGAAATCACCATTACCGTCCGTCAGGTCGAGGAGAAAGCCTAATGGGTAACAAGGTTAACCCCGTCGGCATGCGTCTTCAGGTCAACCGGACCTGGGACAGCCGTTGGTACGCCGATACCAAAGACTACGGCAACCTCCTGCTCGAAGACCTGAAGATCAAGGACTTCGTCCGTAAGGAAGCCAAGCAAGCTGGCATCAGCCATGTTGTGATCGAGCGTCCGCACAAAAAGTGCCGCGTCACGATCCATGCCGCCCGTCCGGGCGTCATCATCGGCAAAAAAGGCGCTGACATCGAGACGCTTCGCAAGAAGCTGTCGGCCCTGACCGATTCGGAGCTGCACCTCAACATCGTTGAAGTGCGCAAGCCCGAGCTGGATGCCGCACTGGTTGGCGAGTCGATCGCACAGCAACTTGAGCGTCGCGTTTCGTTCCGTCGTGCCATGAAGCGCGCGGTGCAAAACGCAATGCGCATGGGTGCCCTGGGTATCCGTGTGAACGTTGCTGGCCGTCTGGGCGGTGCAGAAATTGCCCGTACCGAATGGTATCGCGAAGGCCGTGTGCCGCTGCACACCCTGCGCGCCGACATCGATTACGCGCTCTCTGAAGCTCAGACCGCCTATGGTATCATCGGGATCAAGGTCTGGATCTTCAAGGGCGAGATCCTGGAACACGATCCGCAGGCACATGACCGTCGTATCACCGAAGCGCAGGAAACTGCCGCTCCGCGTGGCGCTGGCGGCCGCCGCGGCGATCGCTAAGGAGTAGAGCAGATGCTGCAACCGAAGCGCACTAAATTCCGCAAACTGCACAAAGGCCGGATTCACGGCGAAGCGAAAGGCGGCTCGACGCTGGCTTTCGGTACCTTCGCTCTGAAATCGACCGAACCCGAGCGCGTCACTGCGCGTCAGATCGAGGCGGCTCGCCGTGCGATCACGCGTTACATGAAGCGTCAGGGCCGTGTTTGGATCCGTATTTTCCCGGACACCCCCGTGACCGGTAAGCCCACCGAAGTTCGGATGGGTAAAGGTAAGGGTTCCATCGAATACTGGGCAGCCAAAGTTAAACCTGGCCGCATCCTGTTCGAGATCGACGGCGTCTCCGAAACCATCGCACGCGAAGCGCTGCGTCTGGGCGCGATGAAGCTGCCGGTCAAGACCCGCACTGTGGTTCGCGAAGACTGGTAAGCTGATCGGCTTATCGACAGTTAGACCGCCGCCCTGGCAACGGGGCGGCGGTTTTCTTTTGCGGCGCCCATTTGCTGTGGGTCCCATTTCGTTTGGGTCGCATTTCCTTGGGGTCAAGGAATAAGACTCTTTGCCCTTGCGTGGCTGACCCCACGGTGCTATGCGCGGCAAGTCAGATTCTAGACAAAATAACCCACCAGACTCAGGGTCACCTTCAAAAGGGCCTTCTGGTGCAAGTAGGGGAAATGGGAATGAAAGCCCAAGAACTGCGTGACAAGACGCCCGAGCAACTTCGGGAAGATCTTGGTGCTCTGAAGAAAGAAGCGTTTAACCTGCGCTTCCAACAAGCAACCGGCCAGCTTGAGAACAGCTCGCGCATTCGTGCCGTCCGTCGTGACGTTGCGCGTGTGAACACTATTCTCAACCAAAAAGCAGCAGCTGCTGCTTCGGAGGCTTAAGATATGCCCAAGCGTATCCTTCAGGGTGTCGTCACCTCGGATAAGAACGAACAGACCGTGACCGTCCTGGTCGAGCGTCGCTTCAAGCACCCGCTGCTGCAGAAGACTGTTCGTAAGTCGAAAAAGTATCGTGCGCACGACGAAGCCAACACGTTCAAGATTGGCGACATGGTTCGCATTCAAGAATGTGCGCCCAAGTCGAAGACCAAGCGCTGGGAAGTCATCGTCGGTTAATGCTGACGGTTGCAACCTTTTAATCGAAACCCCGGGATAAGGCCTGACTGCCAGGCCCCCGTAAGGTCGGGAGAAACCACATGATCCAGATGCAGACCAACCTGGATGTTGCTGATAACTCCGGCGCCCGCCGAGTTCAGTGCATCAAGGTATTGGGCGGTTCGCACCGCCGGTATGCTTCCGTGGGCGACATTATTGTCGTTTCCGTCAAGGAAGCTATTCCGCGTGGCCGCGTGAAGAAAGGTGACGTCCGTAAGGCTGTCGTCGTTCGCACCGCCAAGGAAGTCCGTCGCGAGGATGGCACTGCCATCCGCTTTGACCGCAACGCGGCTGTCATCCTGAACAACAACATGGAGCCCGTCGGCACCCGTATTTTCGGGCCGGTCGTGCGCGAGCTGCGCGCAAAGAACTTCATGAAAATCATCTCGCTTGCGCCGGAGGTGCTGTAATGGCTGCCAAACTCCGTAAAGGTGATAAGGTCGTCGTTCTGACCGGCAAGGACAAAGGCAAAACTGGCGAGATCGTCAGCGTTGACCCCAAAGCCGGCCGTGCCATCGTTGATGGCGTGAACGTTGCGATCCGCCACGTAAAGCAAAGCCAGACCAACCAGGGTGGCCGTCAGTCCAAAGCGCTGCCGCTCGACCTGTCGAACCTGGCCATCGTTGATGCAAACGGCAAAGCCACCCGCGTCGGCTTCCGCGAGGAAGACGGCAAGAAAGTGCGCTTCGCCAAGACCACTGGGGATGCGCTCTGATGCTGGATAACGCAACTTACACCCCGCGCCTGAAGGCTGACTACACCGCACGCATCCGCGCTGCGCTGAAGGAAGAGTTCGGCTATAAGAACGACATGCAGATCCCGCGTCTGGACAAAATCGTCCTGAACATCGGCTGCGGTTCGGAAGCCGTTCGCGACAGCAAAAAGGCAAAGTCGGCGCAAGAAGACCTGTCGACCATCGCTGGTCAAAAGGCCGTCGTCACCAAGGCAAAGAAGTCGATCGCTGGCTTCCGCGTCCGTGAAGAAATGCCGCTGGGCGCCAAAGTCACTCTGCGTGGCGATCGTATGTACGAGTTCCTTGACCGTCTGATCACCGTTGCAATGCCCCGTATCCGCGACTTCCGCGGCGTGTCGGGCAAAAGCTTCGATGGTCGTGGCAACTACGCCACCGGCCTCAAAGAGCACATCGTGTTCCCCGAGATCAACTTCGACAAGATCGATGAGAACTGGGGCATGGACATCGTGATCTGCACGACCGCGAACAACGATGCTGAAGCCAAGGCGCTGTTGAAACACTTCAACATGCCCTTCAACAGCTAAGCGCGGCAGGAGAGAGATTTATGGCTAAGAAATCCATGGTCGAACGCGAACTGAAGCGCGAGAAACTCGTCGCTCAGTATGCCGAAAAGCGCGCTGCGCTGAAGGCTGTCGCTAACGACAAAAACGCTTCGGTTGAAGAGCGTTTCAAGGCTTCGCTGAAGCTGGCCGAGCTGCCCCGCAACTCGTCCGCAACGCGCCTGCACAACCGTTGCCAACTCACCGGGCGTCCCCACGCCTATTACCGTAAGCTGAAGATCAGCCGGATCATGCTGCGCGAGCTTGGCTCGAACGGCGAGATCCCCGGCATGGTCAAGTCGAGCTGGTAAGGAGAGCGATCAATGAATGATCCTATCGGCGATATGCTGACCCGCATCCGCAACTCGCAAGCACGTGGCCGCTCGACGGTTGTCACGCCCGCTTCGAAGCTGCGCGCATGGGTTCTCGATGTCCTGCTCGACGAAGGCTACATCCGTGGCTACGAATCGGGTGTCGACGCGAACAACCAACCCACCTTTGAAATCGGCCTGAAGTACTACGAAGGCGCCCCCGTGATCCGCGAAATCAAACGCGTATCCAAGCCGGGTCGTCGCGTGTACATGGGTGTGAAAGATCTGCCGTCGGTCCGTCAGGGCCTGGGCGTCTCGATCGTTTCCACTCCCAAGGGCGTCATGTCCGATGCACATGCACGTGCTGCCAACGTTGGCGGCGAAGTGCTGTGCACCGTATTCTAAGGGGGTCCTGGAATGTCTCGTATTGGTAAGAAGCCTGTGGCAATCCCCGCCGGCGTCACCGCGACCGTTTCGGGCCAGTCGATTGAAATCAAAGGCCCCAAAGGTACTTTGAACTTCAAGGCGACTGACGACGTAACGCTGGCAGTGGAAGACGGTGCTGTCACCGTCACGCCGCGTGGCCTGTCGAAGCGTGCCCGCCAACAATGGGGTATGTCGCGCTCGATGGTGGAAAACCTGATCACTGGTGTGACCAAGGGTTTCCGCAAAGAGCTGGAGATCACCGGTGTGGGTTACCGCGCCAACCTCCAAGGCAATGTCCTGAAGCTGTCGCTTGGCTATTCGCATGACGTAAACTTCGAAATTCCGAAGGACGTCACCGTGACCTCGCCCAAGCAGACTGAAATCGTCATCGAAGGTATCGACGCACAACGCGTTGGCCAAGTGGCGGCAAACATTCGTGAATGGAAAGCGCCCGAGCCCTATAAAGGCAAAGGTATCAAGTACAAAGGCGAATTCATCTTCCGCAAGGAAGGGAAGAAGAAGTAAGGAACGCGATAATGGCAAGCAGCAAGCGGGAACTGTTCCTGAAGCGCCGTATGCGCGTTCGGAACAAATTGCGAGCAGTGAACGCGGGGCGTCTTCGCCTGTCGGTTCACCGTTCGTCCAAGAACATCAGCGTCCAGCTGATCGACGACGTAGCGGGCGTAACTGTCGCCGCAGCTTCGACGCTCGAGAAGGAACTGGGCTACGTCGGCAAGAACAACATCGAAGCAGCAAGCAAGATCGGCGCGACTATCGCCGAGCGTGCCAAGGCTGCCGGTGTGTCGGAAGCTTATTTCGACCGTGGTGGCTTCGTCTATCATGGGAAGATCAAGGCTCTGGCCGATGCCGCGCGTGAAGCCGGCCTGAAGATCTAAGGAGACGAGATATGGCAGAACGTGAAAACCGCCGGGACCGTCGCGACCGCGAGGAAGCCGCCCCGGAATTCGCCGATCGTCTCGTGGCGATCAACCGCGTGTCCAAGACCGTCAAAGGCGGCCGCCGCATGGGCTTTGCAGCCTTGGTGGTCGTCGGTGACCAAAAGGGCCGCGTAGGGTTCGGCAAGGGCAAGGCGAAAGAAGTGCCCGAAGCGATCCGTAAGGCAACCGAGCAAGCGAAACGCAGCATGATCCGCGTTCAGCTGCGCGAAGGCCGCACGCTGCACCACGATATCGAAGGGCGCCACGGCGCTGGTCGTATCGTGATGCGCACCGCAGTTCCCGGTACCGGGATCATCGCGGGTGGTCCGATGCGTGCTGTCTTTGAAATGCTGGGCGTCCAAGACGTCGTTTCGAAGTCGCTGGGTTCGCAGAACCCTTACAACATGATCCGTGCGACCATGAATGCCCTGAAGTCGGAACAATCGCCCCGTGCGGTTGCCCAGCGTCGTGGCAAGAAAGTCGCTGACATTCTGCACCGCACCGGCGAAGCCGCCGAAGCCGTCGAAGCGTAAGGAGCTGACAAATGGCTAAGACCATCGTCGTCAAGCAAGTTCGCTCGCCCGCTCGTCGTCCTGCTAAACAGCAGGCTACGCTGATCGGTCTGGGGCTGAACAAGATGAACCGCACCCGCGAGCTGGAGGATACTCCTTCGGTCCGTGGTATGGTGAATTCGATTTCCCACCTCGTCGAGATCATCGAAGAGCGTGGCTAAAAGACTGGGCCAATCCCGAGGAATCGGGGTTGGCCTTTTCCTTCGGGCAGGGTAATCCCTGCCCATCATTTTTTCCGTGTTTGGCTTCTCCGTCGCTGGGTCGCCAATTCCGGCATAAGGAGAGCGACATGAAACTGCATGAACTGCACGATAACGAAGGTGCAACCAAACGCCGTAAGCGCGTTGGCCGTGGTCCGGGTTCGGGCAAAGGTAAGACCGGTGGTCGTGGTATCAAGGGTCAAAGCTCGCGTTCGGGCGTGGCAATCAACGGTTTTGAAGGCGGCCAAATGCCGATCTACCGTCGTCTGCCCAAGCGTGGCTTCAACAAGCCCAACGCCAAGCATTATTCGGTTGTGAACCTGGGTCTGATCCAGAAGTTCATCGACCTCGGCAAGCTGGACATCGCAGGCGAAGTCACCGAAGAAGCGCTGATCGCTTCGGGTCTGGTGCGTCGCAAGCTGGACGGCATCCGCATCCTCGCCAAAGGCGAGCTGACTGCTAAAGTCGCTTTCGTCGTCACCGGCGCGTCGCAAGGCGCAGTCGAAGCGGTTGAAAAGGCTGGCGGTTCGGTGAAGATCATTCCTCTTCACGCTGCTGCGGCCGAGTAAACGGTTGTAAGGCGCGCCCGTCGCGCCTAACTTCCTGTTATCTTTTCCTGTGCCGCTGCCTGGACAGACCGGGTGGCGGCGCTTTCATGACAGAGAGAGCGCCCTCGCATGGCATCTGCAGCAGAGCAAATGGCGGCAAACCTCAGCTGGTCGGCCCTTGGCCGGGCAACCGAGCTGCGCCAGCGCATTTTCTTCACCATCATGCTGCTGATCGTCTACCGTCTCGGGACCTATATCCCGGTTCCTGGTATTGACGATCTGGCACTTCAAAATTTCATGGAAGGCGCAGCTGCCGGCATTGGCGGTATGCTGTCCATGTTCACCGGCGGTGCGCTTTCGCGCATGGGTATCTTCGCGCTGGGGATCATGCCGTATATCTCGGCCTCGATCATCGTGCAGCTTCTGGCCTCGCTTTGGGAGCCGTTGAAGCAACTGAAGAAAGAGGGCGAGCAAGGCCGCCGCAAGATCAACCAATACACCCGCTACGGCACGCTGGTTCTGGCGATTTTCCAAGGTTTCGGCATCGCTGTCAGCCTTGAGGCCGGTAACATGGTGACCGACCCCGGTCTGGCCTTCCGTCTGAACGCGGTTGTGACGCTGGTTGGCGGCACGATGTTCCTGATGTGGCTGGGTGAACAGATCACCGCACGCGGTATCGGTAACGGTATCTCGCTGATCATCTTCATCGGTATCATCGCGGAAATTCCGGCTGCACTGGCGCAGTTCTTTGTCCAGGGCCGTACGGGCGCCATCAGTACGGGTGCAATCCTGCTGAT
The DNA here is from genome assembly GCF_000223375.1 of Ketogulonicigenium vulgare WSH-001. Lineage (NCBI taxonomy): Bacteria > Pseudomonadati > Pseudomonadota > Alphaproteobacteria > Rhodobacterales > Roseobacteraceae > Ketogulonicigenium > Ketogulonicigenium vulgare. The sequence goes on along the minus strand of NC_017384.1, from coordinate 2,201,896 downwards.
CTTGGTTGTCGTGCTGCTGACACTGACCTTTGTCGTGTTCATGGAGCGCAGCCTGCGCAAGATCCACATCCAATATCCGCGCCGACAGGTGGGGATGAAGATCTATGACGGCGGCTCGTCGCATCTGCCGATCAAGGTGAACCCGGCGGGCGTGATCCCGGCGATTTTCGCCTCGACCTTGCTGCTGCTGCCGACGACGCTTGCAACCTTTAGCAGCACCGCGGCCACTGGCCCGGTCATGAGCTGGATTCTGGCCTATTTTGGTCAGGGCCAACCGCTTTATCTGCTGCTGACGGTGCTGATGATCGTGTTCTTTACGTACTTCTACACCAAGGAAGTGGCGTTCAAGACCGAGGATGTCGCCGACAACCTGAAGAACCAAAACGGCTTTATTCCGGGTATCCGCCCGGGCAAGCGCACGGTTGAATATCTGGATTACGTCGTGAACCGCGTGCTGGTTCTGGGCGCGGGCTATCTGGCACTGGTTGTGCTGCTGCCTGATCTGCTGCGCACCGAGCTGGGCATCACCGCCTATATCGGCGGCACCTCGATCCTGATTATTGTTTCGGTCGGGATGGATACGATCCAGCAGGTTCAATCGCATCTTCTGGCGCACCAATACGAAGGTCTGATCCAGAAATCGCAACTGCGCGGCCGTAAAACGACAACGACTAAACCCAAGGCAAAAGGACCTTCGCGTCGATGAATATTATCCTACTGGGACCGCCGGGCGCCGGCAAAGGCACACAGGCCCGGATCCTGGTCGAACAACGCGGAATGGTTCAGCTCTCGACGGGTGACATGCTGCGCGAGGCCCGTACCTCGGGAACCGAGATGGGCAAGCGCGTGGCAGAGGTGATGGATAAAGGTCACCTCGTCACCGACGAGATCGTCATTGGTCTTATTCGCGAGCGTCTGGAAAGTGGCGATGCGACGGGCGGCTATATTTTTGATGGCTTCCCCCGCACGCTGCGGCAGGCCGATGCGCTTGGCAAATTGCTGAGCGAAATCGGTCAGGACATCGAACATGTCATCGAGATGCAAGTGGATGACGAAGTGCTGGTCGCACGCGTGTCGGGTCGCTCGACCTGCGCAAGCTGCGGCGAGGTTTACCACGATGTCACCAAGCCGATCCCGGCGGATGGCAAATGCACTGTTTGCGGCAGCACCACCTTTACCCGCCGCGCCGATGATAATGCCGAATCGCTCAAGACCCGCCTGATGGCCTATTACAAACAGACCTCGCCTTTGGTCGGCTATTACTACTACGCGCATAAGTTGCGCATGGTGGACGGGCTGGCGGAAATCAGCGAAGTCTCGGGCCAGATCGCGGGCTTTCTCGACGGTCCGACAAAGCTTTGATCTTATGGGGGAGGTGGGCTTGACGTTGCATCATTTCCCCCTTAATGAAGCCCATCCCGCATTGCGGGGCAGAATCGCCTGTTTCGCGCACGTTTTAATGGGCGAGACTACCTGAACTGATGGCCCAAGGATTTGAATCTGCGGGCTGTCGTTGTGAAAAAAGGTTCCGGGACTACGGAATCGCAACGAAAGGAAGCAACGTGGCACGTATTGCCGGCGTTAACATCCCGACTGGAAAGCGCGTACCTATCGCTCTTACTTACATCACCGGTATCGGTCCGACTTCGGCAGAAGCTATCTGCGCGGCTGTCGGTATCGAGCCGACCCGTCGTGTCAACGAACTGTCGGACGCTGAAGTCCTGGCGATTCGTGAACATATCGACGCGAACTACACCGTCGAAGGCGACCTGCGCCGCGAAGTGAGCATGAACATCAAACGTCTGATGGATCTGGGTGCTTACCGTGGTCTGCGTCATCGCCGCAACCTGCCGGTTCGCGGTCAGCGTACGCACACCAATGCCCGCACGCGCAAAGGCCCCGCAAAGGCCATCGCCGGCAAGAAGAAGTAAGGAGACTCCGACATGGCTCGTGATACCCGCCGTGGGGGCAAGAAGAAGGTCTCCAAGAACATCGCCGCTGGCGTGGCGCATGTGAACTCGTCGTTCAACAACACCAAGATCCTGATCTCGGACGTGCAAGGCAATGCGATCGCATGGTCGTCGTCGGGCACGATGGGCTTCAAAGGCTCGCGTAAGTCGACGCCTTATGCGGCTCAGATGGCTGCCGAAGATGCTGGCCGTAAGGCGCAGGAACATGGTGTGAAGACGCTGGAAGTCGAAGTGCAAGGCCCCGGTTCGGGCCGTGAGTCGGCGCTGCGTGCGCTGGCCGCTATCGGCTTTAACATCACGTCGATCCGCGACGTGACCCCGATCGCACACAACGGCTGCCGTCCGCCGAAGCGTCGTCGCGTCTAATCTACGAACCCTGTTGGCAGGGCCACTCCGACTGCGGAGCGGCCCTGCCTTCGTCATTGCAACCTCGGGCGTCCGTCCATCTGGACATGGGGACGGACAGGAATGGAGGGACACATGATCCACAGGAATTGGTCCGAGCTTATCAAGCCGACCCAACTCGATGTTCGCCCGGGTGCCGATGCGGCCCGTCAAGCGACCATCGTTGCCGAGCCGCTAGAGCGTGGCTTCGGTCTGACGCTGGGCAATGCGCTGCGCCGCATCCTGCTGTCGTCGCTGCAAGGTGCCGCTATTACGGCCGTGCAGATCGACAACGTCTTGCATGAATTCTCCTCGATCACTGGCGTGCGCGAGGATGTGACTGATATCGTTCTGAACCTGAAGGGCGTCGCCATCCGCATGGATGTCGAAGGTCCGCGTCGTGTGTCGATCCAGGTCAAAGGCCCGGCTGTCGTCACGGCTGGCGACATCAGCGAATCGAACGGGATCGAGATCCTGAACAAGGACCATGTGATCTGCCACCTGGATGATGGTGCGTCGCTGTACATGGAACTGACCGTCAACACCGGCAAAGGCTATGTCGCGGCTGACCGCAACAAGCCCGAAGATGCGCCCATTGGCCTGATCGCCATTGATGCGCTGTATTCGCCGGTCAAGAAGGTCTCGTATGACGTGCAGCCGACCCGCGAAGGTCAGGTGCTGGATTACGACCGTCTGACGATGAAGATCGAAACCAATGGCGGCCTCTCGCCCGAAGACGCGGTGGCTTATGCTGCGCGTATTTTGCAAGACCAGCTGTCGATCTTCGTGAACTTCGACGAGCCTGAATCGGCTCTGGGCGGCGCGGCGGATGACGGCCTTGAATTCAACCCGCTTCTGCTGAAGAAGGTTGACGAGCTGGAGCTGTCGGTCCGTTCGGCAAACTGCCTGAAGAACGACAATATCGTCTACATTGGCGACCTGATCCAAAAAACCGAAGCCGAGATGCTCCGCACCCCGAACTTCGGCCGCAAGTCGCTGAACGAGATCAAAGAAGTGCTTTCGGGCATGGGTCTGCACCTTGGCATGGATGTCGAGGAATGGCCGCCGGAAAACATTGAAGAGCTGGCCAAGAAATACGAAGACCAGTTCTAAGACATTCGCGGGGTGGGAAACTGCCCCGCGTTTACTAGGGCCTAAAGCCCCAAGGGCGCACCGACCATGACCGGTGCCAGACAAAGTAAAATTTAGGAGTTAAACTCATGAACCATGGTAGTGGCTATCGTAAGCTGAACCGCACCCACGAACACCGCAAAGCGATGTTCGCAAACATGGCCGGCTCGTTGATCGAGCACGAGCAGATCAAAACGACTCTGCCCAAAGCCAAAGAATTGAAGCGCGTCATTGACAAGCTGGTGACCCTTGGCAAGCGCGGCGACCTGCACGCCCGCCGTCAGGCCGACGCCCGTCTGAAGCAAGACATCCACGTCGCCAAGCTGTTCGAAATCCTGGGCCCGCGCTACAAGGACCGTAACGGTGGTTACGTCCGGGTGCTGAAGGCTGGTTTCCGTTATGGCGACATGGCTCCGATGGCGATCATCGAGTTTGTCGACCGCGACGTCGCAGCCAAAGGCGCAGCAGACCGCGCCCGTCTGGAAGCCGAAGACATCGTCGAAGCATAAAAGCTTCGCCCTTGTGGCAAATCAAGGCCCCGCCCGCGATCGCGCGGCGGGGTTTTCTTTTGCCAATTTCTGTTTTGGCTTTATTTTGGGCCTTATTTTAAACATTATGTCGCGTGATTATTCACACGTTTGACTGGAATTTATTCACACCCATTGACGTTGGGGCCATGCGGCCCGACATTCATCAACAGGGCCATCCACCAGCGACGACGGTGTGTTGACTGCGCCCTGTGTAACCTGTCTAAAAAGATATGTCCCTGCGTATAGGTATTGATAAGCACATAGCCCAACTTGAAGCACTTTCGCCGGGTGGGATCTTCTACGCACTCCACATCCGGTTCGGAATGCCAATGCTGCATTATCAATCTTTCCCGCGGGGCTGGACAGAACGTTACACAGAGGAGGCCTTTGCACTACGCGATCCGATTATTGCTTGGGGGTTCAGCACGATCGGCACCGCGCGTTGGAGCGAAATCGACCTTCCCGACCCGTTCAATATTATGGGGCAGGCGCGGGAATTCGGCATGATCTATGGCCTGTCTGTTTCGGTCGGGCCTATGAAATCACGCACGATTGCATCGGCGACCCGCGGTGACCGCGAGTTTTCCGATGACGAGATCGCCCAATTTTCCGGTCTTATCAGCCGGCTTCACGACTTTACCGAGCCCCCCCGGTCATTGACCGAAGCGCAGATCGAGGCCTTGCGATGCATCGCTGAGGGAGATCGTCATGCAGCCGCTGCGGCACGCCTGAATATTTCTGAAAGCGCCTTGAAAGCGCGGCTGACAGCCGCACGGACCGCATTATTGGCCCGCACAACGGCCGAAGCCATTCAGCGGGCCAGAGACTACCGACTGCTGTGAATCCTCTCTTGTGACGGTGTGAGCCGGGCCTTGCCCCTCAACCACCTCACCAGAGAGAAACCATGCAAAGCACAACGCTTTCCTTCGCCAATCTTCACAACCATGGCGAGCTTTTCGTTAATATTTTGCGCGCAAGACGCGAATCGTTCATTATCCGCCGCCAATGGGACCTTCCCGAAGCGATGGGAATGGAATTTGACCAATATGACACGCCCGCCTCGCGCTGGGTGGCTGTGCATGATGACACGGGCCGCGTCATGGCGGGGGTGCGCCTGACACCATCGACCGCGCAATGTGGGATCTATACCTACATGATCCACGACGCACAGCGCGGCCTGCTCGAGACGATCCCGACCGACCTGCTCTATGAGACCGCCCCGATCGAGACCGGGGTGTGGGAGGTCAGCCGCGGCTTTGTCTCGAACGATCTGCCCGCGGGCCTGCGGGCGCGGGCGCGTGTGCAATTGGTGCAGCAGATGATGACCGCTGCCCGCAGCGAGGGGATCAGCAAAATGGTGGCGCTGCTGCCGTCGAACTGGAACCGCTGGGCGGCGCGCTGCGGCCTGAAGATGAGCGCGGCAGGCCGCAATATGAATATGGGCGGCATCGACTATCAGGCGGTCTGGATCGATTTCGCGGATAACCTGCACTAGAAACCAGTGCCCGCCCGCTGCGCTGGCAATGCGGCGGGCGACCCCTTATATATCAGCCTATGCCAGACCTTTTTGACACAGCTGACAGCCCTGAAAAACCCGCAGGCCCGCGCCCGTTGGCCGACCGGCTGCGCCCGCGTGCGCTGGGGGATGTGATCGGACAGGAACAGGTGCTGGGGGCGGATGCACCCTTGGGCATCATGCTGGCCTCGCATTCGCTGTCCTCGCTGATCCTGTGGGGGCCGCCCGGCGTTGGCAAGACCACCATCGCGCGGCTGCTGGCCGATCAGACATCGCTGGCCTTTGTGCAGATCAGTGCGATTTTCACCGGTGTCCCTGACCTGAAAAAGGTGTTCGAGGGCGCCCGCCTGCGCCGCGCAAACGGTCAGGGCACGCTGCTCTTCGTCGATGAGATCCATCGCTTTAACAAGGCGCAGCAGGACAGTTTCCTGCCGCATATGGAAGATGGCACAATCGTGTTGGTCGGGGCGACGACGGAAAACCCCTCGTTTGAATTGAATGCTGCGCTGCTGTCGCGGGCGCAGGTGTTGGTGCTGAACCGGCTGACGCTGGCTGATCTTGAGCGCCTGGCGCAGCGCGCCGAACAAGAACTGGCGCGCAAGCTGCCGCTGAACGGCCCCGCCCGTGATGCGCTGCTAGAGATGGCGGACGGCGACGGCCGCGCCTTGTTGAACCTGATCGAACAGGTCATGGCCTGGCGCGTGCAGCAGCCGCTGACCACCGACGATCTGTCGCGCCGCCTGATGAAGCGTGCCGTGCGTTACGATAAATCGGGGGACGAGCATTACAATCTGATCTCGGCCCTGCATAAATCGGTGCGTGGCAGCGATCCTGATGCGGCGCTGTATTGGTTCAACCGCATGCTGCTGGGCGGCGAGGACCCCCGCTTTTTGGCCCGCCGCATGGTGCGGATGTCGGTCGAGGATATCGGCCTTGCTGATCCGCAGGCGCAGACGATCTGCCTGCACGCCTGGGAGACCTACGAGCGTCTTGGCAGCCCCGAGGGGGAACTCGCGCTGGCGCAGGCGCTGATTTACCTCTCGCTCGCGCCCAAATCGAACGCGGGTTACATGGCCTATTCCGCCGCCAAGGACGCCGCGCGCAAAACCGGATCTGCCGCGCCGCCCAAACATATCCTGAACGCACCCACGCGGTTGATGAAAGATCAGGGATATGGCGCGGGCTATGCCTATGACCACGAGGCCGAGGACGGGTTTTCAGGCCAGAACTATTTCCCCGATGGCATGAAGCGCGGGGTCTATTATCTGCCCGTCGATCGCGGGTTCGAGCGGGATTTGAAGAAACGGGTCGAATTCTTTGCCGGATTGCGTGCGAAACGTCAGACGCGCGACGGTGGTGATTGACATTGCGTCCCTTGCGGGGCAGGGCGTGCGGATGCTGAATTCATTGATCCTGATTGCGGCAGGCGGAGCCATCGGTGCTGTGCTGCGGGCGCTGGCCTTGATGGTCGTTGCTGCCCCGGTCGGAACCCTTGTGGTAAATGTCATCGGCTCGGCCCTGATGGGCGTGCTATGGGTGATGCTGCCGCGATCTGGGATCATGCCTGCCTTCTTGATGACCGGAATATTGGGCGGGTTCACGACTTTTTCGGCCTTCTCGCTGGATAGCCTGCGCCTGATCGAGGCGGGCCGTCCGCTGGAGGCTTTGGTGTATATGGGCGGATCCGTGGGTCTGTCCGTGCTGGCGGTCTTTGCTGGCGCGATGATTGCGAGGACGATGATATGAGTGGTGTGCAAACCATTACCGTGGCTGAGGGCGAGGGCGATCTGCGTCTGGACCGCTGGCTGCGCAAGAAATTCCCCAATCTGACTCAGGGTCAGATTGAAAAGATGTGCCGCAAGGGCGAGCTGCGAGTCGATGGCGGTCGCGTCAAGTCGAACGCGCGCCTTGAAGACGGCCAGAACGTGCGCATCCCGCCCTTGGGCGCCGAGATCGAGCAGCAGGCCCCGATGGCCGTGCGCACGCGCGTCACGCGCTCGGATGCCGAGATGATCCAAGCCGCTGTGCTGTGGAAAGATGAACATATCATCGTGCTGAACAAGCCGCCGGGTCTGCCCTCGCAGGGCGGCTCGGGTCTGGGGGATCGCCATGTCGATGGCCTGACCGAGGCGCTGATGTTCGGTTATAAAGACCGCCCGAAGCTGGTGCACCGTCTGGATAAGGACACGTCGGGTCTGTTGCTGCTGGCGCGCACCGATCGCGTCGCGCGGGCTTTGTCCGAGGCGTTGCGTCATCGCAATGTGCGCAAGATCTATTGGGCCGCTGTCGCCGGTATCCCGACCCCTTGGGCCGGTTCGGTGAAATACGGTCTGGTGAAAATGGGCCGTCGCGGTGATGAAAAGATGCATTGCGTCCATCCCGCCGCCGTCGCCACGACCGAGGGCGCAAAGCGCGCCCATACCGATTACGCGGTGCAAGATCAGGCGGGTCAGCGTATGGCGTGGATGGCGCTGGTGCCGATCACCGGCCGCACGCACCAATTGCGCGCGCATATGGCTGAAATCGGCCATCCGATCATCGGTGACGGCAAATATGGCGGCTCGAACGCGGAAAACGCGGGCGACGGCTGGGGCGCGGGCATTGGCGGCGGCGTGCAGAACAAGCTGCACCTGCATGCGCGCACGCTGATCATCGAACATCCGATCACCAAAGAGACGCTGACACTGCAGGCGCCGCTGCCGGCGCATATGCAAAGCACGTGGGATTATCTGGGCTGGAACGTGGCACATGCGCCGCTCGACCCGTTCAACATGCCGGATAAATAATGCGTTTGGTGATCTTCGATGTCGATGGCACGCTGATCGACAGCCAGAATAATATCGTGGCCAGTGCTGAGGCGGCTTTTGCCGCGCTTTCGCTTGCCGCGCCCGCACGGGCGGATGTGCTGCGCCTTGTCGGCCTGTCGCTGCCCGAGACGATGGTGCGCCTTGCCCCCACCGCCACGCAGGCCCTGCGCGACGATCTGGTGCAGGCCTATAAGGACAGTTTTCGCACCATGCGTCTGCAGGGGCATGATGCGCCGATGTTCCCCGGCGCGCGCGATGCGGTGCTGCAATTGGCGGGCGCGCCGGGCACGATGCTGGCCATCGCCACCGGCAAATCGCGGCGCGGCCTCGAGGCAATGCTGGACCAGCACGAGCTGCGCGGCCTGTTCCACAGCACGCAGGTTGCGGATGATCACCCGTCTAAGCCGCACCCCTCGATGGTGCTGGCCGCGCTGGCGGAAACCGGTGTCGCGGCGCGCCATGCGGTGATGGTGGGCGACACCAGTTTCGACATGGATATGGCCGCCGCCGCAGGTGTGCGCCGGATCGCCGTTGGCTGGGGCTATCACGCGCCCGAGCTGCTGGTCGCCGATCACCATATTTCGCGATTCGACGAACTCGCGCCGATTTTTGACCAGATGACGGAGCTGGCCGATGGCTGACTGGGCCCCCAAACGTTTTTGGAAACAGGCGACAATCTCGCAGCAGGGCGAGGCTTGGGCCGTGCTGCTAGACAGCCGCACGCTGCGCACCCCCGCGAAAGCGCATCTTCTGGTCGGCAGTGCTGAACTGGCGCAGGCCGTCGCGGATGAATGGCAGGCGCAGGGCGAGGTCATCCGCCCCGATACGATGCCCTTTACGCGTGCAGTGAATGTCGCGATCGACCATATCGGCGAAAAGCGCGACGCCGTTGTGGCCGAGATTGCCGGCTATGGCGGCACCGATATGCTGTGCTACCGCGAGGAAGAGAGTGACGCTTTGGCGCAGCATCAGGCCGCCCAGTGGGACCCATTGCTGGATTGGGCGGCGGATCATTTTGGCGCAAGGCTGGTCGTGCAGCAGGGAATCATGCCCGTCGCTCAGGACCCGATCGCGCTGTCGCGCCTGCAAGACGCCGTCGCCGCACACTCCGATATTGGCCTTGCCGCCCTTCACGACCTCGTCAGCCTGTCCGGCTCGCTGATCTTGGGACTGGCGGTGGCGCATGGCCGCCTGAGCGCGGATGAGGCCTGGACCCTGTCGCGTCTGGATGAGAACTGGCAGATTGCCCAATGGGGCGAGGACGAAGAAGCTGCTGAAATGACGCGCACAAAAGCCGCCAGTTTTTTAAGCGCCGCCCAACTTTATGCGGTCAGCCGGTAGGCAGGCGTCAATCCGCGCAATTTTTTTCGACATATCGGTCAAAAAACACCTGATCCATTTCCTGAACTCCTGTCTTCTAATGCTTGACGGTCAAATGGCTTTGCGGCCAAGCTGACTGGCAAGCCGTGGGGTTACCCCGACTTGGGACCCTGCGGTGGCTTCGCCACCGTCTGCCGCATGACGCGGTGGGCGTAACGACTGGCCAAAATCGGGCCAGCGGATCAGGGAGAGAAGAAGAATGAAGAAATCGCTAGTTTTCTGTGCGATGGGTGCATTGGCAATGGGCACTGGCCTTGCGCAAGCGGCCACGCTCGACGACGTTAAGGCGCGCGACGTGCTGAACTGCGGCACCAACACCGGTCTTGCGGGCTTTGCAGCGCCCAATGCAGACGGCGTTTGGGAAGGTTTTGACGTTGCTGTTTGCCGCGCTGTTGCGGCAGCCGTTCTGGGCGACCCCACCAAAGTGAACTTTGTGCCGACCACCGGTGCCACCCGCTTTACCGCGCTGGCATCGGGCGAGATCGACATGCTGTCGCGCGTCACCACCTGGACCTTCCAGCGTGACGTCGAGCTGGCTTTTGATTTCGTCGGCGTGAACTATTACGACGGCCAAGGCTTTATCGTTCCGACTTCGCTGGGCGTCACCTCGGCGCACGAGCTGGACGGCGCGACCGTCTGCATCCAGACCGGCACCACGACCGAGCTGAACCTGGCCGACTTCTTCCGCGCCAATGGCATCAGCTATGAGCCGGTTCCGATTGAAACCAACGCCGAAGGCCAACAGCAATATCTGGCTGGCGCCTGCGACGCCTATACCACCGATGCATCCGGACTGGCCGCCACCCGCGCCACTTTCGAGGCGCCCGGCGATCACATCATCCTGCCCGAGATCATCTCGAAAGAGCCGCTCGGCCCGGTCGTGCGTCACGGCGACAACCAATGGGGCGATATCGTCCGCTGGAGCTTCTTCGCGCTGGTCGCGGCTGAAGAATACGGCATCACCTCGGCCAATATCGAGGAACTGTCGGCCGGTACCGACAACCCCGAGATCAACCGTATCCTCGGCACCGAAGGGAATCTGGGCGAGCAGCTGGGTCTGGACGCTGAATGGGCCAAGCGCGCCATCGCAGCCGAAGGTAACTACGGCGAGATTTTCGCGAAATACCTCGGCACCGATACGCCGATTGGTCTGGATCGCGGTCTGAACGCACTGTGGACCCAGGGCGGTCTGCAATACGCGATGCCCTTCCGCTAAAGACATCGGCGCGATCCCACGGGGTCGCGCCTTTTCCATTTCTGGCCGCAATGGCAGCCAGTGACTGCGTGGACGGGACTGTAGATCCCCCCAAGTATAAGCCGCGCACGACAGGGAGAATTTTATGTCGATTTCGACACAGCCTCCGAAAGAGTCCTTTCAAATCGGACAGTTGCTTTCGGATACCCGCTATCGCTCCATCACCATTCAGATCATCGCGCTGATCCTGTTCGCGCTGGGATTCTGGTGGCTGGTGGGGAATACGATAGAAAATCTTTCAAGGCTTGGTAAAACATTCAGCTTCAGCTTTCTGGGGCAGCGCTCGAACTACGACATCAACCAGCGCCTGATCTCATATGACAGCACATCGACCCATGGGCGGGCGGCGGTCGTCGGCATCCTGAACACGCTGCTGGTGGCGGCGATGGGCTGTGTGCTGGCGACGGTGATCGGCGTTATGGCAGGTGTGCTGCGCCTGTCGAAAAACTGGATCGTGGCGCGTCTGATGGCCGTCTATATCGAGGGTTTTCGCAACGTGCCGCTGCTGCTGTGGATCTTGCTGATCTATGCGATGGTCTCCGAATCGACGCCAGCCCCGCGTGCCTTTGGCAGTGGCGATGCATCGATGCTGCTATGGGATTCGATCGCGATCACGAACCGCGGCATCTATATTCCTGGCCCCGTTTTCACGCCCGGCGCGTGGCTGGTGCTGGCCGCATTCATCGTCGGTCTTGGCGTCGCCTGGCAACAATGGAGCGCCTCGCGCAAGCGTCAGATCGCGACCGGCACGCCGCCGATGTCGCGCTGGCTGGCGGCGGGCATCGTGCTTGGGATCACCGGCCTCGTCTATCTGCTGCAAGGCGGCATTGTTTTCACGCTGCTGTTCCTGCTGCAGTTGGCCATTGTGGTCGCGGTCTTCATCTATACCCGCCGCGCTTTGCGCCCGGCACTGAAATATGTGCCCTCGCAAACGGCCGCCTCGACCGCTGCGGCTTTGGCGGGAATCGTGGCGCTGCTATGGGCGCTGTATATCGCGCCGATCATCTGGGCCGCGCTGACCACGCCCTTTGGCGCACCTGCGTTTAACCCCTCGATCGCGCTGGATATTCCGGCACTGGGCGGGTTCAACTTTACCGGCGGCTTTAACGTGCGCGCCTCGCTGGTGGCGCTATGGCTGGCGCTGTCGCTCTACACCGGCGCCTTTATCGCCGAGATCGTCCGCAGCGGCATCATGGCTGTGCCCAAGGGCCAGTCCGAGGCCGCCGCCGCGCTGGGTATGCCGGCAGGCCGTTCGATGACTATGGTGATCTTGCCGCAGGCGATGCGTGTGATCGTGCCGCCGATGATCTCTCAATATCTGAACCTGACCAAGAACTCCTCGCTGGCGATTGCTGTGGGTTACATGGATGTGCGCGCCACTTTGGGCGGCATCACCATCAACCAAACCGGGCGCGAGCTGGAAGGCATGTTGCTGATGGGGATGTTCTATCTTGTCCTTAGCCTGATGATTGCAGGCGTCGGCAACTGGTTCAACGCCCGCGTCAAATTGAAGGAGCGCTAAGATGGCCGATTCCAAAATCGCCTATGTGCGCGAGACGATGCTGCCGCCCGAAGCCCCGCCGGGGAATGAAAGCGGTGCATGGAGTTGGGTGCGCGCCAATCTGTTTTCCAGCTGGCTGAACATCATCCTGACGATTGCGTCGGTCTATGCTGTCTATTGGGTCGTCTCGCATGTGGCGCCCTGGATGCTGGGAGGCATCTGGAACGCCAGCTCGCTGGCGGAATGCCGGCTGATCCGCGATGAAATCTATGGATCGGGCGCGAATGTCGCCTGTTTCGCGGTGATTACCGAACGTTGGCCGCAATTGCTGTTCGGCTTCTATCCGCGCGACGGATATTGGCGCATTGTGCTGGCCTTTGTGCTGTTCCTGATCGCCATCGCGCCGATCCTGTTTCAGTCGCTGCCGCGCAAAATGCTGTGGTTCTCGCTGCTGACCCCATTCATCATGTTCACCCTGATCTGGGGCGGCACGATTTGGGGCCCGGTCTCGGTGATTATCGCTATCGCTGTGACCATCGGCTGTGCCGCCTATGTCACGCCCCGCTATGGCGCGATTCTTGGCATTGTTGCGGCGGTCGTCGTCGGGCTGCTGTTCTTTCTGAACCCCTTTGCAATGATTGCAAATCGGCTCGGTATCTCGGGCAATCCGCTGGGCTTTGCCTTTCCTATCGTTGGCGCGCTGACCCGCATTGGCGAGATCGCATTGCCGGGGGTGGGCCTGCCGGGGGTTGCGTCGCGTGATATCGGTGGCTTTACCCTGTCGTTCATCATTGGCATCTCGGGCATCGTCCTGTCGCTGCCGCTGGGCATCTTGCTGGCGCTGGGTCGCAAGTCGAACATGTTCATCATCAACAAGCTGTCTGTGGCGTTTATCGAGATCATCCGCGGCGTGCCGCTGATCGTCTGGCTGTTCACCGCCTCGCTGCTGCTGAATTATTTCCTGCCGCCGGGGTCGAATTTCGACCTGATGCTGCGGGTGATCATCATGGTGACGCTGTTCTCGGCCGCCTATATTGCCGAAGTGGTGCGCGGCGGTCTTGCCGCGATCCCCAAGGGCCAATACGAGGCGGCTGATGCGCTGGGGCTGGATTACTGGCGCGCGATGCGGCTGATCATCCTGCCACAAGCGTTGAAAATATCGATCCCCGGTATCGTGAACACCTTTATTGGTCTGTTCAAAGATACGACGCTGGTGGTGTTCATCGGCATGATGGACCCGGTGAACCTGCTGAACTCGATCCGTGCGAATACCGCGTGGAACGGCATCTATTGGGAGCTGTTCTTGTTCGTCGGGCTGATGTTCTTTGTCGTCTGCTTCTCGATGTCGCGATACTCGATCTACCTGGAAAAGCGCCTGCGGCGCGAACACCGATAGGGGGCACATATGTCCATGACCGCACAAACCGCCGCCCAAAATGACGTTGCCGTCCAAATCAACGGCATGAACAAATGGTACGGCGCCTTCCACGTCCTGCGGGACATCAACCTGACCGTCTATGCGGGCGAGCGGATCGTGATCTGCGGCCCGTCGGGGTCGGGCAAATCATCGCTGATCCGCTGTATCAACCGGCTGGAAGAGCACCAATCCGGTCAGATCGTCGTCGACGGCACCGAACTTACCTCTGATCTGAAGAACATCGACCGCGTCCGGTCCGAGGTTGGGATGGTGTTCCAGCACTTTAATCTTTTCCCGCATCTGACGATCCTCGAGAACTGCACCCTTGCGCCGATCTGGGTGCGCAAGATGCCAAAGAAAGAGGCCGAAGAGCTGGCGATGCACTACCTGACCAAGGTGCGCATCCCCGATCAGGCGCTGAAATACCCCGGCCAGTTGTCGGGCGGCCAACAGCAGCGCGTCGCCATCGCCCGCAGCCTGTGTATGAAGCCGCGCATCATGCTGTTCGACGAGCCGACCTCGGCCCTCGACCCCGAGATGATCAAAGAGGTGCTGGACACGATGATCGAGCTTGCGGACGAGGGGATGACCATGCTGTGTGTGACCCATGAAATGGGCTTTGCACAGGCCGTGGCGGATCGCGTGATCTTTATGGACCAAGGCCAGATCGTCGAGCAGAACGAGCCCAAGGAATTCTTCAACAACCCGCAGTCCGAGCGGACGAAGCTGTTCCTCAGCCAGATCCTGAACCACTGACCAACTGGAAGGCGATTGTCCACATGATCAGGGCAATCGCCGCCTCCAGCACCCGCCAGGCCCGCGCATCGGCAAAAATGGGCCGCAGATAGCGCGCGCCATAGCCAAGGGCGAAAAAGAACAGCAGCGATGCGGTTGCCGCCCCGGTGCCAAAGGCCAAAAGGTCATCGGGAAAGCGGGTCGAGACTGCGCCCAGAAAAACCACCGTATCCAAATACGTATGCGGGTTCAGCCATGTCAGCGCGAGACAGGTCATCACCGCCGCGGGCAATGTCAGGGCAGGGCGGGATTTATCCGGCTCTAGCCCGCCGCTGCCAAATAGCGCGGAATACAGGCTGCGCGCGCCATAGATGATCAGAAACGCCGCGCCGCCATAACGCAGCAGCATTTCCAGCCATGGCAGGGTTTGAATCAGGCTGCCAAAGCCACCAACCCCCAGCGTAATCAACGCGATATCTGACGCGATACAGATCAGACAGATGACAAGGATATGTTCGCCCCGCAGCCCTTGCCGCAGGACGAACGCGTTTTGCGCGCCAATGGCGACGATCAGGCTAAGGCCCATCGCAAGGCCGGTGAGAAAGACAGAGAGTTCCATGCCCTTGCCTTAGGTGCCGGCATCAGTTTAATCAAATTAAAGAAACTGATGCGAATTTAGGAATTCTAATCATGCTGGATTATGCCGCCGCCCGTGCCGTCGCGCTAATCGTGCAGACTGGCAGCTTTGAGGGGGCGGCCCATCGCCTTGGCGTGACACCCTCGGCCATCTCGCAGCGCGTGCGGCATCTTGAGGAGCGTTTGGGCACCGTTCTGATCCAGCGCGGCACGCCCTGCCTTGCCACCGCGCAGGGGGATTGGCTGTGCCGCCATATGGAAAAGCTGGGCATGCTCGAGGCGGAATTGATGCAGCATCTGCCTGCCTTGGCCGATGGCACAAGCCTGCCGGTCTCTGTGCATATTGCGGTAAACGCCGATAGTCTGGGGGCCTGGTTTTTGCAGGCGATGGCGGCGTTTGGGCAGCAGAACAACACGCTGCTGGACATCGCGCTGGATGATCAGGATCATACCAGCGACTGGCTGCGACGCGGACAGGTCAGCGCTGCCGTGACCGCGGATGCGCGCGCGGTGCAGGGCTGTCATATCCAGTTTTTAGGGAAAATGCGCTATCGCGCGACGGCAAGCCCTGCCTATGTCGCGCGCTATTTTGCGGATGGGATCACGCCTGAGGCGCTGATGCGCGCGCCCGCGCTGCGCTTTAACCGCAAGGATATGTTGCAACAGCAATGGGCCAAGCAGGTTTTTGATGCCGCGCCCCAATTGCCGACGCATTGGTTGCCCGCCGTGCAGGGCTTTGTCGATGCGGCGCGCCTGGGGATTGGTTGGGGCATGAACCCCGAAGTATTGATCGCCGACGATCTGGCCAGCGGGCGTCTGGTCGAATTGGTGCCGCAGACGCCGCTGGACGTGCCGCTGTACTGGCAGGTCAGCCGCCTTGCGATGGATGGCCTGGCGGGGCTGACCCGCCAGATCCGTGCCGCTGCGGCTGAGGCGCTGATTTAGCGCCCGCCTGGCTTTAACGGCGACTGGTGCGACGCGGCGGCGGGTTCGGATTGCGAATGATCGATCCCGCACCATGTTCGGTGAACAGCTCTAGCAGCGTTGCATTGGGCAGGCGACCGTCAAGGATCACCACGGCGCGCACGCCAGCCTCGATCGCGTCCAGAACGGTTTCGGTCTTTGGGATCATCCCGCCCGAAATCGTGCCATCTGCAATAAGCTCTAGGATCTGCTCGGGATCAAGCTGGGTCATCACCTGACCCTCTTTATTCTTGATTCCCGCGACATCGGTCAGCAACAGCAGGCGGTCGGCTTTCAGCGCGCCCGCGATGGCACCCGCAGCAGTGTCGCCGTTGACGTTGAACGTCTCGTTATCGGCCATGCCGGTTGCGACGGGGGCGACGACGGGGATAATGCCGGCGGTGAACAGATCGCGCAGCACCTGCACGTTCATCTCGACCGGTTTGCCGACAAAGCCCAGCTCGGGGTTGTCGGCGACGCAGACCATCAGGTCGTCATCCTTACCCGAAATGCCGACGGCGCGGCCGCCCTGGTCGTTGATCGCCTGCACGATGCGCTTGTTGACGACGCCCGACAGCACCATTTCGACCACTTCGACGGTGGCCTTGTCGGTCACGCGCTTGCCGCGGATGAATTCCGATTTGATGCCCAGCTTTTCCAGCATCTCGTTGATCATCGGGCCGCCGCCGTGGACGACCACGGGATTGACGCCAACCTGACGCATCAGAACGATATCGCGCGCGAATTCGGCCATCGCCGCGTCATCGCCCATGGCATTGCCGCCGAATTTCACGACAACAGTCGCGCCCGCATAGCGCTGCAAATAGGGCAAAGCTTCGGCCAGCGTTTTGGCCGTCGATATCCAGTCGCGGTTCATCTTTTGCAATCTCATGGCGGCCCCAAGGGCAAAGGGTTTCGAGGGGGTCTTAAGGCCAACCGAAGCCCCTGCCAAGCGCGTTTGGCGGCCTCGGCTAGATTAGGCCGGCGATAATCGCGCGCAACGTCTCGATCCCGTCGCCCTTTTCGGACGAGGTCAGCACGACCTCGGGATAGGCGGCGGGGTGCTTTTTCAGCGCGCCTTTCACCTGTTCGAAATTCGCCGCAAGCTCGGCTTTCGAGACTTTATCCGCCTTGGTCATCACCACCTGGAAGGTGACGGCGGACTTGTCTAACAGGTTCATGATCTCGTCATCGACCGATTTCACCCCGTGGCGCGAATCGATCAGCACAAAGGCGCGGCGCAGGGTCTGGCGACCCGACAGATAGGACTTCAGCAGCTTTTGCCACTTTTCGACCACGGCAAGCGGCGCATTGGCATAGCCATAGCCGGGCAAGTCGACCATATAGCGGTCTTCGCCCAAGGCAAAAAAGTTCAGCTCTTGCGTGCGGCCGGGCGTGTTCGAGGCGCGCGCCAGCGATTTACGACCCGTCAGCGCATTGATCAGCGAGGATTTCCCCACGTTCGAGCGGCCCGCAAAGCAGATCTCGACCCGGTCGGCGGGGGG